>DASXUI010000488.1:0-2107 GCA_036504955.1 Armatimonadota bacterium
TCACGATGTCAAACCTTGCCCTCCCCATCACCAGATCGGCGGAAGCCTTCGTTACCATGATGTCGGCAGGCAGAGCCGATCTCTGGAGTCCCGGCCCAGCGGAGGGGGCTCGCCCCCCGAGTTGGGCCCTCGGAAGCTGGGGAGCGGACGCCGTGTCCGGACTCCTAGGTCAGCGACCGCCAGAACACCCGGAGCTTCCCTACCACAGAGCCGCGGAGGGCACAGAGGAACACAAGGAAGGGCCCAACTTGGGTTCTCCCGGTGTGCTGGTGTATCGCGTGCTGGCGCGTTGCCATCGTGCGCGAGTGCGCGACCTCAGGTGGTGAGGTAGTTCGGGGTAGCCAAGTGGTGGGGGACCCAACAGAGGAGGGCCGTGACGGAAGCCGAAGGGAGGTAGCAAGGGGCGGGCGCCCCGGACCTTGGCCGCTCAGCGCCCCCGGAGGCTACCATGCACCTGCGCCGAGGAGCAGTTGTCGCCGCCTTGCTGGCGCTCTCGGGCGTTCTCTGGCTGTGGCACTCGAGCAGCCAGAAGGGCATCAACCAACGCCTTAGGACAGCCACCCTTCTTAGTGTGGCAGCGGGCTTCTACGCCTCCCAGACGGGCCACTACCCCTCGAGGGCCGGATGGACGACCGAGCTGCGCCCCATCTTTGCCCTCATCTCCAAGCCCCCCGCCACGAAGCACCAGGATCCCCTCTTGACAGTTCCCTTCAAGACCAGCCCCCAGGAACTCCAGCGCATGGCGGCCGCGGCCCTGGGGGAGCGTTTCGCGCTCTGCCCTGGTATGGACGGTCTGCCGGCGGACCTAGCCACGGCTGGAGATGCCCTCTTCTATGAGGTCGATCCCCAGGGGTCCCCGCTGCGTAGGAACGGCGTTACGGTCATCGCCCTTGCGGGAGGCGCCGGAGCCTCGGCCCTTAACCGGTTCAACCCCAAACCAGAGAGCGACGAGCGCGCTCCCAGCGTGGCGGATCGTCAGCCAGGGCGGCCCTCCGGCTCCTGAGACGCTCAGAACGTTGAGGGAGCACAGGCCCTGAGTGTCGCCGGAGGCATGGGGCTGCCCACGCCGCCGCCGATGGCGGCCGCTAGGCGTCCTTCGGTGTGAAGCTGGTGCCGCAGCCGCAGCTCTTGGCGGCGTTGGGGTTGTCGAAGGTGAAGCCTCCGCCCATGAGGTTACTGGTGCTGTAGTCCACCACCATCCCCCTCAGGAACACCAGGCTCTTCAGGTCCATCACCAGCGTCAAGCCGTCGAGGTCGTAGGTGCGGTCACGCTCGCCGGGCGAGGTCTCGGGCTCCATGAAGTAGGACAGCCCGGAGCAACCACCGCCCCGCACGCCCAGGCGCAGTCCGGCCCCCGCCTTGCCCTGCCGCTCCAGAAGTCGCAGGAACTGCCTCTTCGCGCTCTCGGTAACCACCACCGGAGCATCATCCTGAGCCGCTATGGTCAGTGTTTCCATCCGCACATCCTCTCTTGCCCACAGCCCCACCAAAGGTCTGTCACATCTGCCCACCGGCCGGACTCACGCGGCGAACACGTCGAACCCACGCCGGTCACCCCTTACCAGCCGCGCCCCACTGTGAGGTGGGCGCCCGACCGGTCTTGAAGTATTTACGAGCTAGGCGGCGGCCGCTCCCGGCGCCGTCCGCATGCCACGCAGGCGCCCGGCTGCCTCAAGGACTCTCGCCGCGGCGTACCTCACGTCCGCCTCCGTAGTGGAGCGGCCCAACCCGAAGCGTAGGGCAGCCCGGGCCAGATCGTCCGGCAGCCCCATCGCTTTGAGTACGTAGGAGGGCTCTCGGCTGCCAGAGGTACAGGCCGACCCGCTGGAGACGCACAGCTCCTCAAGCCCCATCAGCAGTGACTCCCCCTCAACTCCCTCGAAGCTCAGGTTCAGGCTCCCGGGCAGGCGAGGAGCCCCGGCCCCATTCCCCCGTACCCCTGCCAGGCCGGACCGGATCAGCGAGGAGAGGAGGTCACGGAGCGCCGCGAGCCTACGCGCCTCAGCCTCCATCGTGGCCTGGCACAGCTCGCAGGCCGCTCCCAGGCCCACGATCCCCGGCACGTTCAGGGTCCCGGAGCGCAGGCCCCCCTCTTGGCCCCCACCCT
>DASXUI010000489.1:0-9537 GCA_036504955.1 Armatimonadota bacterium
GAACCGTACTTGCGGAGGAATCCGACGTTCTGGGTGATCTCGTCCTTGAACTTGGGCCACATCCCCACGATGATGCCGTCCGTCTTCTTGATGCCCTGCAGCGCCACGCGGAAGGCGTCCTCCACCTCCCCGTCGGAGCCGCAGTGCCAGCCGGCACCCAGGATCTTGAAGACGAAGCAGGGCTTGCTGGCCTGCCGGACCACCTTCAGCATGTTGTCACGGTCGGTATCGAGGAAGGACTCCCCCAGCATGGCGCCGCCCAGCTTGGCGCGGATCTCGTCCTTGGGGCGGGTGAGGTAGTATAGGCAGCACTGGTAGAGGTCCACCTCCCAGCCCTTGTCCTCCATGTACTTCACGCAATCGGGGTTGTGGCACGAGACGCCGGTAGCCACGCCCATCTCATCGTGGACACGCTTCACGAAGTCGTGGACCTGCTGGTGCTTGCCGGCGCGGAAGAGGTCATCGGTAGCGTTGCCATGGTGGAGGAAGAACAGCGGCTTGTGCTCCAGCACCTCCTTCTGCAGCTTCCCATCCTCGCCCAGGGTGCCCATGAAGTAGCAGCGCATCCGTGATCCCTCCGCCCGAATCGTGCGCAGGGCCTTCAGGGGCTTGTCGTCCCAGTAGGAGATCCAGAGGTCCAGGCCCTGCTTCTCGCACTGCCGAAGGAAGCGCTGAGTGGTCTCCTGGTCGTAGTACTCGGTCATCGCCAGGGTAAGGCTGTGGACCTGATGGCTCCAGCCGCCGATGGGGTTGCAGCCGACCACCATGCGGGGAATCCGGTGCCCGGCGATGGTGATCTGGGGCAAGGGACCGGGCGACTCCGAGGGGCCCGCGACGGCCCCTGCTTCCGCGGCGCCGGCCTCGGGGGCCAAGCCCGCCGCCAGGGCGCCGGCGGCCAGCGTCTTCAGGAACTCCCTGCGGTCAGAGGAGTGACCGCGACCCTCAGCCTCTACAGCCATCCCACGCCTCCAGTCTGATGCTCGTCTCCTAGGCCCCCCTTCGCCCAGCCGAGGCCCGGCACCTACCAGCGTGGCAACCGAATCTGGGCTGGCATGGGAACGCCATCAGGCTACCAGGACGCCAGGCCGGACGGCGAACCACGAGGAGCTGCTCCGCCACGGACACACAGAGGGCACAGAGGAGCACAGAGAGGGGGAGCTTCGGATCCGCCGAGTGCGAGCATCTTGCCTGCGACTCGGCCGTAGGCCGAGCAGGGGTTAGCCAGCCCATCAGGAGCTCCCCCTCCCTCTAGGCCACTGGCCCGGTCCTCGTGGCGCGAGCAGCATGCTCGCACTCGGCGCGAGCGTCCCGCTTGCGACTCGGCCGCAGGCCGAGCAGGTCCCAGCCTGGCGGCGTCACCCGTGTACCCCTGGCCCTCGGAGTAGCGCCTACGGCAGTTGGGGCGCAGACGTCTCGTCTGCGCGACCTACGGCCCCCTCCGGACTGTGCCTGTGGCGAACTCCGCAGGGTGCCGACCCGCACCCAGACAGCGCGGGCCACCGCTAGGCCGCGCAGGCAAGATGCCTGCGCCCCAACTGCCTCAGATCGGGGACGGCTACGGGCAGGCTGCGAGTCTGGGCTCACACGCCGCGCAGACCTGCTCGGCCTGGCGGCCGAGTGCGAGCATCCTGCCCGCGCCACCAGGGATTGGCCGGAGGCCGCCCCCCGGATCTGCGGATGCATCGCGGTCGCGCAGGCAAGATGCCTGCGCCCCAACTGCCCTCCATGCGGGCCGGCGGCGCGCTACCCGGACCTCTGACCTCGGCAGGCACAGCCCCCTCAGTCCCCTCAGTCCCCTATCCCCTTCAGTCCCCTAGCCCACAGCGCGGTACTCGCCGGATTCACCCACGAGGGAGTACTGGGGAAGGAGGACCTTCTTCTGAGGGTCAGAGGTGACGGTGCCGATGCGCTGGCACTCCGTGCCCTGGGCACGGAGGAGGGCAAGCGCGGCGTCCGCGTCCTCCTCCGCGATCAGCACGCAGAAGCCGATGCCCATGTTGAAGACGCGGAACATCTCCTCGGCGGAGACCCCGCCGGACTGGTGGATGAGGGTGAAGATGGGCTGCGGCTCCGGCAGGCTTGAGATCTCGTAGCCAAAGGGGTGGGGGATGCGGGCCAGATTCAGGAACCCGTCGCTGGTGATGTGGGCGAAGGCTCGCAGCTTCAGACCGGAGTTCAGCAGGGCCAGGGCGTCCCGCACGTAGATTCGCGTGGGCTCCAGCAGCTCCTCACCCAGGGTGCGGCCCAGCTCCTGGGAGTGCTGGTTCAGCAGGTCGGTGTCCTCGCCCAGCAGCGCATGGCGGGCCAGCGTGTAGCCGTTGCTGTGCAGCCCGCTGCTGCGGAGGCCCAAGATGGCGTCGCCGGCCTGCAGGTTCTGGCCGACCAGGATGCGGTCCATGGCGACGGTGCCCACGCAGGTGCCCACCAGGTCGAAACCGGAGCCCTCACGAAGGCCGGTGACCATCTCGCGGACCTGCGCCAGCTCGCCGCCGGGGATGCTGATGTTGGCCTGCCGGGCACCCTCATAGAGGCCCTTGCCGATCTGCTCCAGCATGGCCGGGTCCGCGACCTGAACCGCCACGTAGTCCACCATGGCGATCGGCTCCGCGCCCACGCAGATGACGTCGTTGACGTTCATCGCCACGCAGTCGATGCCGACGGTGTCGTACTTCTCCATCAGCTCAGCGAGGAGGATCTTGGTCCCCACGCCATCGGTGGAGATGGCGAGGCCCAGCTCCGGGGTCAGCTTCAACACGTTCGCGTAGAAGCCGTTCTCCAGCGCGGACGCGCCCACGTTTGGCCGGAAAGCCTCCGTCTGACGGACCCAGTGAAGCAGGCCCCCCAGGATCTTGTCGCCGGCCTCCACGCCAACGGTGGCGTAATCCAGGGGCTCGCGATGCTGCACTTTTTGCATATCTGCTCCTTGAAGCGGGTCGTAAGGTCGTAGGGTCGTTGGGTCGTAGGGGGGGCCGAGGCATACGGCCCGCTGGCCTCGCGTGTGCTCAGGGCACGTTGCCGCCGAGTCGTTACCAAGGCCCCAAGGCGTCGCACGATGGACTCGAGGCGTGAGAGATAGCTTGCGGCCAGGTCGTCCGTGATGAGGGCCCGCCGAGCCGCACGGGTTAGCCAGAAGCGCGCTTCTCGTGCCGAACCCTTGGCAATGCTGAAGAAGTGCAGTGACTCCGCGTCCGAGCGGCGGCCGTCACCCTCTACAAGGTTGGCTCCTATGGAGTCGATTGCTCTGACCAACTGAAGCCCGACGCTGTCGCGGGCGAAGGCACACCACCCAGCAACCTCAGACCACAGCTCGTCCCCCAGCCGCTCCAGATCCCTGTAGAACTCAAGTTCCTCGATGGGCTGGTACCTGGGGCGATCCTCCCCCATGGTCCTCACCTCGGCTCTTCCCTACGACCTTACGACCCTACGACCCTACGACCCTTGTCTCAGCCCACCATATTGAGAATCGTCAGCACGAAGCCGGGGTGGACTTCTCGGGCGTGCTCTTGGATGCGGCCGTTCTCCACCTTCTGGACCTTGGGGAACCACTCCGAGGCGTGGATCTCTCCGTAGTCCGGGACGGGGGGCTCGCCGTCCATCACACGGGCGGTCTCGGAGTCGTCCGGCGGGGTGCGGCCGGATCGGAAGGTCACGGGGAAGTACTCGGAGCGCACGGTCCACTCCGCCTTCCCCTGCCAGAAGGCGATGAGCATGGACGGGAAGTCGCAGCGGTTGACAAGCCGAAGTGCCGCGCCGGTCAGCGAGACGCGGAACTCCGCCGCCAGCTCCTCGGCGCGCCTCATGGACGGCCAGGAGAGCGGGCCCTCGCGTCTCAGCAAGGCTTCCGGCATCAGCAGCGCGGCGGCGAAGGCGCTGGCCTCCTTATCGCGCTCCTCCCGTCCCGCCGCCTCCACGAAGGCGTCAGAGAACACGCAAGCGTGGTTGCGGTGCAGAACATAGTGCCCGATCTCATGGGCGATGGCGAACCGGCGGCGGGGCTCATCCTCCAGCCGAGTGCTCACGGCCAGCACGGAGCAGTCGGCGCCCAGCACGATACAGGCCTCCAGGTCCTCGCAGGGCACATCGACGACCAGGATGCCAAGCTGCTCCGCGATCACCACGGGGTCCACGGGAGCGGAGGAGCCCCAGTAGCGCTCCGTGGCGCGCTCCCCGGCGGCGATGGGAAGGGGCGGCAGCGTGGAGGCCGTGGTGCGCTTCCCCACGGGCCGGCCGTTGGCCACCTCCTCCACGGACAGGCCCAGGTGCCCGCAGATCGCGGCAAGGACGTCCTCGCCGCTGGGGTGGGCGAAGCCCTCGTGCGGACGAAGGGGAGCGAGCGCTTCCCGCAGGGCGGGCAGCCGCTCCTGCAGCTCCGCGCGCTTCTTGAGGGACTCCACCACCCGGTTCAGGACGCTCTGGGCCACGAGGCCCGCCGGGACGCCCTGGCTGAGGGCCTGCGCCCCCTCCAGGGCACGCTGCACGGCGTCGCGCTGGCTCCTGGGCGTTCGCTCGAACCGGTCCGTGACGTCGGAGAGAGGCCGGTCGGACAGACGGGTAAGACACTCCTGGAGCAGCTCCGCGGCGCGGTTCTCCTCGTCGAGCTTCTTCACGATGGGGTCTCCACGGAATCCGAGCGCTTGACCTCCAGTCGAAACTCGGAGGCGAACTCCGCGCAGGCATCGCCCAAAGCACGGAGGGCACGGTACTCCAGCAGCGCCAGCTCGCGGATGGGCCGTCCATCACGCAGAGCGATCTGCTCGAGGGAGAGCTCTCCAACACGGGTGTCGCGCAGGAAGCCCTGCTCCTCCTCGGAGAGACCGGACACGGCCTCCTCCAGCACCATCTGGCGGAGCGCTTGGGCCTCCACCTCCGCCTGGAGGTCGGTCCAGCCTGGGGACGACCCAGCGTCCAACTGCTCCGGGGATCGGTTCTGGGAGGCGAGGAGATCCAGAAGACGACGGCGCGCGATGCTCAGAACCCAGGCTTCGAGCGAGGGAGCGCCGGGGGGCGTGGCGGCCAGGGCCTCGGGGGAGGCCGCGGCGATCCGGCCCCAGGCTTCGGCGAGGGCGCTCTCGGCGACATCGTTGACGTCGCGGGCACGGAGGTCGCGCTGAACCCGGCTCAGCCATCCTTCGAGCAGCGCCAGCAGGTGTCGGACGGTCTCTGGGTCGCACGCGCGCAAGCCGTCGGGCTGCACGGGTAGGGCGTCGGGGGAGTCGAGTTCTACGGAGGTCACGGTAGCCACATACTTCTTTTCCCGGCCGGGGGACCGGACTCCCCCTGTCTGGGGGCAGGAGGGGCTGGTCGCGGGGGCTGTAGACTCCCCCTGCGACAGCAGCTACCTAAGCTGAGGGGGTCTACGGTACCTGGATTCGCTAGTCTGCGTGATTCACGAGAGCGTGTGGCAGCCCGCGCCATGCACGACGCGCAAGCGCCTCGTGCACTATGCGGACTAGGTGGCAGGGCCACACTCTAACGCGGGCTCGCGTCCCCACAGCGCTGGAAGTGACAGGCGGGCAAACACTAGCGTCGCCAGCGGCGGCGCCTGGCCAAAGAAGGCCACGGAGGACGACAAGTGAGCAACCAAGGGGAGACCACCGCTCCGCAGGTGGTGCGGGGACTGGAGGGAGTGGTCGCGGCCGCCACCCAGATCGCTGAGGTGAACGGCAAGGAAGGCAAGCTAACACTTCGAGGCTACGACATCCGCGAGCTGGCCGGGCGGGTGACCTTCGAGGAGGTCGCCTACCTCCTGTGGCACGGGGACCTGCCGAACCGCTCCGAGTACAGCGCGCTTCAGCGGGAGTTGGTCAGCTTCCGCGAGTTGCAGGCACCCACCCTGGAGGTGCTGAAGGTGGTGTCGCCTCAGGCCACCGGCATGCACGCCCTGCGGATGGGCGCCGCGACGCTCAGCATTGGATACCCGGATGCCGACAGCCTGGATGCCTCCCTTCTGCATCGCCGGGCGGCGCGGCTGCAGGCCCAGATGCCCGCCCTGGTGGCTCACTCCTGGCGGCTGCGGCAGGGCCTGGAGCCGATTGAGCCCCTTCCCCAACATGGCTACGCCGAGGGATTCCTGTACATGCTGGAGGGCAAGGAACCCTCTCGCTCTCGGGTGGATGCTCTGAACTCCTACCTAGTTGCCATCTGCGAGCACGGCCTCAACGCCTCCACCTTCACGGCTCGGCAGGTGATCTCCACGGACTCCGACATGATCTCCGCCCTGACGGCCGCCGTCGGGTCCCTCAAGGGCCCCAAGCATGGCGGCGTGCCTGGTCCGGTGCTGAACATGCTGAACGACATTGGCTCGCCGCACCATGCGGAGGAGTATATCCGCAAGGAGCAGGCGGCCGGCCGCCGGATCATGGGCTTCGGCCATCGTATCTACAAGACCCGTGACCCCCGAGCCGCCATCCTCGAGGACGCCGCGGAGAAGCTGGCCAAGGAGACCGGGGACCGATCCTTGCTGGAGTTGTGCCGTGCCGTGGAGAAGACTACGGTGAAGGTGCTGAACGAGTTGCACCCCGACCGCGCGCTCTACGCGAACGTGGAGCTCTACGCCGCTCTGGTGCTGCACGGCGTCGGCATCCCTCCGGAGATCTTCACGCCGATGTTCGCCATCGGCCGCACCGCCGGCTGGACGGCCCACATGATCGAGCAGCTCGACGACAACCGCCTGATCCGCCCGGACTCCATCTACGTCGGCCCGCACGACCTGCGCTGGCGCCTGATGGACGAGAGGTCGTAAGGGCGGGTCGTAAGGTCGTAGGGTCGTAGGGGAGGGGCCTCAGAGGGTCCACTTGGGTCCCTTACGGCCCTTAGGACACTTCAGCCAAGGGACGCAAGAGACCAAAGGGACCCAAGGGACCCAAGTGGACCCTCTGAGGCCCCTCCCCTACGACCCTACGACCTTACGACCCTACGACCCCACCAAGGAGATAGCCTTGCCCAGATTCATGCCCAAGTTTGGCACGCTGCCCAAGGAGCTGGAATCCTGGCAGCAGGATGAGAAGGCTCGCACGGACTGGGATGCCCGGGCGGAGGAGCTGGAGCGGGACTATCCCGGTCGCTTTGTCGCGCTGGTGGAGGATGAGGTGTTCGCCGCCGATACCGCGCCGGAGCTTCTTTCGCTGGTGCATGAGAGCCACCCGGACGCCCAGCCCGCCATCCGCTACATCCCCGAGCGTGGCTCTCAGTCCCGGGAGAAGAAGAACCCCGCCCGTCGGGACGACGTGTACCTGTAGAGCGAGGTAGTTGGGGCGGAGGCGTCTCTCCTCCGCGACCCGTTCAGCCGCGCCGGAGATGGGGGGAGCCTCCTCTTGGCGGCAGGCGTCCTCCGCGCCGCGTCCCCTGTCTCCGCTCTGCTCCCTCACACCCTCAGTCAGCGTTCAGCATGGAGTCATCCCCTCCCCGGCGAATGAAGCGTGTAGGGAGCGGCGCTTGTTGCCGCAGCGTGCCAGGGGGAGCGCGGGGATGGTCGTATGAAGCATGTGTTGGCCGGAGTCTTTGTGGGGCTCCTCCTCATGTCGGTGCTGGCCTGGAAGATCCAGCCGGCGCCGGCCTCGGCGGGCAAGATCCCGCTGGTCTGGGCCAGCGACGATAACCCCGTCCGCCGGGGCCAGATCGCCCTCTTCAACAAGCTGCACCCCGAGTGCGACCTCCGGCTGGACCCGACTCCCTCCGGCATGGAGAAGGTCATCGTCCAGAGCCTGGCGGGCGTGGGACCGGACCTCTTCGATTGCTACGACGGCTACCAGCTTGCCGCCTACGTGAAGTCTGGCATCGCCTGGGACTTGACGAAGCCGCTTCACGCCGCGGGGATCGACCCCGGCCGCGACGTGTGGCCCGCCGCCCGGCCCATCTTCATCCTCAACGGCCACGTCTACGGGCACGCCACTAACGTCGCCTGCAACGCCATCCTCTTCCACAAGGAGATCTTCCAGCGGGCCGGCATTCCCTTCCCCAAGGGGCCGTGGACCTGGGAGCAGCTTCTGCCCATCGCTAAGAGGCTGACGGTCCGTGATGCCAACGGCAAGGCGAAGCAGTTTGGCCTGATGCTGGACTGGGACAACAACTGGCCGCAGTTCGTGTTCCAGTGGGGCGGCCGCTTCTACACACCGGACGGCACCCGCTGCGTGCTGGACAGCCCCCAGGCCATCGCGGGGCTCCAGTTCCTGCATGACCTCATCTACAAGTACCACGTGGTTCCCACCCCGGCGGAGGAGGCCTCCATCGCTACGCAGGGCGGCTGGGGCAGCGGCGCCCTCACCTTCTTCGGAGGCAAGAAGGGCGCCATGGCCCTCGGCGGCCGCTGGTGGCTGTGCTCCCTGCGCACCTACCCAGACCTCCACCTGGGCGCCGTCGAGTGCCCGGACGGCCCGGCGCGGGTGTACCGGGGCTACGGCCGCGCCACGCTGGTCAACAGTAAGGGGCTCCATCGGCAGAAGGCGCTGGAGTTCATCAAGTACCTGGCCTCGCAGCCCTACAACGACCTCATCAACCACCAGGCGGACGCCGTAGGGCCAGTCATCAAGTCGGCCTACACCTCCACCTATCTCCATGACCCGGAGTACCCCCAGGAGGATTTGAACGCGGTGTGGCGCGACGTGCTTCAGCGCGGGGAGCCGGATGAAGTGAGCCCCTTCATCAACGGCCAGCGCGCCGCCCGCATCATGAAGCGACAGCTCGACCTGGTGAAGAACGACCAGAAGCCGGTCGCCGAGGCCCTCCGCGACGCCGCCCGAGAGGTGAACGCGGAGATTCCAAAGATCCTGGCGATGGATCCCACCTTGAAGGCACAGTACGAGCAGGTTCTGAAAGGCCGGCGCTGATGATCGAGAAGCCCCTACCGCTCCGGCGCCCTCGATGGTCCGGCCGCCAGCGCCGAGACCTGGGCATCGCCCTGGCCTTCCTGCTCCCCAACTTCCTGGGCTTCCTGGTCTTCACCACCTGGCCCGTGGTCTTCTCGCTGGTGGTCAGCTTCAGCAACTGGAACCTGCAGCGCACGGTGCCCTTCGCCTGGATAGGGCTAGAGAACTTCCGCACGCTGCTGACGGACCAGGAGTTCCAGACCTACGCCGGCAACACGGCCTACTTCATGCTGGGAATGCCCATCGCCATCGCGGGCTCCCTGTTCCTCGCCATCCTGCTGAACCAGCGGCTGCGCGGCATCATCGTCTACCGCACCCTCTTCTACCTCCCCAGCTTCACCGCGGGCGTGGCGCTAATGATCCTGTGGAAGGCGCTCTACAACCCGGACTTCGGACCCATCAACGCGACCCTCGAGTGGGCCTTCCGGACCTTCCACGTGAGCGCCCTGCTGGGCCATCCGGTCACGCCGCCGCAGTGGCTGCAGAGCACCCGCAACCTGGTGGGCCTGCACCCGGAGCACCTGGGCTTCACCGCTCAGCAGTGGGGCCTGGGAGCCCGCGACGCCATCATCTTCATGGGCGTGTGGACGGCCATCGGCGGCAACAACATGCTGCTGTACCTGGCGGGCCTCAGCAACATCCCGCTGGAGCTGGTGGAGGCGGCGGAGCTGGA
>DASXUI010000490.1:0-7633 GCA_036504955.1 Armatimonadota bacterium
CGATGCTCGCACTCGGCGCGAGCACGTTGCTCGCACTCGGCGCGAGCACGATGCTCGCACTCGGCGCGAGCACGATGCTCGCACTCGGCGCGAGCACGATGCTCGCACTCGGCGCGAGGCGACCGGTCGCCCGGGAGTGAACTCCTCGGGCTACATTCGCCCCGTCCCGTCGAGGGACGGTACTGCGGTCTGTGAATCGCCGTGAGGGGACGCGCCCGACTCCCGGGGCCACGCCGTCCCGGAGAGGGACGGCTTGCACCGGCCCGGGGAGTTCACAACCGGGCGGTCGGGCGTCTCGCGTACGGCCAGGCCGCAGGCCGAGCAGGCCCTGACCCATCATCCCGTCAGGTTACCCCTGGCCTCCGGCCCACGGCCGAGGCAGTTGGGGCGCGGACGTCTCGTCTGCGCAACCCTGGACTTGCTACGCCTCTGCGGCTCCCCCCCACTGACCTGGCCTGGTCTGGGTAGCCGGCCGTTAGTCTCAGCGCCCACAACGCCGCGCAGGCGAGACGCCTGCGCCCCAACCGCAGTGAGGACCGCGTGCTGGCCCAGGGTTCGCTGGTGACAACCTGATGAATCCGAACCTGCTCGGCCTGCGGCCGAGTCGCAAGCGAGACGCTCGCGCCGAGTGCGAGCATCCCGCTCGCGCCACGGGGAACGGGTCGGTGGCCTGGAGGGAGGGGGAGCTCTGATGGGCAGGTGGACCCCTGCTCGGCCTGCGGCCGAGTCGCAGGCGAGACGCCCGCGCCGAGTGCGAGCATCCCGCTCGCGCCACCAAGGCCTCAAGACCTCCGTCGCGCTGCTGTGGGGGAGGCGATTGCCAAGGCTACCCTTCAGTGCGGCGCCGACTTGCTCGCCTCCCGGCGCTCGGTAGTCTGCCAAGGCCAACCTTCAGTGCGGCGCGGAGAGGGGCAGCCCTGGCTGGGCCGAGGCCTCCGGGTCCCAAGCTCCTTGGGCCCAGGCGGGATCCGCCGCGCGTTACTCCTAGGAGGGCCGCTGAGTCCATCGGCCGAACGGGAGGGTTGAGGGCAAGGCGCCGCTGAGACGGCCGGGGCCCCCGGCGCGCCTCCGCCACTTTCTTGGGCCCTTCCCCCACGACCCAACGACCCAACGACCCGCTCCCCTGTGGAGGCTCGCATGTACCCTGGCCTGGTACTGGTACTCCTGCTGCTCGCCGCTCCCGCTGCTTGGTCCCTTAGCCCCAACGCCGAGGAGATCCGGTCCGCCAAGCAGTACCTGGCGCCGGTCATCTCTTCGGAGGCGGAGCGGCTGCCCTTCTCCTTTACCTACGGCGGGAGGCCGTCGGCGGAGCTTCTGCCCCGGTGGAAGCGCAAGCAAACCAAACGCTCCAGCGGCGGGCGCACACTGCACAAGGTCACTTGGACCGACGCCGGCACCGGCCTGGAGCTGCGGTGCGAGGCGGTGGAGTACCGCGACTTCCCCACCGTGGAGTGGACGCTGTACTTCAGGAACACTGGGGCGGCGGACACGCCGATCCTGGAGGGCATCCAGGCACTCGACACCACCATCCAGCGCGGGTCAGGCGAGGAGTTCCTGCTGCACCACAACGTCGGCTCGCCCAACAGCCAGCGAGACTACGCTCCGCTGGAGACGCCCCTGGGTCCTGGGGCCGTGAAGAAGGTCTCGGCGGCGGGAGGCAGGCCCACCAACACGGACCTCTCCTACTTCAACTTCGCCTGGGGCAACCAGGGCCTGATTCTAGCGGTCGGGTGGCCGGGGCAGTGGGCCTCGGAGTTCGCCCGAGACAAGGGCACCGGGCTTCACCTTCGCGCTGGACAGGAGCTGACGCACTTCACCCTTCACCCCGGCGAGGAGGTCCGAACCCCCCTCATCGCGCTGCAGACCTGGCAGGGGGACTGGCTGCGCGGCCAGAACCTGTGGCGACGTTGGATGATGGCCTACAGCATGCCGAAGCCCGGCGGTCGCCTGCCGAAGCCGATGATGCTCGCCAGCAGCTCGCGCGCCTACCAGGAGATGATCGGCGCCGACGAGGCGAGCCAGATCATGCACATCGATCGCTACCTGGCCGAGGGGTTCAAGCTGGACTACTGGTGGATGGACGCCGGCTGGTACCCGCAGCAGCACGGGTGGCCGCAGGTCGGCACTTGGGAGCCGGACCCGAAGCGCTTCCCCCGGGGGCTGAAGCCGATCAGCGACCACGCGCACAGCCGGGGCGTGAAGACGCTCCTTTGGTTCGAGCCGGAGCGGGTGGCGGAGGACACCTGGCTCTCCAACAACCATCCGGAGTGGATCCTGGGCGGCAAGAAGGGCGGCCTGCTGAACCTGGGCAACCCCGACGCCTGGAAGTGGCTGGTGGAGCACATCGATGGAGTGCTGACCCAGAACGGCATCGACCTCTACCGCCAGGACTTCAACATGGATCCGCTGGACCTCTGGCGCAAGAACGACGCGCCCGACCGGCAGGGGATCACGGAGAACAAACACGTGGTGGGCTACCTGGCCTACTGGGATGAACTCCGTCGCCGGCACCCCAAGATGCTCATCGACTCCTGCGCCTCCGGCGGCCGCCGAAACGACCTGGAAACTATGCGCCGGGCCGTCCCGCTGTGGCGCAGCGACTACGCCTACGAGCCCCTGGGCCACCAGGGGATGACCTACGGCCTCTCGATGTGGCTGCCCTACCACGGCACCGGCACGGTCGCCTCCACCAAGGCCTCCTACTACGGCGGGGGGATCTCGCCCGTGGAGCCCTACGCCTTCTGGAGCAACGCCGCCCCCAGCCTGGGCTGCGGCGTGGACATCCGGGAGAAGGGACTGGACTACGCCACGCTGCGGAAGCTCTACAGTGAGTGGCGCAAGACGAGCCCGCTCTACTACGGAGACTACTACCCGCTGACGCCCTGCAGCTACGCCGAGGACGCCTGGATGGCCTGGCAGTTCAACCGCCCGGAAAAGGGCGACGGGATGGTACAAGCCTTCTGCCACGCCAACTGCGCGGGTGACACCCTGACGGTGACGCTGAGGGACCTTGACCCCGAGGCAGCCTATACGGTGCAGCAGGTCGACGGCACGCCGGTCGTGCGCGCCGCCGGCAGGCTGCTGATGGAGACTGGCCTCGCCGTCCGCATCCCCGACAAGCCCGGCGCGGCCGTCCTCACCTACCGCCGCTCCGCCACGCCTTAGCCCCGAGCCTGGGGTTGGGCCCACTTCGCATCGGGCACGGAACGCCAGGTCTCCGTGCCCGACGCGGACGGACTGCTGCCCCAACACTCCTAGACCAGTTGGGTCACCGCCTTCGCGATGTACAGGTCAACGCAGTTGGGCACGCACTGATTGCCCGGCACCCTGAAGGGCCCCACGATTCCGCCCGTCTCGGGGATGGGCGCGCCAGGCGGGTTGAGGAGGGCGATGAAGGCATTCAGGTCCTCGCAGTTCGCCTGGTGCTTCTTGGGATCGGTTGCCGATGACCGGAACTCATGGACCAGGAACACGGCCGTGCCGGCGTGCTTGGCCGCGATGAGGCTTCCTGCCACCGCGTGGATGAGCTGGTAGCGGATCCCTGGGACCTCGTCAGGCTGGTCCCCGAGCACCGCCTGGGTGAGCTCCACCAACCGATCTAGGGCGTGCGACTTCGGGGCTTTCGCGAGCTTGGTCTTCGCGTACGCCTGCTGCTCAGCGACCGTCGGCCCGAAGGGCTCGTCAGCCTTGCCCTCCACGCTGAGCACCAGCCCACGCCCGCCAGCATACCCGTAGACCAGCAGGTCCGTCTTCCTACAGTTGCCAGCGTAGGCATCGAGGCGGACGGGCGCCTCCGGCATCGCTAGGACTCCAGTGAAGCTGGCGGAAGCGGGGCACTGCTCCAAGACGGACCGCACGTCTTGGGGTACCCCTCCGGACACCCAGCTCTTGGCAAGCTCCTTGGCGCTGCGCTGGTCGCGCCAATGCTCCTTCCCCTTGGCTGGTGGTGCGTGCAACTTCCAGTCATCCAGCGTCCTTATGCTCGGCTCCGGCGACACTATCGCAAACGACATGGCTTCTCCCTTGGGTGCCCAATACGGCTGTGGGTCGGTCGGTACTACCGAGACACCGTTTGCCAAAGCGGCCGCCAGTCCTGCATCTGCGGGTGGTGCATTCGCTGAGGGCCGAACTGAGACGCGCCAGGAAGCCGTTGACGTATGGCGAGTGAGGGCTAGCAGAGCGCCTGATAGGTGGCAGTACCGGGCTGGAACTCTAAGGGAGCGTCAGGGAGTGGCCAAGCCACGATTCGAGAGAGAAGTACGAGGACCGAAGAGGTGGATGGGCGGAATAGGATTCGAACCTACGACATCCTCCTTGTAAGGGAGGCGCTCTCCCACTGAGCTATCCGCCCGACAGAGCCATGGCGATCATACCAGCGGCGCGCCGACAGCGTCAACCGAGCCGATCTGAGCTGGGCCCCTGAGCCCCAGCCCTACCGGCGCTCCCAGTCAGGCTCACGCCAGCAGAGCTGGTCGCCCTCGGTGGTGCGGCTGTCGGGGAGACGGCCGGCGGGAAGCTCAAGGACGCCCCAGGCCGTGCGGACCCAGGGCGAGAACCGCCAGGGGCGGAGGTTGCGGACCACGCGGACAACCTTCAGGTCGCGGTCGACGAACACGAGGTCCAGAGCGAACCGCATGAAGTGGGTGTGGATGCAGCGAGTGCCGGCGAAGTAGAGGGCCCGGCCCGGCGGGAGTGTGGGTTGGAGCATCAACCCGGCGAAGCGGCGCCATGGGCCCCGCGCCTCCTCGGCCAGCTCTGCCACACAGGTTCCCCGAGTCTCGTTCATCAACCGCATGAGGTCCCCTGACCACAAGGCGTCGCAGGCCCCGAACGCTCTCCCGGCGGGCTTAGGCTGCGCGGTTCACAGGATCGGGCGGAAGCCCGCTCCATGCGCGACGCGCGAGCGCCTCGTGCACTATGCGGGCTTGGCCGGCGAGGCGTCGGCTTCCCAGACATCGCGGCGCACGGCGCCGCGCCACGCCTACCGCGATCGCAGGCTGCGGCTCTCGCTGACTCGGCCGTCCGTAGCACGGGTATGGAGCCTGCGGTGCGGGGATAAGGACGCCTCTGGTGGGGGCTGGCTGGCCCCCTGCCCCTCCGCCCCGAGGATGGCCGGCGCTGCGCAGGCGAGACGCCTGCGCCCCAACTGCGGTCGAGGGGCACGCAGACTGGGGCCGCGCGCCGGCGTGTGGTGACAGCTTGGCACTCAGCTGCCCAGCATCTCCAGGAACCGCAGGAAGGCTGGGCCAGCGCAAACGATGCCCACGGCGGGGAAGATCAGGAGCGCCACGGGGAAGACGAGCTTGACGGGGAGCTTCTGTGCCAACTCCCGGGCTCGCATCTGACGGTTCATCCGGGCCTGGTCAGCCTGGATCCTCAGCACTTGGCCCATGCTCAGGCCCATTCTATCCGCCTGGATCAGCGCGGCCACGAAGGCGGTTACCTCCTCCAGGCCCACGCGGTCCTTCATGTCCCGCAAGGCTTCCCTTCTCGCCCTGCCCACGCGCACCTCGTGCGTGACCTGGGCGAACTCCGCGCTGAGGGGGCCGCTGACCTTCTGCGTTACGCGGGCGATGCTGCTGTCCAGAGCGAGGCCGGACTCGATGCAGACCACCATGAGGTCCAGCATATAGGGAAGGTCGGCCAGGATGCGGCGGTGTCGGAGCGCGATCTTGCGGCGCAGCGCCAGGATGGGAAGGAAGCCCCCGAGCGCGGCGAGCGCGAAGAACCATACCCCCGGGTGGCTCAGTGTGCTGTTGCTGAGCGAGAGTCCCGCCACGCCGCTGGTCACCGCCAGGATGGCTTGCGACGCCAGCACCTCCTCGCTGGTCACGGTCCGGGCACTCCCGGCCAGCACCAGCAGGCGGCGCACCTGATCGCGGATCACCCGGGGGGCCACGCGGGACGCCGTTTGGGTGAGCCTCCTCGCCAAAGGCTTCACCAGGCGGACCACCAGCGGGACCTTCAGTGCCTGGGCCTCGGGCAACACCGGCTCGTCCACCCGCTTCACCAGGCGCAGCCGCTCCTTGAGGTTCAGCCTTGGCGCGCGGCTGAGGAGGGCGATGCCCAGGTAGAGAACCGCCAGGAAGGCCCAAACTAGTGTGAGTGCCAGCACCTCAAATCCTCCAGTGTCCCACGTGCTCCGGTCACCGCGCACCCGCGGGCCCAGACAGCGGCCTCAGACTACTCCACCACCAAGACACCAAGAACGGCCTTACCACAGAGACACAGAGGGCACAGAGAAACACAGAGACGGACCCAGCTCAGGTTCTCTTGGTGACTTGGTGTACCGCGCCCAAGCGCACGATCCTTGGTGTTCAGGCAGTTGGCGGCAGGTGACCTGGCTCGACTACACTTCGATGCGCACCAGACGCCGCAGGACCACGATGCCGAGGGCTTCGCAGACGCAGGCGACTACCAGCATCTCTCGACCCATGGGCTGGGTCAGCATTCCGTTTAGGTAGCCGGGGCTCAGGCTGTCCATCACGACCCAGAGCACGAAGGGCATGAGAGCCAGTGATGTGGCGCTGAAGCGGCCTTGGGCGGACAGGGCGCGGATCTCTGCCCTCAGGCGCCCTCTCTCACGGATCACGCCGCCGATGTTGTCCAGAACCTCCGCCAGGTTGCCGCCCACCTCGCGGGTGATGGAGAAGGCCGTGACCGTCAGGTCCATGTCCTCGCTCCCCGTCCGCTCCACCAGGCGCAGCAGGGCGTCTTCCGGGCGGATCCCGAGGCTCATCTCATCCACCGTGCGCGTCAGCTCCACGCTGATGGGGGCGGGCATCTCCTGCGAGGCGAGCTGAAGGGCGTCGTAGAAGCTGGTGCCGGACCGAAGGCTGTTGGTGATGGTGACCAGCGCGTCACCCACCTGGTGGTCGAGCTTGCGCCGGTTGGTGGCCTGCACCTGTTTGACGTAAAGGAAGGGCAGCAGAGCGCTCCCCACCACGATGATCACCTTCACGAGCAGGAGCTGGATGCTCGAGCTCGCGTAGGCCAGGCCCAGAGCGGCGCAGGCTAGAGCCAGCCAAAGGAACTCGCGCGCCAGCAGGGGGAGGCCCGCCTTGGTGAGGTCGTCCTGCAGCCGCTGCCGGAAGCCCTGCCAGAGGGCGCCCACGCGGGTCAGACGGCTCCAGTCTATCCTCGGCCGCTCGGGGCCCCACTCACCCTCCGGCCGAAGCTGGGCGACCACCTTTCGGATGCGCCGATAGACCGTCCGCGAGGGGGACGTGACACTCCGCAGCACGGCGCTGCAGGCCAGGAAGGCGCCGATGCCCACGGTCAGAAGCAGCGCGGCAAGCCACAGGTTGGCTACCACGAGTGCCCTCCGGGCCCGTCTCCGGGCGCGTCGAAGAAGCTCGCGGGAAGCTGGATGCCCGCCTTGTCGATCTCCTCCATCACCTTGGGACGGATGCCGGTGGGGACCACATCGCCGGCTACCCGGCCCTCGGGCGTCATCCCGGTCTGCCGGAAAACGAAGATGTCCTGGGTCACAGGGGTGTCCCCCTCCATGCCCTGCACCTCGGTGATCTGCGTGATCCGCCGGCTGCCGTCGCGCAGGCGGGCCTGATGGACCACCAGGTTGATGGCCGCGCACATCTGCTCGCGGACGGCCCTCAGGGGCAGGTCCATGCCC
>DASXUI010000491.1:0-8559 GCA_036504955.1 Armatimonadota bacterium
CCTGTGGTTCAGAACCCCGGTTCACCGGGATTGAGCCTCGGAGCCCGGCGATTCACCGCCGGGCGGACCGCCTCCGGGCACCGACTCCCAGCCTTGCCGCCGCGCAGTCCCCAAGGCCCCCATCGTCCGACAGGTCCGACCGGTCCGACTCGTCCGGCAGATCCCCAGCCCCCACCCTCTGAGGCCCTCCCCCTACGACCCTACGCCCCTACGACCCGCCCTTCCCCCTATCCGTCAGCAAGAGCGTCGTAGATGGCCCGGATGGCGCGGGGGTAGTCCTCCGAAGCCACGCCCACGATGATGCTGATCTCAGAGGCGCACTGGTTGATGAGGCGGACGTTCACGCGGGCGGCGCCCAGCGCGGCGAAGAGCGCGCCGGAGACGCCTACCCGGTGGTCCATCCCCTGCCCCACGGTGGCGATCAGGGCCAGATAGCGGGTCACCTCCAGGCGGTCCGGCTGAAGGGTGCCGCGCAGATCGCTCAACACCTCGTCCTCGCGGCCCTCGAGCTCCTCGTCGGCCAGGACCACCGACATGCTGTCGATGCTGCTGGGCGCGTGCTCGTAGCTCATGCCGTGGCCCTCGAGGATCTCCAGCACTCGCCGACCGAAGCCGTGCTCCTGGTTCATCATCGCCTTCTCCAGCGTGATGATGGAGAAGCCCGGCCGCCCGGCGATCCCGACGATGGTCTCGGAATCCTTCCGGGTCGCCACGATCCGCGTGCCCTCGTCGGACGGTTCGTTCGTGTTGCGAATCTGGATGGGGATGCCCGTCTCCCGAACCGGGAACACCGCCTCATCGTGCAGGACCGTGGCACCCATGTAAGAGAGCTCTCGCAGCTCGCGGTAGGTCACCTCGCGGATGGGAGCGGGGTCCGGCACGATACGGGGGTCAGCCTTCAGCAGGCCGGAGACGTCCGTCCAGTTCTCGTAGACCTCTGCGTTGACGGCCCGCGCAACGATGGCGCCCGTCACGTCGGACCCGCCGCGACTGAAGGTGCGCACGCGGCCGTCAGGCCCTGCCCCGTAGAACCCGGGGATGACGAACAGGCCGCCGCCCGACAGAGCTTCACCCAGCAGCGTGTAGCTGCGGGGGTCAAGGCGGCCGTCAGGGTCGAAATGGATAAGGTCGGCGGCCTCGACATAGCGAGCCCCCAGATGAGAGGCGATCAATCGGGCGTGCAGATGCTCGCCGCGCGAGGCCACCCAATCGACGGACTCGCCCTCCCTCAACCCGTGCTCCACGGCGTCCAGGTCGGCCTCGATGCAGCCGGTCCCCAGATCCGTGGAGATTGAGCAGAAGCGCTCCCGCACCTGCTCGAAGGTGGGCCGGAAGTCGAGGTGCATGGAAGCCATGGAGTGGCATTTCAGGAGCAGGTCCGTGACCTTCTCATCCTGCTTCATCCGTTTGCCGGGCGCGGAGACCACGACGAAGCGTCGCCGGGCATCGGCCTCAAGGATCGCGGCCAGCTTACCAATCTGGGCCGCATCAGCAACGGAGGAACCACCGAACTTACAGGCAATGGCTTCCGACACGAGGATTCCTTTCGAAAGGGAGGGGGGTGCAGTGTGGCCACCACTATCTTATCATTTTGGGGGTCGATGGGTCGTTGGGGAGGGGCCTCAGAGGATGCTCCTTAGGTCCCTTGCGTCCCTTAGGTCCCTTACGTCCCTTAGGTCCCTTCAGCCAAGGCACCCAAGGAGCACCCTCTGAGGCCCTTCCCATCTACCCCACGACCCATCCACCCCATTTCGCCGTTGACGACCGCCGGAGGGGTTGATATAATCCCAGTGTCCCCACGCGCGTGGGGCACATCGTGAAGATCCTCGGTAGCTCAATGGCAGAGCATTCGGCTGTTAACCGAAGGGTTCGAGGTTCGAGTCCTCGCCGGGGAGCCATTTTGGGGCGGCAGGTCCTTGTGGGCCTGCCGCCTTTTTCGTGTCTGCGGGAGAGAACTCGGCTGCGATAGGGACCGGCCGGGGCGACGCTGCCGGGGTGGTCCCGGGGGCACCCGACCACGGCGCCGCGCCTCTGCCACCGCCCCTCTAGGCCTGCCACAGGCATACCCGCCCTTGCGCTCAGCACAGGGATCGCTTGGAGGAACAAAGAAGCTGATGCCTGGGTCATAGACCATGGACTCGCCCATGCGAGAGCTCACTCGATGGTCCCCGGGGAGGTGCGCAATGACAGGCTGGCTTGTCGTGGCGGTGCCTGAGCTAAGGCATCGCGGCTGGAGGATCTTGGCGGTCCCAGTCCTGTGGCTCCCCTTGGTGCTGCTCAGCCCGCTGTTGATCGCGGGCGGAGCATACCCCGCGGGGCCTGCGGCAGCTCCGCCGGTATCTCAGGCTCCTCCGGGCGAACCCGAAGACGCCGCTTCTTCATCTCAAGCCAAGGACCTCTATCGCTTCGCCGCCGGCCATCTGAAGGCCGGGAAGTGGACCTCCCGCGCCGTCACGCAGTTGGAGCGGGCCATATCGCTGGATCCGAATCAGGCCGCCTTCCACGAGTCCCTCGGATGCGCCTATCTGGCGCGCTTCACGGAAACCCTGATGGGGGAGGACTTCGGCAAGCCACTCGGCCCGGGCGTCACCGTGCCCGGCGGACCGCTGATGGCCAGCCGCGCCGCGGCCGGAGCCAAGGACGTGGAGAGTGCCCGGAAGGAGCTGGAGCGGGCCGTGGCCCTGGCGCCTTCTGAAGCCCGTTACCACCACTCTCTCGGCTGGTACTACGCTCTATGGGTCCAGCTCCTCGGCACCGACGAAACCCCCGACAAGGCTGCCATGACCCTTCGGAACGCCTATACCCAGCTCACGCAGGCGGTCTCCCTATCACCCAAGGACCCGGCCTACCTCAGCTCCCTCGCGGACCTCGTGCGCCTCACCGACGGCCGCCAGCCGGCACCCGACGAGAAGGGACACCCGATCGTGATCCCGGACGCCTGGGACCTGTACACCCGAGCCGCTGTCCTCCGCGGGGCGCCGGCCGGCCTCCACCACCTCCTGGCCGTCCACTACACGGACCAGGAGGGCTCTCGGAGCACCCGCGCTACCGAAGAGCTTCACCTTGCCCGTGCGGCAGACCCGGGCAACGCCCTCTACCCCTACCTGCTCGCGTGTCTTCAGGAGCAGCAGGCGGCCGGCACTGACGACAAGTCGGCAAAGAGCCCACTGCTGGATGCGTCATACCGGCTCCTGGGTGAGGCCAACCGGTGCCCCAAGCTGGTCCTTAGGCCCTACGTTCCGGCGTTCCCGGCCCTCCTGGCCCCCACCCTCACGAAGGTCATGCTTCTGGTTGAGAGCATGCCGCTCTTCGCCAAGCTGCGCGGCCTGGCGAGGGGCCTCGTCGGCTACGGCCGGGAACTGGAGGACGGCTCCCCTTCGACCGCCTTCGCCGTCTATCGAGAAGTTGCGACCCTGGGACAGCGACTGGCCGGCGACCCACGGGACTTCGGCACCGTGGGCAACGATACGCTGCTGGACAAGCTGGTCGGTATCGCGGTCACCCGGATTGCCACCAAACCCACAACAGCCCTGGCGACGAAGCTGGGAGACCAGCGTTGGCTTCAGTGGGCGAAGACGCTCGACCAGCAGATGGACGGCCTTCGCGACACCATGAAGGGAATGGTCGCCCCTGCGGAGGGCACCGAACCCGCGCCGCCGGCATCTCCCGCGGCCCGGCAGTGAGAGATCCCAGCAGGGCCGTATAGGTCAAGAGGGCGCCCGTCCGCGACTCCGCGCACGCGATCACGCTGCCCTGCCCCCTGGTGCCTGAGAGCCCGAGGAGCAGTGGCCCGCGCCGCGCAACAGGGCGCCCCAGAGCACGGGGAGGGGTAGCGTTGGCAGGCCTCTAGAGCAAGGCGCCCTGGGCCAGGCCAAGCGGCGGCCCCAGTCACTCCGCCCTAGGGCTGCCGCCACTAGCTTAGAGCGCGCTCTCCCTAGCGGAGTGCGAAAGCCCCCCGCCACACGGGCGCCCGGGCGAAGGCCGCTAGGCGGTAGGTGGACATCCCAGTGCGGAAACACGGCGGCCCTGTGGAGGGGACCGAGGGTGTGTCAGGCCGGTGAACGACCCGGCACGGGGGCCTTCGGCCAAGCCAGTTGCCACAAGGTGCCGAGGACCGAGGTCCACTCCAGGAGCGGGGGACTTCCACGGGCTCCCTCCCAGCTTGGCCGCAGGCCCTCCTGCCGGGTCGTTCATCGGCCCGGCACACCCTCGGTCCTCTCCACCAAGATGCTGTGGGGTGACATTAGACGTACCAAGCCCGCAGACCAAGCATGTACCAGACGCATCACGCCCGCGGCCCGCGCACGCAGCGCCCTTCCCGAGACGAAACCTACTGCCGCGCGGAGCGATCGACGCCTCCCACTCGGCAGTCACGACGCTCAGGCTCGGAGCCACAGGCACTCGAGTGCCCCGAGGACTGGGAGGAGGATGTCCACTGCCAGAAGGGCAGGAGCGCACCACGCGATCAGCCGGGGATGCGCGCGGTCCAACGCCCAGAGCAGCAGGCACCAGACAATGGCGAACATGGCAGGGAAGGCCGCCAAGACTCCGCCCGAGCCCTTGCCCAGCAGCAAGCTGAGTGTCACGACCTCGACGGCGGCCAGCACCAGCAGCAGGCCGACCCTCGACCTCGGCGGTGCTGGCACTGGACACGCAGCCGCCTCCAGTTGGTCAACGAGCGGCAGCCCGGTGATGGCTCCGACGTAGCATGCGACGGCTAGAGCCGAACTCCTGGACAGCGACCGGACCAGCCGCACCTCCGAGGACCCGCGAGCCTTCACCTCCCAGCACCCACGCACGTCAGGGGACCCCACCAGCATGACCCGCGCGGGAACACCCAGCATTCCGGAGAGGGTCCGGTTCCCCTTCAGCCTGATCGACCCCGAGCCCAGAAGCCACGTGGTTCGGTTGTGCGTCAGCGCCCAAACGAAGACAAGCGCGAGCAGCACGGTGCAGACGTCGCCACCGGCCTGAGGCCACAGCGACTGCGCGCCGCGCCACGGCGCCAGGAGGATGATCACGCAGAATCCCACGAAGACCAGCGCCTATCGGCGGTACCGCCGAGCCACCAGGAGGTCAGCGGGCCCGGGCCCAACCTCCATCAGCGCTACGCCGTCAGTTCCACCGGCGCTCCGGAAAGTGACGCCGCTGTCCGTCGGCAGTACCGGTGGCACCGCCATTCCGACGCCCGGTCGCTGGTTGCCTCGCTCCTCCATTCCGGCTCCTCCGGCTTCACCTGATGCGTGCTAGCAGCGAGCGGCCCTGAACAGGACGTAAAGGCCCCCAGCAGTGAGCACGACGCTCGCAATAACGAATCGGGGTGCTGGCGGCAGGCTCAGGGTCAGCAACCAGCACACGCCCCCCACCAGCAGCGCCCAGTCAACCCAGACCAGGGACCCCGCGCACCACCGGCCGAGCCCGGCGTTCATCGCCTCCATCTGCCAGGCCAGGGCCAGGCAAGCCAGCCCTATACCGAGCGGGTCAACAAACGACCAGACGTCCAGCCGGCCACCTCCGAGATAGCTGACCAACGCCATCTCCGCTCACCCCAGCACGCCGAGTAGCGCCGCCCACGCCGGCCAGTTCCCAGACCTCAGGGCAGCACCGGCCTGGGGCTCCTCCTCCTCAACCCTGATGTGGGTGATGGCCGAAACGTAGCGCGCCAGCCCCTCCACCTTCTCGCGGGAGACGCCGGAGTAGATCACCTGCGCGAGCCCGTCGCTTGCCTTCATCTCCCAGGAGCGTGCCAGCGAGCCGGCCTGATATATCGTGAGCCTGCCCATGCGGCTGATCTGGTGAGCGTTACCCCCGCTGAGCCGTATGAGGAGCTCCCCCTCCTGGAGCAGCCACTCCTCCCAACGAGGCGTCCACCACCAGCCCCCCGCCAGGAGCATCGCCCCCACGACCATCCGCGATAGGGCGTCTGTGACGGGGCCCAACGGCTCATCCAGGGCTCGCGCTGGGTACCCTCCCGTGAGCAGTTGCCAGAGCGCCGGAAGGATCTGCCAAAGACCGAAAATGGCGAAGATGGTCCCCCGCCTCAGGAATCCCCCGCTGCTCGGAACGCGAAGCGTGATCGCGCCCGCCGGTCCGTCTCGGTCCACGATCCGCACCCCGCAGTCCGGCGGAAGCTCCGGCCGTTCCGCGGAGAGACTTGAACCCTCACCGTGATCGAGCGGCATCTGACCCTCCATGTCACCGAGACACTCAGACCCGCCTAGTCCGGGCCGGAATCCTCGTTCAGCCAACCCGTTGGGCCAGAGCGCCGGCCCCCAGCAAACCCAAGGAGGCGCCCGCTCCGAGGAGCGCGGGCACCCAGGCCCCATAGACCAGCAGCGCCAGGCAAGCGATGCCGCAGAGCGATGCCGAGATGGCCGTCGCGCCGTCGACGGCATCCCGCCAACCAGCTCTCTCGATGCCGGCCTCCTCGTCGAAGGGCATCCCCGTCCGCGCGGCCACATACCGGCCCAAGGCCAGCATCTGCCGCCGGGAGCCTGCCATCAGAGTCACCGCGGAAGCTCCCTCCCGGGCGACCAGAGTCCAGGGGCCCACTGGCAGCAGCCAGCATCGGCTGACGCCGATCGCCGTCAGCTCGCCCAGATGCCGGCTGCCCGACATCCCTTCCACCTCCAGGGCACGCTCGGCCAGCCGCCAGTGTGTCGGCCGCGAGTTGGGCAGTAGCCAGGCGAGAGGAACCACGCTGCCGACCCCCAACTCCAGGCCGTCGCTCAGTGGCCGACCGTGGAGCGTTCCCGCCGCGAAGACGCTGACGGCGTACAGCCACTCCAGGCCCGCGGGCGCCAGGTACAGCCTGAACGCCGGCAGTCTCAGCCGGGGCTCAAACCTGAGTGCTGCCCCACCCCCGGACGTCGCCTCACCGGAAATGCCCAGCCCCTCCGGCAGCCCGCCTAGAGGCGCCGAGAACGCGAGCAGGACCTCGCCCTCTGGCCCAGTCGACGGGGCCGCCCCTAGCGACGGGGGCGGCGGGGGAACCCGGGGGCCTGAGTCGCTCATCTCCGCTCCCACATGCTCGCCGCCACCGCGCTGCCTGAGCGGTCATCCAAGCGAACACCCGTCACGGCCGCGACGTACTGGCCCAACGCTTGCACTTCATCCTTCGTAGGCGAGTGGGCGAGCCCCATCGGCACGAAGGTCCGCGCCTCGAGGATCCAGCGGTCGGGCCGTACCTGGCGTACCCTCAACCCCTCGAAGGAGCAGACCTCCACCTGGCTCGCGCGGCTGCTCGCCATCAGGTAGCCAGGACACAGCCGCCACTCCGTCCAACCCTCCCCAACCGTGGGCACTCGGCGCCAGCCAAGAACGATGCACGCAAGAAGCGCTGTGAGCTCAGCGTAGCTAGTCCCAGGGTCATCCCTAAGCAGCCTCACGAGGTAGCTAGCCCTGAGGCCGCAGATCAGGGCGTCTCGCACGGAGCGCACAAGCCCTGCCCCCCTGCGGGCCGGAGGAGCCGGGGGAGGCGGGAACCGCAGCCTGACCTCGGCCTCCGACACCCACTCGGCCGCGATTCCGAGGTCCTCCAACACCCCACTGGGCGGCGGCCCCGCACCTGTCCGATGGCCGTTCGGAGGCAGTAGTGGTGGTCCGTGCTGACTCAACCCGTTGCCTCAGAGAGAACGCTCACCGCACACTGACTCCTTCGCAACCCCCGGTCCCAGGGCAACCCGGGCTCGGCCGCGAGAGCACGAACCCCAGGTCACCCATGCTGCTGCCCCTCATACCCAGCGTACGGCAGGCTATCAATGGGCCCGCGGGCCCATTCACTCTCCAATGCGTAGTACAACTAGGCACACGAGCCACCCAGCGCCATTCCTCCGCCGCCTGCCCAAAGCAGCAAGACGTACTACACCTGCCAGCAACCATACGCGCCACACCGGCACCCTTGCCGGCCCACCGCGCTTCGTCGATACAGCATAGGGAGGCACACCAGGACATGGCGTTGACACTAAGGCAGATGGACCCTGAGGAACTCCGGCGGCTGGAGGAGATCGACCGCACGGAGCACATCGAAACAACGTACAGCATGGTGGATGGCGTCCTCACCGCCACCCACGAGCCGGTAGACTGCCCAGCCTGGCCCGCCGACGGCGGTCCCGGAAGCTGGCAGGAGCGTGCCCAGCGCTGGGGCGAGGAGGCGAGAGGCGGGGTAATCCTGGGCGCCTTCGATGGCGACCGCCTGGCGGGCTTCGCCATCCTGCGCTACCGCCTCACGGAGACCATGGCCCAACTCTCAGTGCTCCACATCAGCCGCCAGTACCGCCGGCAGGGCGTGGGAACCCACCTGGTGACCGAGGTCTTCCGCCTCGCCCGGGAGAGCGGTGCCACCTCTATCTACGTCTCCGGCGCCCCCACCGAATCCGCCATCGGCTTCTACCAGAGCCACGGCTTTCAGCCCACCCCCACCCCCCACCCGGAGCTCCTAGCCCTGGAGCCCGACGACATCCACATGGTCAGAACGCTGTAGGGTCGTTGGGTCGTTGGGTCGTTGGGGAGGGACCTCAGGGACCCAAGGCCAACCTCTGGGGCCCTTCCCCAACGACC
>DASXUI010000492.1:0-10324 GCA_036504955.1 Armatimonadota bacterium
CCCGCGCAGGCCATCCCTGTAGCCCAGTCCGGCGGAGGAAAGAATGGGCAAGTCCCTTATAATCGTAGAGTCTCCAGCCAAAACCCGAACCCTCAAGACCTTTCTAGGCGAGAACTTCGACATCAAGGCCTCCATGGGCCACGTTCGGGACCTGCCCAAGAGCAAGCTTGGGGTGGACATCGAGCATGACTTCGAGCCCTCCTACGTCACTCTGAAGGAGCGACGGGAGACCCTAAAGGACCTCAAGCAGGCGGCCGAAAAGAGCGACCGTGTCTACCTGGCTTCCGACCCGGATCGGGAAGGAGAGGCCATCGCCTGGCACGTCGCTGCCGCCCTCAATCTAGAGAACCCTCTTCGTATCGAGTTCAACGAGATCACTCGGCAGGCGGTACAGCGGGCGCTGGACCATCCCCGCACGCTGGACCTCAAGAGGTTCAACGCCCAGCAGGCGCGCCGCATCCTGGACCGCCTGGTGGGCTACAAGCTCAGCCCCCTGCTCTGGAAGAAGGTGAAGGGACGCCTGAGCGCCGGCCGCGTGCAGTCCGTGGCGGTCCGCCTGGTCTGCGACCGCGAGCGGGAGATCCAGGCCTTCGTGCCCCAGGAGTACTGGTCCATCATCGCGCGCCTCACCCCCCTGGACCGTGAGAAGCCCTTCGACGCCAGGCTCATCGAGAAGCATGGCAAGAAGCTGGAGCTCGGCAAGGAGGAGGAGGCCCAGCAGGTGCTTCGCGACCTCGAGGGGGCCAGCTACGTCGTCTCCGAGGTCAAGACGCGGCGGCAGAAGCGCAACCCAGCGGCGCCCTTCATCACCAGCACCCTGCAGCAGGAGGCCGCCCGCAGGCTAGGTTTCAGCGCCAAGCGCACCATGACGGTTGCCCAGCAGCTCTACGAAGGCATCGACATGGGCGGCGACGGCCACGTGGGCTTGATCACCTACATGAGGACGGACTCCACCCGGATCGCCACCGAGGCCGCCGAGGAGGCGAAGGGGTACATCGAGGGAACCTACGGCAAGGAGTACCTGCCGGCGACCCCCCGCCAGTACCGGGCCGCCAAGGGCGCTCAGGAGGCGCACGAGGCCGTGCGTCCCACCTCGATCCTCCGCTCGCCGGACAAGGTGAAGGGGCACATCACCGCCGATCAGCTCAAGCTCTACACGCTCGTCTGGCAGCGCTTCGTGGCCAGCCAGATGGCCCCGGCGGAGCTGGACGTAACCACCGTCAACATCAAGGCCGGCGACTACACCTTCCGAGCCACCGGCTCCATTATGCGCTTCGACGGCTTCACTCGGGTCTACACCGAGGGCCGCGACGACGTGAAGCAAGATGACGAGGACGACCGCCAGGTGCTGCCGGACCTCTCCGTTGACGAGAAGCTGCGGCTTCTGGGGCTCACGCCCAAACAGCACTTCACCGAGCCGCCGCCCCGCTTCTCCGAGGCTACCCTCGTGAAGGCGCTGGAGGAGCTGGGTATCGGCAGGCCGAGCACCTACGCCACCATCATCGACACCATCCAGGACCGAGGCTACGCCAACCTGGAGGAGAAGCGCTTCCGCCCCACGGAGCTAGGCTTCACCGTTACCGATCTTCTGGTGGCCCATTTCCCGGACATCCTGGACGCCCAGTTCACCGCCGCGGTGGAGAGCAAGCTGGACGACGTGGAGGAGGGCGACCAGGACTGGGTGCGCCTGCTCAAGGACTTCTACGAGCCCTTCGACCGCCGGCTGGCGGAGGCCAACGAGAAGGCGGAGCGGGTCCGAATCGAGCCCGTGCTTACGGAGGAGATCTGCCCCAACTGCGGGCGCCAGATGGCGCTGCGACAGGGACGCTTCGGGCCCTTCCTGGGCTGCTCCGGCTTCCCGGAGTGCCGCACGATCCTCTCCACGCCGGACCAGAAGCTGGACGTGAACTGCCCGAAGCCGGACTGCCCTGGCCACGTGGTCCAGAAGAAGAGCAAGAAGGGTCGCACCTTCTACGGGTGCAGCGAGTATCCGGCCTGCGACTTCGTGACCTGGAACAAGCCCATCGACCAGATCTGCACCACCTGCGGCTACCCGATGGGCGAGAAGAGCTGGCGCGGCCGGGTCAGCGGCTTGGAGTGCACCAACGAGGCCTGCCCCACCGTAGTGGCCGCCAGGGCCGAGCGCGAAGCCCGCGCCCCCAAGACCACCGAAGCCAAGAGCTCTGTGGCCAAGAGTACCGCAGCGAAGAGCACCACAACCAAGAGCGCAACGGCCAAGAGCGCCGCGACGAAAAAGGCTGCCACGACCAAGAAGACCACCACCAAGGCAGCCCCCAGCAGCCGGGCCAAGGCGGCAACGAAGAAGAGCTAAGTAACTGAGGGGGTGGGGAGGTGAGGGGGTGAGGACCTGTCAGACGGGTCGGACTAGTCGGACGATAGGGGCTTAGGAGGAGGCGCTCCCATGTCGGGGATGGCATCCCCGGCTGACGTAGAGGCGCCCCTCCGGGGCTCAAACGGGCCGGCGTCAGCACACAGAGGTGGAGGCACAGAGCGCGGGAAGCCCCGGAGGGGCGCCTCTATGTCAGCCAGAGGTACCACCCCTGGCGCCCGGCGCCGCCAAGCCGCCCCAGAGAGCCCTCACCGTCAGACCGGTCCGCCCCGTCCGACAGGTCCCCACCCCCCACCCTCCGAGGCCCCCTCCCTACGACCCCACGGCCCCACGACCCGCCGTTACCCCCTCCGCTCGGCTTCGGCTTTGACGGCGGCCAGGGTGGCGTCCAGGTTCTCCTTGGCCTTGCGGGCAATGAGGCCCTTGAGCAGCGGACCCAGCAGGGGCACGGCGTAGTCCATCTCCACCTGGGAGCGGAAGAGCGTGGACTCCCCCACGGCCTCGAAGGTCCACACGCCCTCCATCTTCTGGTAGTCCCCCTCGGTCTGATGGAATTCGCAGGTGCCGGCCTCCTCGTCCCAGAGGTCCTCCTCCGTCCACTTGATCTTGGTGCGCAGCTCCTCCACTCGGGCCACCCACTGGCTCACAACCTTGCCTCCGGGTCCTCGCTCCAGGATCTTCACGGAGACCAGGTCCTTCATGAACTCCGGGAACCGCTCGATGTCCCGAGCCAGAGCCATCACCCGGTCCAGCGGCGCCTCTATCGTCACTTCGCTCTCTATGCTTGCCATCGGCCCTTGTCCTTCCGCTAGAAGCTAAGGACTGAGGGGGCTTAGGGGAAGGGCCTCAGATGAGTGCCTTGGGTCTTCCCCCTAAGCCCCTTCAGTCCCCTCAGTCCCTTCAGTCCCTAATCCGTCGAGGTCCAGCTCCAGCTCGCCGCCGGGCTCGTGGTCCAGCAAGCGACTTACTCGCTCCTTGGTGTCGTAGGAGACCCAGAAGGCCTGATCGACCGCGTCGTGGATGGCCTCGATGTGCGAGATCAGGATGATCTGCTCGAAGCGCGCGCGGAGGCTGTTAAGCAGCAGCACCACCTTCTCGCGCCGGCCCGCGTCCAGGGAGCCGAACACCTCGTCCAGTACGAGCAAGGAGAGCGGCTGTCCGGCGCGGTCCGCAATCATCTGCGAGATCGCCAGCCGGAGCGCGAGGCTGACCACATCCTCCTCGCCGCCGGAGATGACCGGCTTCGGCTCCCCCTCGTCCTCCAGCAGGTAGTTGTACTGCTCGTCCACGCGAAGGCTGGAGTAGCGGCCGTCCGTGAGGTCCGAGAGCAGCTCGCTGGCGGTCTGCTCTAACTCCGGGCGGATACGGCTGTTGAGGGAGGTGCGGAGCGCCTCGAAGGAGGTGGCCAGCGCCTCCGCGTACCGGTGCTCCGTCTTCAGGCGCGACAGCTCCGCGGCCCGCTCCTTGTGGGCGTTCTCCTCCGCCACCGCGGCATCGAAGGCGCCCTGGGCCGCCTTCCTATCGCCCAGGGCAGTGGCCAGCTCCAGCCGCGCGGTGTTCAGCTCCGCGTCGGAGGCCTGGTAGCGCTCCTGCAGCGCCTGGTGGGCCACCGCGTCGAAGGCCAGCGCCTCCAGCGCGGTAAGGGTGGCGCGGAGATCCTCGTCCAGCCGCGTCAAGGCATCCAGTGCCGAGTCCAGGGTCTTCCGAGCATCCGGGAGGCGGCGGAGTTGAGCCCCCAGCGCCTCCACCTGGCCGGCCAGGGGCCTGAGCTCCTGCAGCCCCGCCTGAAGCTGCTTGTAGCGCCCTTCGTCGAAGCCGGAGGGGAGCTGCGCCAGCTCCTTCTCCCGCTGCTCCAGCCGGGCGGCTCGCGCGGCGGCTTCCCGGCGGAGGCGCTCCAGGTTCTGGACCGAAGACTCCAGGCTGGTCACGCTCTGACGCCGGGCGGCCAGGTCCTTCTCCAGCTCGGCGCGGCGGTCACGGAGCGCGACTAGCTCGGCGGGCTCCTGCTTCAGAGCGGCGGCCAGATCGCGTATCTCTGCCATTCGGCGGTCCATATCCGCGAGCTGCGCGTCGAAGCCGCCCAGCACCAGGGGAAGCTCCTGCTCCAGGGGCCGCTCGCAGATGGGGCACTTGCCGCCCGGACCGGCGTCCACGATGGCCTGCCGGTGGGCCGCGACCTCCTTTCGGTGCTCGGTAAGCCCCCGCCACTCCGCCTGGCCGCTCTCCCGGCGCGAGACCCACTCGTCCCGCAGCTTCTGAGAGTGCTGGTCCAGCTCCGTCGCCTCCGCCAACGCCGCCTTCAGGTCCTGGCGCTCGCGGTCCAGCTCGCTCTGGGGCTCGCCGAGGGCCGCCGCCTGCTTCCGCAGCTCCTCGACCTCGGACTGAAGGGCTGACGCCTCGCGCTGGAGCGCCAGCCTCCGCGCCTCCTGGGGCCGCAGCTTCTCCTGCTCCCGGAACTCCGCCTCCAGCCCCGCGAGCTGAGCCACCCTCGGCTCCAGCCCGGCGAGCTGGGCCTCCACCTTCTCCAGCCGCGCGATCTCCTCGCGCAGCGCCTCCACCCGCGCCTGGTGCGACGTCTGCTCCTGGACGCCCCGCTCCCGCGACTGGGTGAGCTCCCGGTGCCGCTCCGCCTGAGCCCGCGAGGCCGCGACCTGGGGCGTGAGCTCCGCCACCACCTTCTGGGCCTGCTTGGCCCTCGCCTCGCACTCCGCCACGGCGGCCTGTGCAGCCTTCAGTGCGTCTCGGGCCTCCCGCCTGCGGGCCGCGATCTCAGCGCCGTCGCCCAGCACGCGCTCCAGCGCCTCGGCCTCCGCGCGGAGGTCCAGCCGCTGCCGGTTGGCCCGCTCCCGCGCCCGGGAGAGCCGCTCGTAGCCCAGCATCTTGCCGATGGCGATCGCCCTGGCCGGACCCTCAAGGTTCGCCATGAAAGCCAGCTCCTTCTGCCCTGTGAAGAAGGAGGTATAGAACATTCGGTAGTCCATACCAAGCAGCCGCTTCATCGCCTCGTTCACCTGGGTGGTGCCGGTGTGGGAGACGGCGCCGCCATCCACGCGTATCTGCGCGTTGTCCGTGCGTCGCACCACCTGGTAGGTGTGGCTGCCCAGCCGAAACTCCAGCAGCGCCTCCACCACGGAGCGTGCTGGAGCGCCGCTGTAGCGCAGGTCCTCCACCTTCCCGCGGATCGCCCGGCTCCCGTACAGCGCCCAGGCGATGGCCTCCAACAAGGACGTCTTGCCGGACCCGTTCGGCCCCACGATGGCGGTCAGCCCCGGCTGAAACTCCAGGTGCGCCTCCTGATGCTGCCGGAAGTTGCGCAGGTGCAGGGCAATCAGCTCCATGGCGCCAGCCTCGGACGCAGGCATGGGACCAGAAGCCCCTCGCCCCCTACCCCCTCTCCGGCGCGGCGGGCGAGGGGACTCAGGTGCGGGTTGGTGGCATGGAATGCGGCTCCTCTGGGCCTGGCGGGAGCCGCCGACCTCCAGTTGAGCCCCCTCGCCCGCGAGCGGGAGAGGGGGTAGGGGGTGAGGGGCTCTTGACTCCCCGGCACCGTGAATCCTGGTCGCCTAGTCACTGAGGTCTACCTCCACCTCGGAGAGCACCTGAAGGCCCCTGGTCTTGAGCTCCGGGCGCTCCAGGCCGGCGGGGATCTCCCCGGCGTCGATGAACTCCTCCCACTCCATCTCCAGAGTCCGGGATTGGCGCTCGCCCGTGGGGCTGGACCCTCCCGGCGACCCCTGCGGCGGCCTCAGCGAGATCTCCAGGTGGAGGGCCGAGGCCCGGTACTCGCGCAGCACCCGGTGGTCGAGGTGCTGGAAGGCCTGGCGGGTCATTCCCTCCAGCACCAGGCGCGCGACCTTCTCCTCGATGCCGCCCCTGGGCGTGGAGACCGACTCCGCGATCTTCGCCATCACCTCGTCCGGCGACCGGCCGTCGCAGTCGATCGGCGGCAGGATCACAACGGGACGGGTCTCGATCTCGTGGAAGCGCAGCTCCTTGCGCTCCTCCAGGTCCCATTCGATGAAGCCCTTGGGCTTCTTCGTCTCCTCCCACAGGTTCCGGCTGGTGTACTCCGTGCTGCCGCTGTAGTAGGCGTTTTCCGCCAGCTTGGTGTAGAGATGGTAGTGCCCGCAGGCGATGTAGTCCCAGGCGTCGTTGATGACCCTGGACCGTGGGATGGCCTGGCCGTCGTAGCCGCCAATGCGGATCCCCTCCACGGTGCCGTGGACCATCAGGATGTTGCGTCGGCTGGTGCCGGAGGGCTTCAGGTCCAGCCGCTCCAGGGCCGGCAGCGCCCGGTGAGGGAGGCAGAAGACGCTCGTGTCCAGACCTGGCAGCACGACCTCCTGGAAGCCGGTATCCACCACGGTGATGTCCGGCACCATGTCGAACAGCCGCAGGACGCAGCCTGTGTCCTGCGACCGGGGCGACTCGTGGTTGCCGGCGATGACCACCAGCGGGGCGGAGCAGCGCTGCCGGAAGGCGCGAAGCTCCCTCAGCGTCTGGTAGACGGTGAGGTTGCTGGGCCGGACGGAGTGGAAGACGTCACCGGAGAGTAGGACTAGATCCGGCTCCAGCTCGGAGATCAGGGCGAGGGTGCGGCGGAAGGCATCGAAGACGTCCACTTCGCGGAGGTTGAGGCCCCTGGAGTTGAGGCGGTTGTAGGCGCGGTACCCCAGATGGGTGTCGGAGAAGTGGACGAGGCGGAGGCTCATACAGTCTCAGGTTCGAGGCATCTGGTGGGGTATCCCCCCAATGAGGAGACCGCGTGAGCTTCCCCCACCGGGGATATCGCGGCACCGAAGCTCGCATGGTTGGGCAGCGGACACCCACCCACTCACGGCTCTGAGGCCCTGGTGGCGCGGGCGTCTCGCCTGCGACTCGGCCGCAGGCAAGACGCTCGCGTCACAAGGGGCCTGAGAGGACGGAGACGGGCGGCGTGGGAGCGGCTTCTCAGAACTTCACGAAGGGGTCATCCGCGTCGTTGGGGTCCTGCGTGATGCCCTCCAAAGGGCTTCCGTGGCCGTTGCCGGCCTCGACGAGCCCTGCGCGCTGGCGGACCTCCCGGTGGAAGGCCGCCATCGCGTCACCGGAGACGCCCTTCTGTTCCAACCGGTTGATGACGCGTGCCACCTCATCCTCGGTGACCCCGGACACGGCATCGCGCACCTGCGACTTGGTGATGCTGGGGTCGAGACGGCGCAGTCGCACATAGGCGCTGTCCTCCAGGGTGGGCTCCTGGGAGGGCGGGAAGAGCACGCAGCCGTCGGAGCCGCGGAGGACGTTGGGGCGCGGGAACTTCACGAAGATCGGCTGGCTGAAGTGCGGGTGGCGCAGCATGAGCTGTCCCTTGGAGAGCGTGGAGAGCTTCTCCTTGGTGGCCGCCGTCAGGGTGGAGTAGCCGGGCGTGGCCAGCTCGTCCATGTCCATGCGGCCGTAGAGGGAGGTGGCGCTGTTGCCCACCACGCGCTTGTGGACCTGGCTGCGGAACTGCTGGGCGGAGAAGAGCACCAGGCCCAGGTAGCGGCCGCGCTCGGAGATATCCAGCAGCGTGCGCTTCAGGTAGGTGTCCGCGCCGTCGCCGGGGGCGTACTTGTTCAGCTCGTCCACGAAGACCACCACCTGCTTCACGCCCAGCTTGTTCTCCTCCATCTTCTCCCGCAGCTTGTTGACCACCCGGGTGAAGACCAGGTCCTGCGCCGAGGCGTCGAGCTGAGAGATGTCCACGCAGTAGACCGTGCGGTCCTGGAACTGGCCGTAGGGCAGGTCCTTCACCACCTCGGAGTTGGTGATGAGACCCTTGTACCGCGTGCCGAGGTTGGAGAGCCGGTTGTAGACCTTGCGGATCGTCTGGTAGTGGTGCGTCTGGTACTGGCTCTGGTTGGTGTTCTCCATCTCCGCGATGACGGCATCGAACCAGTTGCTGAGGTCCTGGAAGTTGCGCACCAGATGTGGCATTCCATCGACCGTCACCTGCTGGTCGATCACTCGCTGATCGATGTACTGCACCAGGGCGTCGGCCTTGGCATCCAGGTCATCGCGGTTCAGCACTACGTCCGCGTAAGCCATAACCTCCTTCAGGCCCCAGCAGAGGGGCTGGACGGAGTCCACCAGCTCCGGGTGGTTGCGGAGCGAGTTCAGCGTCACGCCGTCGGCGCGGAAGGGGGCGTAGTAGAGGACCTTGTCGAAGGGCTGGGCCTTCAGTCCGAGCTTCTGGTAGAGCTCCCGGTCGCGCGGCTCCAGGCCGGAGATCCCCTTCTCGGCGTAGAGGGAGGCGTAGGGGTGGTCGGGCCCCGGCTCGGCGGGAAGGTCCAGGTAGAGCATATCGGGGCCCTTCACGTTGAAGACCACCGCCGCCACGGACTCCCGATGGGTCTGGAAGATGGAGGAGAGCAGGAACTCCACGGCGCTGGTCTTGGTGGCCAGGCCGGAGATGCCCGTGATGTTGAGGTGCGCCGACTCCGGACCCAGCAGGAACTGCGCGTCCAGGTAGACGGGCGAGTAGTCTTTGCCGTTCTGGTAGAGGCCCGCCGGAATGCCGCTGCGGTCCTGGTAGGCGTCCATGCGGAGCCCGGCGGAGACGTCCTCATCGTCCGCCAGGTACACGGCGCCGATGGGCACGGGCTGAAGCGGCTCTTCCGGCTCCATGCGAAGCACCGCGGCCATATACAGCCGCATCTCAGGGCGGCGGGTGATGGCCTCCGCCATCGGCTCCCAGTCGCGGCCCAAGCCGTCGCTCAGCGGGGTATCCAGGTCGTTGTAGCCGTAGCCCTCCACCACCACGCCGTAGACCGTGCGCGCCCTCAGGCCCTCACCCCCCTCGGCGCCCTCGGTAGGCTTCGGCCCGACACGGACGAGCGTGCCGATCCCCACCTGCACGTCCTGGCTGTGGGTCCAGAAGTGGAAGGAGTAGGCGGTGTTAGGCTTCTTCTCCGTCGCTACCACGCGGCCAATCGCGCGCTCGTTCTCCGGCATGCGAACCTCCTCCACTGCTACCTCCTACCAACTCTATGCGCGCCACGCTCAGCCAGTGGCCAGTAACTGCTTCACCACCAAGACACCAAGACACCAAGAACTGCCCCACCACAGAGGCACAGAGGGCACAGAGAAACACAGAGAAGACCTAAGCTTAGGCATTCCTGGTGTCTTGGTGGTAGGGCAGTTGGTGGCCGCTACCTGAGCGTGGCCGCCCACGGGCGATCCTACCCCTTTGGATTCTGGCAGTCCGGAGGGGCCGCGCGAGGGGAGTGGGAGAGCGTCCGGTCGAACCTACAGAGGTGGAGTAGACCTGGCGCCTCCCCTTACCCACTACGCCGCGACGGCTCCGGCGCCCTGCGCTGTGGACACTCCGGGGCACTTCGCTGCACAATAAGGGAGACCAAGTTTGGGCGCAAGCGCGGCGCCACGTCTGCGAGGCTGGATACAAGGGAGACGCCATGGCTGGGGCAACCACACCGGAGGAGAAGGCGAAGCTGAAGGGCAGGAAGGTCAGGGACTCCATGGGCGTGCTCTTCGGGGTGATTGAGGACGTGCTGCAGGATCCCCAGCTTCAGCAGCCCCGCTACGCCGTGATCCGGTTCCCCATCACCCGCACGCAAGGCTACAAGGCGCGCCGCACCGTGATGCCCCTGGAGCTGATTGACGACCTCAAGGGCGGCCCGTTCCTCCGCTTCAAGAGCATGGTCCTGGCTCAAGGGCCTGCCTATAACAACGACGCCACCCGGCTGCCCCACTTCGTGGAGTACTGGACCTCGGCCGCCATCGCCTATGGCCAGGCCAACGAGACCCTCAAGCGCTTCCACACGCCGCTCTACGGCACGATGCCCGACACCAGGCCCGCGATGGTTGATGCCGCCGAGCCCCCCACCGTAGGAGCGCCGTAAAGGAGCGGGTCGTAGGGTCGTAGGGTCGTAAGGTCGTAGGGGAAGGGCCTCAGAGGGTGGGGCTTGTGGCATTGGCGGTGGGGTCTGCCCAGCG
>DASXUI010000493.1:0-15420 GCA_036504955.1 Armatimonadota bacterium
CCGGCACGGGGGCCTTCGGCCAAGCCAGTTGCCACAAGGTGCCGAGGACCGAGGTCCACTCAGGAGCGGGGGCTTCCCCGGGCTCCCTCCCAGCTCGGCCGAAGGCCCCTGAGCCGCGTCGTTCACCGGCCCGGCACACCCGGTCCTCTCCACAGGGATGCCGTGGGATGACACTAGCAGCCTGACACCGAGAGACCCCAGAAGCGGATGCCGTTCGGCCATGTCCGCGGTCAGCGCCGCAAGCGCGTCGGGCAGCTCGCCTTGTCTGGACCCTGGGTCCCGATCGCCGCATTGGTGTACCACTCTGGAGGTGTACCATGGTCGGTTCGCCGCTGGCACGCCAGCGTCTCCGTCTCTTCGCGCTGCTGCTCCACTGTTCCACCCTCCTGCCCGTATCTGGTACCTGCGCCGCAAGCGCCGGAAGCTGGGAGTGGCTCACACTCCCCCAGGGCCCCGGCGAGATGGTCGGGCCCACGTCACTGGCCGCAGCCAGCGACGGCACTCTGTTCGCGGCGGACCAATGGAGTAGCCAGATTCAAGGCCGCGATCCCCAAGGGCGCTGGTCGGTCCTGGCGACCATTGGACCTGATCTGGGGCAGGTGAGCGGGCCGTCTCAGCTCTCCGTCTCCGCCGACGGCACTCTCTACGTTCTGGACTCGGGCAACCGCCGGCTCCAGGCACGGTCGCGCTCCGGGCAGTGGCAGATCGTCCCACTCCCCCGCTCCTACGGGCCCGACTTCCAGGTTCGGTGTGTGTCCGTGGCCGACGACGGCGGCGGATACCTGGCGGCCGCCACCGACGACCAGATCCAGCTCTGGCGACGGAACAGCGCGGGCAACTGGAGCGACACGGGCATCGCCTGGCCGTGGGACGGCTGGCAGCCACGGTCGATCACGGCTGATTCCATGGGCGGCCTGTACGTGGTGGAGAGTCCGGGTGGCCCCGAGGTCGGCTGGCGGCTTCAACGGCTGGACGCTGGAGGAAGTCTTGGCACCGTCTCGCTGCCCGGCGGATCTGGCGATAGCGGCACTGAGATTCTTGGCGTAGCACTCTCCCCCCAGGGCGACCTCTACGTATCGACCCGGGGAGCGGACGGGATCAGGCTACAGCGGCGGGACACCTCGGGCGCTTGGTCCAGGCTGCCCCTGCCCGCCGAGGGGCTGGGCGGCAACGCGTCGGGCCTTGCGGCCGATGGTGCGGGCGTGGTCTACATCGTGGATGGCAGCACAGGGTGTGTATGGACCCGCAGCGCCCAGGGCACTTGGCGCCGAGCCAGCCGGGCCGGCAGTGCTCCGGGCCAGCCGAGCACCGTTCTCACGCGGTGGACCGTTGATACCGGCGGCCGGCTCTACCTATCGCAGGGCACAGGGGGCGGTTGGCTGAACCTGCCGGCGGGAGGGGTGAGCGTCACCGCTGGAGACTACCGCCTTGACGTTCGGAGCCCCTCCGGTGAGTGGACTCGCGCGGCCCGCAACGGAGGCGGCGTGGGCAACGTGTTCCAGGTGCGAGGCCTCGCGCCGGACTCCAACGGACACCTCTACCTGTCGGAGGGCTCGCCTCTCAACCGTATGCAGCGGCGCGACTCGCAGGGCAGGTGGTCCGTGCTTGAAGGCGCCACGCCAGAGGGCGAGGCACCAGGAACGTGGGTGGTTCAGTCGATGGCCACCGACGGGGCCTGGAGCCTCTGGGTGGCCGAGACCGGAAGCAGGGATGGCAAGACCATGGTCCGGGTGCGCCAGCGCGGGCTGATCGGTTCCTGGCAGACGGTGCTTGAGGAGGATGCCCTTTCGAATCCGTCGCCGCGCCTCGCAAGCGGGGTACCCGGTGCCTGCTACCTCTGGTCGCCTAGCTATGGCTCAGAGCTGGCCGCTGGAGAGAAGGGGGTTCAGTACGTCGGGGGCGGGGGGCTGCCGGAGCTAGGAGCGGTCCAGTGCCTCGCGCCAACGCCTGACGGAGGCTTCTACCTGGTAACCCGGGGCACGAAGGAACTCTGGAGGCTGGACGCCCAGGGCGCGAGGACGCGCATCGCGAGCTCTGGAGACGGTCTGGGCCTCATACCCTCGGATGCAAACGGGCTGTACCTTGATGGCCTAGGGCGGGTCTTCGTGGGAAATGACCACGGCATACAGCGCTACACGCCGCCCTCCGCCCTGGTGCGCGGCGATGTAGATGGCGATGGGCAGGTAGCCATCGCCGACGCCCTCTATGCGCTGAAGGTCGTGGCCGGTCTGACCAAGGGAACGCCCACGGTCGAGCTTCGCGGCGACGTGTGGCCGTCCGGTGGCGGTGATGGCAAGCTATCCATCGCTGACGTGGCGCGCCTGCTCCGCTACCTCGCGGGACTAGAGACCAGACCGTAAGGCGCCCTCACCTCCGCCCGCGGGATGCGCCAGGCCGGTTTGTCCTGGGTATCCTGCGGGCGACCACTCCTCCCCAGTGGCCCGCCCTCCGCCTGTCGATGGCTCCTTCGCGACTCTGCAGGCCCCCAGGGCGGCTGCTCTGCGACCAGCACACGAGTCTCGGCACCCCGCCGGGCCCACCAGCGCGGCAGGGAACACGCCCGTCGCTACTACCGTCTCACTGGATGAGGGGCTGCCTGGGGCGACCGAGGGTACGGCGGCGCCGGCCCCTCCGGATGGTCAGACCCGCTCGCCCGGGGGGACGCCTCCGGGCTCTCAGGCGATGCAAGTGAGACGGCCACACTGGCGTGGCCTACCGTGCCGAGGAGGTGTTGTATGGTTGGTGCCATGGCGGTTCCCCTGCGCCGCGCCGGAACCGCGGTCTTCGCCCTTATCCTAGCTGCCTTTGCCACACCCACCCGCCACGCGGCCGCGGCTCCGGGAGCCTGGGAGTGGCTCTCTGCCCGCCAGGGGCCCGGCCAGTTCACCTTCCCCCAGAGCCCCGCAGTGGGGCCGGACGGCAGGCTCTACGTGGCGGACGGAACCAGCAGCCAGGTCCAGGTTCGGGACGCCAGGGGGCAGTGGACCATCATCGCCCCCGAGGGCACTCTGCCCGGCCAGGTTGACGGCCCCGGCTCGCTGTGTCTGTCAGGCGATGGAACGCTCTATGTGCTTGAACGAGGAAACAGGCGTCTTCAGGCTCGGGGCCCAGGAGGCTCCTGGCAGGTGATCGACTACCCCGCCCCCATTACCACGCAGCCGCATCCGGTCGCCCTGGCGGCCGATTCCGCAGGAACCCTCTTCCTCATCGACGGAACGACGAGCGCGATGACGCTGTGGACTCGAAAGCCCGACGGGGAGTGGCAGGACACTGGCGAGAGGTGGCCCAGCGAGGCGGAGCCCGTGGTGCCATCCCAGATCACGGCAGACCCCAAGGGTGGCCTCTACGTACTGGAGGTCTCCGTGCCCAAGCGCTTCGGTGGGAGACTCCGCCACTGGTCGGCTTCCGGCGGCTGGGAGCAGGTGGCCCCAACTGGAACTGCCACCGGGATGCTCTATCAGGTCGCCGGAATGGCCCCCACACCCCAGGGAGAGATCTACGTCTCAGACCTGCCGAACATGGGACTCAGGATCCAGAAGCGTGACGCGCAGGGAAACTGGTCACTGGTGCCGGTGCCCACGACCGACACCAGCGCCAGCGGGTCACTGGCCGCGGAGGCAGATGGGGAGCTCTTCCTGACGGAGAACGCGTACCAGGGGGTCTGGTGGCGCGACGTCTCCGGCCACTGGGCGAAGATCGGCGCACCCGGCAAGGCACCGGGTCAGATCTGCTTCGGCCCCGTCTGGGACGTGGATCCCCAGGGCCAGGTGTATCTGGGCCAGGGGAGCGGCGGAGCCTATGCCGGCTCCGGGTCGGGTACCGTCAAGATCCTGTCGGGAGACAACAGAATCGACATTAGGGCTCCCGGTGGCGCCTGGGAGCGGGTCGCGGTGAACGGCTCCGCGGTAGGCCAGGTTTTCAACCTCGTAGGCGTCGCTGCCAGTCCATCGGGCGAGCTATACGCCGCGGAGAGCGATCCGCTTAGCCGACTCCAGAGGCGACAAGGTGACGGGTCCTGGTCAAGCCTGGGAGCCGACTCACCCACCGGGGGGTTCAACGCCTACTGGTGTCTCAGTTCACTGGCCGTGGACGGGCAGGGAACAGCCTGGGTGGCCGAGTCCGGGTACGTCGGGAACAAGCCGGCGATGCGCCTCTCCACCCGGTCCTTGGACGGCAAGTGGGGGTACCTGATCAGCGACACCGCGGGGCTCTACAGCCTTCCGCACGTCCAGCCGGATGGCAAGGGAGGATGCTACCTGTGGTCTCGAGCCGAGACGCTCTCGGACACTGGCGAGAAGGCCTGGCCCCAGCACTTCGACGGCCAGAGTTGGCAGGACCTCCAGTCGCTGGGATCGGTGCGGGAACTGGGCCTTGGGCCCAAGGGCGAGCTCTACATCGTCAGCCGGGATACCGGCGAACTCCAGCAGGTGAGCCCTCAAGGCGACCGAACCACGCTTGCTCCTCCCGGACTGGGGCTGGGGCAGGTGGCTCCTGACCTGCAGGCGATTCGGGCGGACAGCTTCGGGCGCGTGTACCTCTGCTCTCGGGCAGGCGTGCAGCGCTACACACCCCCCTCCGCCCTGGTGCGCGGGGATGTGGACGGCGATGGGCAGGTAGCCATCGCCGACGTGGTGTTGGCACTGAGGGTAGTGGCCGGCCTTAAGCCGAGCACGCCCACCCTGGAGTTGCGGGCGGACGTCTCACCCGCAGGCACGGGCGACGGCACGCTCTCCATCGCCGACGCGATTCGGCTGCTCCGCTACCTCGCGGGGCTGGAGGCAGGCCTGTAGAGCTGGCGACCCCAGTACCCGGCCGCCGCACGTGCCCAAGCCATGCGTGCGCCTGACGAGACACCACAGTCACGGAGAGGACTAACCGGCAGGGCGAGCGCGCGCTGTGCGGGACAAGTCAGCGGAGGCCCTCGGGGTGCACGGCGCACGGGCGCGTCGTGCACCCCGCGTGTCAGGGCTGGGTCAGCGTCACGCAGTCCAGGCCGAAGAAGTGCTTGGCGCCGGTGACCGCCGGGTTGGAGCCAGCTGCCTCCACGCGAAGCACGAAGCGGCCGTCCCTGGGCTCGAAGGTTCCTAGGTCGATGGGCGGCGCCATGCGGCTCTGGGCGCTGTAGCCATCGAACCGCGCTGGCGCCACTTTGCCATTCACCGCGAAGCTCAGCACGCCGTAGTCGAAGCTCTGGGTGGCGTACAGTGACAGCCTCTTCGGCCCGGCGGAAGCGGTGGGGATTGCCAGCTCGATCCAGTCTCCCACTTTGGTAGCCTGGACGAAGAGCTGCGTATCGTCGCTCCAGCGGCCGGAGGACAGGGTGACGTGGTCCTGGGTTCCGACGACCAGGCCCGGCGACTTCGCCAGGACCTGCATCTTCTCGCACTCGACGGCGCCCGCGATCCTGAAGGGTGGCGGAGGGCCGGGCAGGACCCTAGCGGCCTCCTCGGGCAGCGGGGGCTGGTCGGAGGCGGCCCCGGGCGCGCCGTACCAGAAGGTGGCAACCGAGTAGGCCACCTGCGTGTCTGCCCAGTGCCAGACCTCCATGTCCATCCTCAGGGAACGGCTGAAGGGGATGCCATCCAGCAGCCGCACGCGGGAGGGGACCGAGTAGCCCTGGTAGCTGCCCTCGCTCGGAGTGTCGCGCAGGGTGACGAAGAAGGGGCAGTCGTAGTGGGTGGTCGCCAGGCCCCAGGCGGTGCCGTAGTAGTCCTCGGTGCCGGTGCCCAGATGGGAGGGGAAGGCCTCCCCGTCCACGTAGACCTTCTCGTCGCCCTCGCCCCACCACTCCGGCACGGGGTTCATCACCGTCAGTGAGTCGCCCAGGTAGACGCCGCGGCCCTCCGCCCGCAGGTAGCTCCAGTCACTCATCGGGCGCGTTCTGAGGGGGTACTGCTGTCGCCAGGTGGCGTGGAAGTGGAGCGAGTCCTCGTCCCAGCGCCACGGCCCGGTGACGACGCTGAGGCGCGCCGGCAGCGGCACGGCCCCCAGATTCCGCAGCGTGACGCGCGCGGCGGTGCGATAGGGCATGACCCAGCGGCTGGTCAGCGTCCCATCGGCCGAGACAGACCGGTACCAGTCCCTGACCGGCCGGATCCCCAGCGGACACTGGAACAGGTCGGCCAGCGGGCACCAGAGGGTCTCCTCGCCATCGCAGCTCATCTCCAGCACGGCGGAACGTAGGGCCTGCGCCGGCGTACTGGGGTCCACCCTCACCTCCAGCAGCCGGACCGCCGATGGGCCCGGGGGCAGGCTGAGCGAGAGGGCCTTCCCAGTCCCTACGGTGCCTCGCGTGGAGACTTGCTGGCCGGCGCGTTCCGCCGAGCGGGCCTCTAGCGCGTGCCCCACCTGGCGAAGCCGCTTGGCCGCGGCATCCAGTGCCGCCCTGCTGAAGCCGCGGACCGGGGTCCCGGGGTCGTAGGCGCGATAGTTGATGTTGTAGTAGAAGGGCAGGCTGTCCAGCGTGATCCGGCAGCTTTTGGCGAAGGGGATGGGCAGGTACAGGTCCCCCGCGCGCACGGAGGTGAAGGCGAAGGGCGGTGGGATGAAGGAACGACCGTTCATCAGGTCCAGGAACTTGGCCTCGATGGCCGGCGTCTCGGACCCGTCCAGGTAGACGCGGATCACCTGGTCCTTCTTATCCTCCAGGTTCGGGGTCCAGAAGCGAGTGATGCAGCCGGGCCCCTGGTGCTCCAGGATCACCCACTCCTTGCGCCCACGGCTCTCGTCCACTCGGATGAACTGCTCGTAGTCCTTGTTGGCGAACCACGTCTTGGGGTTTGGCGGGTCCGTCTGGGTCCGGTCGTAACTGCTGGCCTGAAGGCAAGCGTAGTGAGGGGCGGGCCAGCGGGCGACCGCGTCGCGGTCCACCATCTCCCTCAGCAGCGACTCCAGCGTCACCGTGCGTGCGCTGACGCCACAGGCGACCGCCACGGACCCCAGCAGGCACAACAGCGCCACGCCCCACACCCTCGCCCGACCCTCCATCCGCTCCTCCTCCCCGCCGGAAACAGATCCATCACCCCACGCGCCGGACCACGCTCCAGCTCAGGCCTACCACGGCGCTGGGCGCTCAGCCTGCCGAGAGCGAACCCAGCCAGAGCCGCAGCCACCGCGCTCAACGCTGAGTTCGGTGGGTGGCCGGCGGGGCCTCCAGCCGGGGTCGGAACGAGGCTCACCGCGGTCACGGTGAGCCTCGGGGTAGCGCCGGCGCGTGGGGGCGGGTCGAACGATCCCTGCGCGTACACGCTATACAAGGTGAGTGAACCACAAGAGCCTTTCTTTCGCTTGTGAGTTCAGAAGCCGTCCCGTCGCCCACCAAGGCGTCGGAGACCTGTTGCACAGGAAAGGCAAGTCAACGAGATGAGAGTACGAGCTCTAGCGGTCTTGGTACTGGGTGCCTCCTTGGTGTTCGCGGGAGCCGCCAACGCCAAGTCGTCCAAACATAGTGAGAAGCAGGCCAAGGGAGCCACGCAGGTTGCCACGCTGCAGGTCGATGGGATGCACTGCGCGGGCTGTCAGGGCGCCGTCCAGTCGGCCCTGAGCCACACCAAAGGCGTCAAAGACGCCGACGTCTCCCTGAAGGACAACGAGGCCAAAGTCACCTACGACCCCAGGAAGACGAACACCAAGAAGCTGGTAGCGGCGGTGGACCACGCCAAGGGTATGGCGAAGTATCACGCCACACTGAAGAAGAGCTAGGCAGCCGAGCCCGGGGAGGCGGAGCCGCACAGCTCCCCTCCCCCACCCTGCCATCCGCTGCCGACTGGCTCGGCTTCTCCGCAAGCCCGGGGGCTGCCGCAGCAAGTAGCGGCATCTGCCACCACAGGGCCCCCACGGAGTCCCCCCTGTACCAATCCCCCAGCCTGCATCCGCAGGCTTCGTGGCTCTCCAGGCCATGGCTTCTTGCCGCTGGCCCTCCCCGCCGAAGCCGGCCCCTGGCACTTCACCTGCTCCGTGTGTGCCCCCGCCCCTAGTGTCATCCCACAGCATCGCTGTGGAGAGGACCGAGGGTGTGCCGGGCCGATGAACGACCCGGCAGGAGGGCCTGCGGCCAAGCTGGGAGGGAGCCCGTGGAAGTCTCCCGCTCCTGAGCGGACCTCGGCCCTCGGCACCTTGTGCCCACTGGCTTGGCCGAAGGCCACTGTGCCGGGTCGTTCACCGGCTGTCTTGTACCCACGTCTCGGCGCTGGCAGGCAGGCGAGTTGGCGCTGCTGCCCTGATCTTGAGCTTGACGGCGGCTGGTGTCTGCTGTCCCTAAGAAGGCCCAGACAGTACGAAGATAGCGGCATATCTGGTATCCCAGCTCCACAGATACCGCCACCTGTCGACTGGACGAAGATGTGGGTACAAGACAGTCGTTCACCGGCCCGGCACACCCTCGGTTCTCGCCACAGGGCCGCCGTGTTTCTGCACTAGGTCACTTCTCCTCCGGCCGGACCGTAACAGCTCCGCGCCAGGCGGACACGCCACATATGCCGCGGCGTCGCGGAGACGGTACGCCGGTCGGTGATGGCGCCAGCTCCCGCCGGGGGGTTGCACAGAGGCGGAGTGACGAGTATCTCTGTCAGACGCTTGCTCGGCACGCCGCCGCGCCAGCCGCTTGGGCCGAGAGTCCACTAGAGCTCTGAAGAGAGGAGCACCAGCCATGAAGACCTCCCGTCGCAACACGCTAGCGCTGCTTACCGGGCTAGCCGTAGCCACGGCCCTGGGGCTGTTCCAGATATCCGTGGGCGGCCCCACCTCCGCGAAAGCCGATCCGCCGGACCCGACCGGTCGGGCACCACGCATCAGTCCGCGCCCGGGGCTTCTGGGCTCCGACCTGAAGGCCATTCTGGACCACGCTGAGGCCACCGCCAACGCCACCGACTCCGGCCTGAGGGGCGGGTTCAAGACCAAGATGCACATCGCCGTCGTCGACCGCGACGGTCAGTTGCTCGCGGTCCGCTCCATGCCGGATGCCTGGGTGGGCAGCTTCGACATCGCCATCGCCAAGGCACGCACGGCCGCGTTCTTCAGCAGTGACCAGAACGCCCTCACCAGCCGGGTGATCGGGAACCTCTCACAGCCGGGCCAGCCCCTGTGGGGGATCGGCAACTCCAACCAGATCGGCATCTCCGGAGGCCCTGAGTTCCGGAACGGCATCATCACCTTCCCTGGTGGAGTGCCTCTCTACAAGAGCGGGAGGCTTGTGGGCGGAGTCGGCGTCAGCGGTGACGGCGTGGACCAGGACGAGCACGTCGCCTTCGGCGGTGCCGCCGGCTTCGAGCCCCCCGCGGGCATCTCCAAGCTGGGCTTCTGACGACCAGCAATCCGTTCGCCGGGGGAGATCCCGGGAAGTGCGGCCAGCCTCTGCGAGGGGGGGACAGGAGCCTGGCAAGCGGCCCGTCCGATGGCCGGACGTGGCCGCCCCTAGTGGGTCAGCGGCCAGAGCCTGAGCCCCTCGTTCAGCCGCCCCAAGCCCAAGCCCCCCACCCCGGGCCCGCACCTGGTCACTCGTGCGGGCCCGAGCCCCTAGGCCGGCGCAAGGGCTGCCGTGGGTGATCGCGCCCGACCTCGCCGCACCGGTGCCATCAGCCTCGCCCTTGCGCGTCCCGAACGCCCGTGCTAGGATTGCCCCGTAACTCGGCACGTGCTGGCTCACTGGTCGCAAGCTCTTGGAGTGCAGCGAGGGGAGGCGGGGATGCGGGTGTCTCGGCGGGAGGCGTTGCTTCAGATGGGGGCGGCGAGCGCGCTCTGCGCCTCGGGCGCGGGGGCTTCAACGCCGACGGTGCTCATCACGGGGGTGGACCGTTACCGCGTGCTGGAGCCGGTCTTCGAGGGGGTGCGCGTCATCCTGGCGAAGCGGGGCGAGAGCTACACTCCCGCGTACCTTCAGGGGCTCTCCGGGGCCGCCTTCAGGGTGGCGGGCCCCTGCGGCTGCGCCCCGACCTGTGCCGGCGCCATGGGGCCGGAGGCGCTAGCCAGGCTGCTTGGCTACGAGGTGACTCAGCTCAGCTTCGAGGGCAGGGATGTGGACCTGGAAAAGCGCCTGGGGGAGGTCTTGCCCCAGGTGAAAGAGGAGCTTCGGCAGGGGCGGCCGGTCCTCGTCTTCCACGCCTTCACCACGGCGGAGTTCGACGTGGTCTGCGGCTTCGACGAGGACGCCAAACGCCTCTACGGGCGCGGCTCCTACGCGGGCACGGGCAAGGACTACGCCGAGGCGCCTGAGGACCGCATGATCCGCTGCACGGAGATCTGCCCGCCCATCGGAGCCGTCCTCATCGGCCGCAAGACCGGCAAGCTGGACGCTCGCCGGGCGGAGGTGGCGGCCCTGAAGGAGGCGGTCCGCTTCGCGCGCTCGTCGTCCAAGACCTACCCCTACCCCGGCCTCCACTGCTACGACCTGTGGCTATCGATCTGGCAGGCCTCTGACCCCGCCCCCAAGCCGGACTTCGCGCGCGACGGCTACGGCGGAGGCATCTACGCCAGCACCAGCCACGCCGCCGCGGAGTTCCTCCGAGAGATCGCCCCAAGCTATCCCACGGCCGCGCAGAGCCTGAAGGACGCCGCATTCCACTTCGACGCCCAGTCGCAGGCTCTGGGGAAGCTGACCCGGCACCTCTTCCCCAAGGCGGGGACTCAACCCAGGCAGTCCGGTGACGCCCGTGCACGCACAGTTGAGCTCCTCGGCACTGCCAGAGCCGCCTACGAGGCCGGCATCCAGGGCATCGAGCTGGCGCTGGTAGCGATCTAGCCATCGGCCCCCTGGCTTAGGATGCGCGATGGCGGAGCGTTCGGCGGCGGCCCAGGCCAAGAGGCTGACTCGCCGGTCTCACATGCCGCCCCCACTCTGTGTATGGGAGCTGATGGACCCAAGGCGGCGCTGCACAGCCTGCCCAAAGAGCCAGACCAAGGGAGCAGGCCCGAGCGTAAACGTCTGGGCGTTCCGGAGCAGGAGAGATGGGGCTGAGGAGCGGGGAAGCGGGCATGAGCCGTGTTGGATTCGAACCAACGACCCTCTCCTTAAAAGGGAGATGCTCTACCACTGAGCTAACGGCCCACGCTTGGATTGTACCGCCCCAGGCCCCTTAGGCGCAAGATGGGGGCCCTGGGCAGGCTGGCAGCGGGCTCTCTGGAGATAAAATAGCGCTCTCTTGCGCCGGGGATGCAATCCCCGGCTGACATAGAGGCGCCCCTCCGGGGCTGAGGCAGGCCGGCGTGGGCACAAGGATGTGGCGGCACAGAGCGTGGGAAGCCTCGGAGGGGCGCCTCTATGTCAGCCACGGGTAACACCCTTGGCGCCTGGTGGCCCCGCAACGCTGCCCCTGAGGGCCTCCACCTTCCGACAGGTCAGACGGGTCTGACCCGTCCCAACCTCCCACCCTCTGAGGCCCTTCCCCTACGACCCTACGACCTGTCCTTACGACCCGCCCTCAGGCTGGTCCGAGTTCGGGTTCGGGCGCTCGGTGACGGTGACGCGGACCTCCAGGATGCGGTGGCCGTCCACCTTCTCCACGGTCAGGTCCAGGTTCTGGTACTGCACCGTGTCGCCGATGCTGGGCAGCTTGCCGAAGAGGTCGAACACGAAACCGCCCAGGGTGCCGCGCTGCTCCTCGGGGAAGCAGACGTCCAGGTAGTCGCTCACGTCGTCGAGGCCAGCGCGGGCGTCGAAGACGGCGACGTTCGGGGCAAGCTGCCGGGTCTGCGGCTCCTCGATGTCCCACTCGTCCACGATGTCGCCCACGATCTCCTCCACCACGTCCTCGATGGTCACCAGGCCGGCGGTGCCCTGGTACTCGTCCAGCACGATAGCGATGGGCGTCTTGGTTACGCGGAACTCCTGGAGCAACTCGTCCAGCTTCTTGTTCTCGGGGATGAAGTAGGGGGGCCGCAGCTCCATCGTCTTCAGGTCGAAGGCGCGTTTGCCCCCGGCGCTGAGGGCGGCCAGCACGTCGCGGGCGTGGAGGATGCCCACGATGTTGTCGATGCTGTCCTCGTAGATCGGGATGCGGGAGTGGCCCTCCTCAAGGATGGCGACCAGGATCTCGTCCAGCGAGGCGGTGTGCTCCACGGCGGTGATGTCGATGCGCGGCACCATGACCTCGCGGACCACCGTGTCGGAGAAGTCGAAGATGGAGTGGATCATCTCCTTCTCCTCCTCCTCGATGGCGCCCGCCTCCACGCCCTGCTCCGCGAAGATCTTGATCTCCTCCTCAGTCACGAAGGGGGACTTCGCCAGCAGACCGCCGGTGGACGTGCGCGCCATGCGCGTTGTCACCCACGAAAGCAGGCCCACCACAGGGTACAGTGCGCGGGAGAAGAGGTCCAGGAAGGGAGCCAGGAGGATAGTGACGCTGTCCGCCCTCTCGACGACCAGCGCTTTTGCGAGGAACTCACCGAAGAAGAGAAGCACGAAGACGAAGAAGGCAGCCAGCAGCGTGGCGCCGAGGGACAGCCCCGCCCCCAGTGCCGTGAAGACGGTCAGAAGGGTGGCGCAGACCCTCAGGGTGCTTCCGGCCAGCTCGATGGCTGTAAGCACGCGGCCAGGCTCCTCAAGCAGCTTGGTGGCCCGCCCCGCGCCGCGGCTGCCCTCCTCCTGAAGCTGCTGAAGGCGGGTCCGCCGGCATCCAACGAAGGCGGTCTCGGCGGCGGCGAAGAGGGCGTTGCCCAGCAGCAGGGCCAGGACTCCTGCCGCCAGCCAGGCGACTTCGGCGACGTTTGGGTGAGGCAGGGCGGGAGGCGCCTCCGCCGGAGCGCCCACGGCGCGCGCCACTAGCGCGAAGGGACCCGCCGACAGGAGCATCGCTGCCGCGGTGGCCCAGGTTAGCGCCGGAACGAGGCGTGGGCCTCGCGTCCGGCGCTCCGAACTTCCATCGTCCAAAGGAGCGCTTTCCTCTCTTTCGGCTGCCAGACTGGGTGGGGGAGCGGCTGGGCTCAGTTCCCGGTCAGCAGCCTTGCCATCAGGTTGGGCAGCAGCGCGAACATCAGTATCGTGACGAAGAGGCCTAGGAAGGTGCCGATCACGACCTCGCGTACCGTGTGAATCCTCCCCTCGACTCTGCTCTGGGAGACGAGGAACGCCACCGTGAGGCCGAGCAGCGCCGAGAGCATGCTGCCGGAGGTGAAGTATATGCTGGAGGCCAGGAAGGAGGCGAGGGCCGCGTGCCCGCTCACCACCCCACCGTGCAGCAGAGAGCCCTTCCGGCCCAGCAGCTTCCAGATCAGGATCAGCACCAGCAGAAGCACGAAGCCGGCTGTGGCGACCTCCTTGGGCTGAACTATCTGAGGCGTACCGAAGAGCCGCACGAAGCGGTCATGGAGGCTGTTCTCGTCGGCGAAGAGGAAGACGGCCACCACCAGCGCGTTGAGAGCCGCGATCAGCACCGCCCCGGCGGCCACGTCCTTGGCGGATTTGGCCAGGGGATGGTAGCTATCCGTCACCAGGTCCACCACGGTTTCAATGGCCGTGTTGAAGAGCTCGGTGATCAGCACCAGGGCGACCGCGAAGAACAGCAGCAGCATCTCCCAGCGCGTGAGGCCATAGAAGCGCGCCGCGATCACCACGATGGCGACCATGATGAAGTGGAACCGGAGGTGCCGCTGGGAGAAGAAGGCCTCCACCACGCCATCGATGGCGTGACGCAGGCTGTCACGCGACCGCTTGACTACGTGGGGGCTTCTTGGAGGGCGGACTCCTGCCGGGCCCACATCTCCTGCCGATCCTCGGGGGTTGCGTGGTCGTACCCAAGCAGATGCAGCAGGCCGTGGGCCAGAAGGAGCTCCGTCTCCTGCTGAAGGGTCACTCCCCGCTCCCTGGCCTGGGCCTGAGCCGTCTCCAGGGATATCACTATGTCGCCCAGCAGCGGGCGATCCTCCTGACCCCTGGCCGACTTCGGGTCCTCCATCTGAGGGAAGGAGAGGACGTCCGTGGGACGGTCCTCGCCCATGTGTTGGCTGTTGAGTGTGTGGATGTAGGCGTCGTCGCATAGGACCAGACTGACCTCAGAGGCCGGCGGCCACCCTTCAGAGAGCAGCAGCCGCGTCACCAGAGTCCTCAGACGCCGGATGGTCAGCCGTGGTGACCTTGAGAGATGCTGGATGTCCAGCGGCATTCAGGGCTCGCTTTGCCTCGGAGGCGCTGATCACCTTGGGATACTCGATGCGGGCGTGCAGGATGCCCTGCAGTGTCCGGGTGAAGGCGCCTATGATGCGCTCGATGTCTCGGAAGGTGAGGTCACTCTCCGCCAACTGGCCGTCGGTGAGCCGCTCCTGCACGATGCGGCGGACCAGACCCTCTATCTTGCCGGGCGTGGGCTTGGAGAGGCACCGGGACGCGGCCTCGCACCCATCGGCCAGCATCAGGACCGCGGACTCCTTGGACTGTGGCTTTGGGCCCTCGTAGCGGAAGTGCTGCTCCAGCACGCTGCCCTGGGTGGTGCGGTCCGTCACGGCAGCCTGATGGTAGAAGTAGGTAACAAGCCCCGTGCCATGGTGTTCTCGGATGCCGTCCTGAATCGGTTTGGGGAGCTTCACCTCCTTGGCGAAGTCAACGCCATCGCGCACGTGGGAGGTGATGATGAGCATGCTCAGGGTGGGATTCAGGCGATCGTGAAGGTTCTCAAAGCGTTGGTTCTCCACGAAGAACTGCGGGCGGCGCATCTTGCCGATGTCGTGATAGTAGGCCATCACGCGGCACAGCAGGGAGTTGGCGCCGATGGCCTCCGCCGCGGCCTCCGAGAGGGCGCCCACGATCATGCTGTGGTGGTAGGTGCCCGGCGCCTCCATCTGGAGGCGTCTGAGCATTGGCCGGTTGGGGTCCGAGAGCTCCAGAAGACCCAGGTAGGTGGTGATCCCGAAGGGCCGTTCCAGCAGCGCGACACCCAGCCACAGCAGCAGCGGGGCGCCAATGCCGCAACCGAGTCCCCAGAAGGTGCCCAGCACCAGGGTCTCCAGCTTGTCGCCCGCGAAGCTGCCCAGCACCCACACCAGAGCCAGGTTACAGGTACACACGGTCAGCAGCACGCGAACCAGCCCATTGCGGTCGCGGATGTGCGCCACGACGTAGACGCCTACCAGACTGCTGGCGATGGTGGCGGCCACATAGCGCAGCTCCAGGTCCAGGCTTAGCCCGGTGCCGACGGCCAGCAGCGTTGCCACTAAGCCACCGGTGTGGGCCGAGAGCAGCACGGAGAGCATCATCGCGGCCGCGGGAATCCACAGCAGTCCCAGATAGCCGATGATCACGCTGTCCAGGCGAATGCCCAACGTCGTGGTGCCGATCTTCATGCCCAGCACGGTCAGGCAGACGACCAGTGCCAGCAGAGACATCCGACGGAAGTCGCTGTGAACGGTCGGCTGGTGCTCCCGAAGGTAGAAGGTCACGAAGCCAACAAGTAGAGCGATCAGGGCGCCGATGCTGAGCATGCGCCCCAAGTCCAC
>DASXUI010000494.1:0-14422 GCA_036504955.1 Armatimonadota bacterium
CCCACCATGCGCCAGGCGAAGCCGTAGACCCGCCGATAGTAGCGGGCAAAGAGCTCCTCCATCGCGTGGCGATCACCCGATTGAAAGCTCTGCATCAGAGCTTCGTCGGACACCTTTGTCTCCAGTTGGTCTAGCACCTCATACTTGGGACGCTGCCCGGCCCGCGGTAGTTAACAGGGGCGGCGGTTGGCAGTGGCGGCGTGGCAGCGCTCCCGGTCCTGCCTCACGCGTGACGAAGTGTGGGACGGCGCGGCGTTCAGCGTCGTGGAGGCCGGGGAACCCTGGTCACGGCCCGGCACTACCCTCGAGGACCTGCCGGACTTTGCGCACCAGGGCCTCGGAGGTGAAGGGTTTCTGGATGAACGCCGAGGCGCCGTCCACCACCCCATGGCGAGCTAGCACTCCAGGCGCATACCCGGAGGCGAACAGCACCTTGAGCCCCGGCCGGTGCTCGGCCAAGCGCTCCGCGAGCGCTTGGCCGTCCATCCCGGGCATCACCACGTCGGTGACCAGCACGTCCAACGGCTCCGAGAGGTCCGCAAGGCGCTGCAGAGCCTCGGCGGGGTCTCGGAAGGCCACGACGTCATACCCGTGCGACCTCAGTACCTCCAGGGCGAGGTCACGTACCGCGTCCTCATCCTCGACCAGGGCGACGCGCCCGGTGCCTCTGGGGACCGGGGCCCGAGACAGTCTGGTCGGAGCTTCAGCATCGGCGCCGCCCGCGGCGGGCAGCAGGACGGTGAAGGTGGTGCCCTGTTCCGGCTGGCTGCGGACCTCTATTGTGCCGCCACTCTGGGTCACGATGCCGTAGACAGTGGCCAGCCCCAGGCCGGTGCCCTTGCCAAGCTCCTTCGTGGTGTAGAAGGGTTCAAAGATGTGGGCGAGCACCTCCTCATCCATGCCATGCCCGGTATCGCTGACGGATACCAGGACGTGGTCGCCGGGCGGGCGGCCTTGTGGGCTGTCCTGTCGCTCGGCCTCCCCACGGCCGTTCTGCGTTCGGATCTCCAGCCGGCCTCCTAAGGGCATGGCGTCGCGAGCGTTGACGACCAGGTTCATGATCACCTGCTCCACCTGGCTGGGGTCCACTTGGGCCATCCGAAGGTGGGGGTCCAACTTCGTAGTCAGGTCGATGCTCTCGCCCACGAGGCTCCTCAGCAACCGGGCCATGTCGGTGACCACCAGGTTGAGGTCAACGGCTCGGGGTTCAAGCACCTGTTTGCGGCCGAAGGCCAAAAGCTGTCCAGTGAGCTTGGCCGCCCTCTCCGCCGCGCGCCGGATCTCGAAGACCTGCCTGGCCTTCTTGTCCTCCTCTCCAAACTGGCCCTCCAGAAGCTCGCTGTAGCCCAGGATGGCCGTCAACAGGTTGTTGAAGTCGTGGGCCACCCCTCCCGCGAGCCGGCCAACGGCCTCCATCTTGAGCGCCTGACGAAGCTGCTCCTCCGCGAGCTTCCGCGCGGTGACGTCGCGGTCGATGCCCAGGAAGAGCTCCCTCCCGTCCAGCTCCACTACCGTTGTCACGACCTCCAGGTGGATGATGCTGCCGTCCTTGCGGCGGTGGCAGCCTTCGTAGCGGTGCTGTCCGGCCTCGCGAAGGAAGCTGATATATCGGCGGTTGTACTCCTCGGTCCACTGGGCGGCCACGGGCTCTAGCCCGATGAAGTCGATCGACTGACCCACCAACTCCTCCCGAGTGTAGCCGTTCATGGTGCAGGCTGCCGGGTTGCAGTCAACGATCTTGCCGGGCACATCCTTGCTGAAGGGGTCGACGAGAAAGATGGCGTCCGGTGAGTTCTCGAAGAGCGCCCTGAACCGAGTCCGGCTCTCCTGGAGCGCCATCTTGGCTCGCGTGGCTTCGGTAACATCGCGGACCACCTCGATGGTGCCGAACCGTTCACCCTGGGCGTTGAAGAGCGGCGCGGCGGTCCCCCAGAGGTAGGCCCCCTGGTGGTTGCGCAACGGAGGAGCGAAGGCCTCTCCGATGACCTGGCCGCCCGCTCGTCGGAAGGAGACGTAAGTAGATTCCAGCTCTCCCTGGGGTACGTCCACAAGGTCCACCAGCATCTCGCGCCGGGTGCCGTAGAAGGGTATGGAGTAGGCCCGGTCGCCCTTCCACAGCAACGCCTCCTTGGGGGTGCCGGTCATCCGTTCCGCCGCCCGGTTCCACGCCCGGATCCGTCCCTTCACATCGACGACGAAGGTGGGATCGGGCAGCAGCTCCAGGATGCTTATCAGCCGATCGTGAGCCTGTTGAAGAAGAACTGACGCCCGATGCTTTTCGGTAACGTCTCGGACTACGGCTAGGGCTCGCCGGCCGTCGCCCAGCCGAATACTGCTCAGGCTCACCTCAAGCCATCGCTCCTCGGTACCCGAGGTGTTGAGCCACTCGAAGGATTGGCCGCCACGCAGCGCGAACCGGAGCCTTCGCCGGGCGTCCTCGGCTGAGTAGGGCGGGGACGCGGCCTCAGAGCCGGCGAACCACGGTAGACTGACCTGTGCCTCGTCCACGCCGAACATCTCGCGGGCGCGACGGTTGGCGTCGATGACTGCTCCTGTGCGGCTATCGTGGATGAGGATAGCCTCGCTGGTAGCTTCAAAGATGGTTCGGTATCTGGCCTCGCTCTCCAGGGTTAGGCGCCGCTGCTCCTCGAGCGTCGCAACCAGGCGCGAAAGGGACCCAGTCTGCTCCTCAAGACGTGCCTTGGCCTCCTCCAGTTCCGCGATGCGCCGCTGGAGCTGCGGGAAGTAGCTCTTGTGCATGGAGCGCTCGCCCAGGCCAATGATCTTGTCCCGGGTGGCGTCCGCGCCTTCGCCGTGGTCAGAGGGCTTGCCCATAGACGTGCTCTATGTCCTCCTGGTCGGGGATGATCGGGTTGGTGGCCAAGCAGGGGTCCCGGAGTGCCCGAGCAGCCAGGTCCGGAAGGTGCGCCAAGGTGACGCCCATGCTCCCAAGAGTGCCCGTCACCCCAAGGGAGCGCCGGAGGTCCGCTAGCGCCTGCCCCAGAAGCTCCCCTTGTTTGTCGACGGGCAACTCGGATACCTCCAGTCCGATGGCGAGAGCGGCTTGCTCGTATTTCGCCGCGCGGGCGCCGTAGTTGAATCGGACCACGTGCTCCAAGAGGATCGCGTTGCACTCCCCGTGGACGGAGTCCAGCATGCCCCCCAACGCATGGGCCATCGCGTGGACCAGGCCAAGGCTGGCATTCGAGAAGGCCAGGCCTGCCATCAGGCTGCCGCGCATGACCAGGTCGCGAGCGATCAGGTTGTCGGGCTCCCGGACTACGTCGGGAAGATGGTGCGAGACAAGCCGGACAGCCTCGAGGGCGTGCAGGTCGGTCAGTGGAGAGCTAGCAGTGGAGGCGTAGGCCTCGAGGGCGTGGCAGAGAGCGTCCAGGCCCGTCGCGGCAGTGAGGCTGGGGCCCATGGTGCGAGTGGTGGTGGGGTCCACGAGGGCGACATCCGGGACCAGTGCCTTGCTGATGATGGCCATCTTGGTCGCGCGCCGGGTATCGGTGATGATCGCGAACTGCGAGACGTCCGCGGAGGAGCCGGCGGTGGTGGGAATGCAGATCAGAGGGGGGCCTGGTACCTCGATCCTGTCGACCCCCTCAAAGGCGTCAACCTGCTGTTCGTTGCTTACGACCACGCCGATGGCCTTGGCGCAGTCCATAGGGCTTCCGCCTCCGACCGCGACAATCACATCGCAGGATTCGCTCAGGTACAGCTCCGCGCCTGCGGCCACCTCGTAGTCCTTTGGATTCGGTGTCACGCCGTCGAACACGACGAAGGACGTACCGGCGGCTCGAAGCTCGGATTCCACCTGGCCGCACCACCCGGCCGACCTTACTCCAGGATCGGTAACCAGAAGCGCCCTGCGAGCGCCCAGATTGGCACCGTAGTGCCTGACCGCCGCCAGTGCTCCCGGACCATAGACGATCTCGGGCGCCACGAACTTCCTGAGCCCGAGGGCAATCGGATCGCTCACGGCATCCTCCCTCTTGGTCCTCGAGGCGCACGGGACGATTGAGAGTCGTGCGTGGCCCGGGGTCCCACTAATCTGTCGCTTGTCATGCAGGTGAGGGCGTCGCGCGCCCGCGCCCGATCCGCGGAGATGCCCTGGCCTGGTGCGTCTGCCAGCGGGCTCGCGCGGGAAGCCCGTCAGCATGGCCCGAGTCCCACGGTGGGGGCTACTTCATCGCGGACCACCCCGCATCCTTCAGGTTGGGAATAACGCGGCGCCTTCCGGCATCCCATAGGTGTTGTTTGGGCGTCGGCACTGTTGGGCCCTCGCCCGCTACGCTACCGTTATGCAATACGCAGGCTAACTGGACCATCGGCACAGGGGTGCGATGATACTGCAGAGTGATGCTGAGCTCGTCACACGAGTTCTGGAGGGAGAGGTCGCTGCCTATGGCCTCCTCATGGAGCGACATCAGGCGGGTGTGTACCGCCTCAGCTTCGCCGTTGCCGGCAATGGTCGCGATGCCGAGGAGTTGGCCCACGACGCGCTGGTGGAGGGGTTTCTCAAGCTGCGGCAACTGCGTCAGCCGGAGCGCTTCGGCTCGTGGGTGAGGCAGGTGGCCCTGAACCACGCTCGCGCGTGGCGCCGAGGTCGTCGTCTGAACCTGAGCGAGTTGCCTGAAGACCTGGCGACCGCTCGCCCCGGCGAGCCCCCGGAATCCCACCACCGGCTCTGTGCCTCCATGGCGTGCCTGCGCGCGGACCAGAGGTCCATTCTGGTGCTTCACTACTGGGAGGGCCTTTCCTATCTGGAGATGTCACGCTACCTGGGAGTGCCCATGGGCACGGTGATGAGCCGCCTGTACCGCGCCCGCAAAGAGCTCAGACTGAGGATGGAGGATGAAGAGATGACGGAGGCACAGGAGGTGCCCCAGCAGAGCATACGCCAGGAGGTGGAGGCCGAGATCTCACTCCTGCTGGCGATGCAGCACGGGGATAGAGAGGCAAGGGAACGGCTGAGCATCATTCTGCGCCGCTCACCTGAGCGACTGGTCCGGCTCCTTCGGGAGCCCAGCGAGGGCAGCCTGGAGGACCTGAGCCTGCTTCTGGGCCGGCTGGGGCCGGAGGCGATGGGCGTCGTGCTGGCCGCGGCGCTGTCGCCGGAGCCCGCCCTTCGGGCCGGCGCTGGGACGCTGCTGCGCCTTGCCCTAAGCCAGCCCGTTCCCGCCGCCCCCAAGACCTCACTCCGGGCTCGTGACGCGGCGTATCTGCTGATCGAGAGCCTGATGGAATCAGGCCACGACGCGAGCGAGAAGGTGGCGCTCCTGACTGACCTGATGCTGGTGACGCCTGATGAGGACACCGTGGTCCTCCTCTCCAGCGCGCTGCCCTGCTGGCCGGAGGCCGCGTACGCGGAGCTGCTGGACCGCTTCTGGGCGTCCGGTACGGCGGAAGAGTTGTGGCGCCAGGCGGACCTCCTCCACGCGCTCTGCCGCTGGGGCACCCGTTTCGCGGCCGACCTACTGCCCGCCCTCAAGGAGGCGGAGGGCGACCGGCTGGAGTTGGCGCTGACGGGTGTGGAGGGCCTCTCTCGGGCTCTCGGCGGAGACTGGCGGTGCCAGGGCCTGGCGACCGACGAGGAGACCCTTCGTGACGGTCGGTTCCGCCGCCACTGGCCCACGCCCCCGCCGAGGTACCGCGACCCCGACGTACTGGCGGAGCTTGCGGAGCACCTGCGCCCCCTTCTGTCTCTCGACAGCGACCCTCTTCGGGAGGCGGCGGTGCGGTCACTCTCGCAGCTTCGTCACCAGGGCAGCGCCGCATGGTTCCTGCCCCTACTGGAGCACCCAGCTACCAGCACGCGGGTCGCCGCCATTCGAGCTCTGTCTGAGCTGGGGGCTGAGCAGGCAGTGCCGGCGTTGATGGGAGCTCTCGCTTCGCAGGACCCCGGGGAGCGGACCGCCGCCGTGGAGGCCTTGGGCCGCCTGAAGGCCACGGCCGCGGAGGGCGCGCTGCTTGGGCTTGTCGACGACGTCGCGCAGTCGGTGCGTCGGGCGGTGGCTCTCTCGCTGGGGGCCCTCGGTACGGAAGCCGCAACCGCCGCGCTTCGAGGGATGTTGTCCGCGAAGGACAAGACCGTCTCCCGGGCGGCCGCCAGCGCGCTCTATGGGGGCACGCCGTGCCAGCGGAAGCCGGACCCCTCTGCCAGTATCGTGCTGCCTACGGCGGAGGGGAGGGTCCGCGATGGCGCGAGGCCCTACACCTACCTATGCCTGGAGGCCGCCCTGCGGGAGTTGCCGGAAGCAGAGCAGCACGAGGAGCGGGCGCTGACCCACCTGATCAGCCGGGCCTGCATCGACTACTCCGGCACGCGGCGGGCACTGGTGGACTGCGGACTGATGCGGAGGGAATCGGGGGTCTACCGGTTCACGAGCTTCGGCCGCGTGGCGTGGCGCGTGGAGCGCTTCCTCCGGTGCCGAAGCTACGCCGAGCAGTAGGGGGCGGCCGCCCCGGGTGTCGCGGGCCAGCGGCGAATGGGGGCACGGAGGCCGATTCGGTTGCCCCGCCGCTGGCCCGTCACCCCCGCGGTGAACCAAACTGAGGGTGCCTGGGTAGCCCCCTGTGGCAAAGCCGTTTGCCTGGCAGCTCCCAAGCCCCGCACGGAGCTGCCCTGGCGACGCGCTGCCCGGAAAGGTGGGCACCCGATGGCATCAGAGGCTAGAGATGAACTGCCGTGGAACGCACAGCCACCAACGGCCGCGGAGCAGCTCTTTGAGGCGGCGGCGCTGGCAGGACTGGTCTGCGGCTTGGCCCTGGTAGCCCTGACCTGGTCTCGGACGCCTGAGCGCATTCCCACGCACTTCGGCTTGGGCGGCCAGCCGGATGGTTGGGGAGGCAAGAGCACGGTGCTCTTCCTGCCGGCTGTCTCCCTGGGCCTCTACCTGCTGTTGACCCTGGTGAGCCGCCTTCCGAGCTCCATGAACTACCCAGTCGCCATCACGCGTGAGAACGCCGCGACCCAGTACGCTGTCGCGCGCTCCCTGCTCGCCTCCCTGAAGGCCGAACTGGTGTGGCTCTTCACCTGGATAGAGTGGGGAAGCCTGCAAGTGGCCCTCGGCCGCGCCCAAGGTCTCGGCTGGGTGGGGATGGTCGTGGCCCTGACCGCCGTCTTCGGTACGGTGGGCTACCACCTCTGGTGGGCGTACAGGGCGCGGTAGGGGGCGCCGTCGGCCCCCACGCGACGAGACGAGCCCCGGCAAGCCCTCCACGCGCTTGGGGTGCAGGCTCCAGGGCCCGAGGCCGCCATTCACCGCGGCGAGCTACTTGCCCGGCAGGAGCCAGAGGCACATTGCCAGCGCCACCACCAGCCACGACAGGCAGAAGGTGTGGTAGGTGGATGGCCTGGCCCCTTTGGAGTGAAGCACCAGGGTGAGCAGCACCAGAAAGCCCCCAGTCCACAGCAGGTGCTGACCCAGATGCCCCTCCGGTAGGCGCCAGGGACCAGCCCCTCCCACCACACCGACCGCGTGGAGCGGCAGGTCCTGGGTGGTCCTGCCGCCGGCCTGGACCATGGGTAGGCCCAGGCCGGCGAACAGCATCCCGAGCGCTGCGTAGGCACGCCATAGGATGCCCATACCTCTACCCCTCCCTCGGAGGCTGGTTGAGATCAGCAGCCGCGTTCTTGAGTGAGGTGAGCCCCGCGACCGTACCGAGGCCCATGGATTCCACGGCCGTGCTGGGCACCACCACCAGGGCGCCCTTCTCCTTCAGCCCCTCGTAGAGCATGTTCATAGCCCGAAGGTGCAGAGCCGTCTGGTTGCCAGCATAGGTCTGGCTGGCTTCTACGAATCTCTTCGCGATCTGTGCTTCGGCCTCGCCCAGGATCACTCGGGCCTGGCGCTCTCGCTCCGCCTGAGCCTGTCGTGACATGGCGTCCTGCAGAGCGCCCGGGATCTGCACATCGCGGATCTCCACGCTCTGGACGGTGACACCCCAGGGGGTGGTCCGCTGGTCGATGACCTTCTGGAGTTCCGCGTCCAACTGCTCGCGGCCCTTGAGCATGTCCGCCAGCATGGTCCGGCCGATGATGTCCCTCAGCGCCGTCTGCGATGACCAGGAGATGGCGGCGCGGTAGTCGGCAACCTCCAGGGCTGCTTTCTCCGCGTCCCAAACCACCCAGAACAGAACGGCGTCCACGTCTACCGGAACCGTGTCCATCGTCAGCGTCTGTTCGGCGTTGAAGGTGGTCGCCACTACCCGGTGGTCGATCCAGGCCGCGATGCTGTCCACAACCGGGATGATCCAGAAGGGGCCGGGCCCAGCGGTCTTTCGGAACTTGCCGAAGCGTAACACCACGGCCTTCTCCCACTGAGACGCCACCTGCAGCGAAGCCGCCAGGTAGACTCCAAGAACCATGGCCCCGATGATGTATCCCGGGTGGTCGAGCAAGATGGTCGGCACGGTACCCAGGATGCAGCAGGCGATGAAGATCGCCATCTGCGGAGCGGTGATGTGCGGGTCTTTGCCACCCCCGAACTGCTTGGAGGCTATCGCGTTGGGCAGTGCCATCGTAGAGATCTCCCTTTCTGAGCTTGCCGTTCGTCAGCGCCGCGCCGGCAAGGCCACTGGCGCTCACGCGAGGTGGCCCGCTGGTTACTCCTCGTAGATAACAAGCACCCACTTCTCGCTGCACTCGCCGTTGTGCGCGTACTGGACGGCGAGTACGTTCGTCTTGGGGTCGTTCAGCATCTGCTCCAGCTCCGAGCAGGTGCCCTGCTTGGGCGGGAGCTTGAAATGCACGGCTTTGACTCGGCTCTTGCCTTGGTACATCGCCTACCTCCCTTCGGTACCTGGACCTCCCAAGGTGCTCTCCAGCGCCTCCTGCAGGGCGCCCAGCAACTCCTGGCCGCCGAAGCCCAGCCTCTGGGCCTCCAGCAGAGCCTTCCGGGCCACCTCCGCCAGTCTGCGGTGATCGGGCCCGGCCCGGGCCTGCGAAGGCGCGTCGCTCACGAAGGTTCCCCGCCCCTGGCGGGTGCAGATCACGCCGTCACGCTCCAGCTCCGTGTAGGCGCGGGCAACCGTGTTCGGGTTGATCCGCAGGTCCACCGCGAGCTGCCGGACCGTCGGAAGCTGCTCGCCGGGCCGCAGTCTCCCCGTGGCAACCGCGTGGCGCACGGACTCGGTGACCTGCGCGTAGAGCGGCATGGGGCTTCTTGGGTCTACACTTAGCCTCATGGTCCTGACCTCCAAGTGCGATTGTACTAGTACATTAGTACAATGTCAATACCTTGGGGGAGGGGCGTAGGTTCAGCCTTGGGGAGGGGCGGGTCGTTGGGTCGTTGGGTCGTGGGGGTAGGGCCCCAGAAGGACTTGTCCGACTGGTCAGACCTGTCGGACGGTGAGGGCCCTGGTGTGCCGCCGGGTGCCCGGACGGAGACGCCGCGAAGGCGAGGGTTGCCCCAGGGAAGCAGTTGAGGCAGTTGGGGCGTAGGCGTCTCGCCTGCGCGACTTCTCTCTGCCACCACCCAGCCGGCAGCCAGACCAGTAAGCCTCGGCAGCCGGCCGAGGGGGGCTAGCGAACGACTTTGACCCTCACCTGGACCGCCTCGCTGCTGCGTACGCCGTCCATCACGTAGAAGCGGTAGGTGAGTGTTGTGGGGGAGTCGGGGGCCTTCAGGCGGCAGATGGCTTCCTGAGTGCCATCGGTCCGCAGCCAGTCGCCATCCACGCTCCAGCGGTACAGGAGCGGCTGCCCCTCGGGATCGTGGCTCCGGGAGCCGTCCAGGGTGTACTCCTGACCGCAGTGCACCGTGACCTCCGGGTCCGCCACGGCCACGGGCCGCCGATTCGTCTTCCGGACCGGCTCAGGCACCGGGCGGCGTACCACCGGCGTGGGCTCGGTGGCGGGGTTGAGGCTGGTCCGGACGGGATAGAGGCCGCTGACTGTGTGGCCGGACAGAAACTCCGTGTTGAACTGGGTCAGGTCCAGCCACTGAAGCTCCATCTGGTCGCCGGAGACGATCTTCAGCAGAAGCAGACCCTCGACACCCCACACGTTGGGGGTGAAGGCGGTGTCGGTCTTTGCGCGCCCGAAGGGGTTCCAGACGTCGACGGCGCCATCCACTTCGTCCGTGTCCGGATCATCCCAGCCCTCATCGGTTTGGCCCGGGAAGACGAAGCGGCCCTCGGAGTCGGTCTGTCCCACGAACTTGGGGCGGTCCGCGAAGTACTTGGCACCGCTGTCGTTTACGGGCGGATTGGCGACGCCGTAGACGTACACGGCGGCACCCTTGAGGGGCCGGTCCTCCAGGTCGGTGACCAGCAGCGCGTTGGAGCGGGTGGGGATGAGCCGGCCCTGGGTGCCCCAGAACCGGTCCGGCCTGTAGCCCCTGTAGTGCATGATGTGCCCCGCCTGGGAGGGGTGCAGCCAGAGGTGGCAGTCCACCATCAGGGACGAGTACGCGGCACCGCACGGGAGGTTGATGGCGCTCGGCAGCGCCAGCGTGCCGGACCCGTCCAGCACGGGGAGTAGGGGAGTGTCTGCCAGCGGCTTGCCCGCCCCGTCGGTGAGGAGCACGTTCCGGGCCTGCACCGGGTAGCCGTAGAGGTCCGGCTGGCTCAGGATGGTGTGGCCGAACTCATGGATGATAGCCGCGTCGATCGCCATGAGGTCAACGGGCTCGTTGACAGGGAAGCCGCCGTCGAACCAGACGCTCTCCTTGCCATAGGGCTGGTCGTCCAGGTTGCCGGAGGTGAGCGCCGTCATCGCGTCCACACGGTAGTACTCCTCCACGCCCTTCGGCCCAGTGGTGGGCCACACAGCCTCCCGAAGCATCACGTCCATCCGCAGCTTCTGGGCGCGGAGCCAGTCGTAGTAGCTGAAGGAGCCGACGTGGTTCATCCGTCGTTCCTTGAGGCAGGCCGCCAGGACCTTGGGGTCGTAGCCCATGTGGATGGGGCGGGCGTCCGTTCGCTCCGCCAGCTCGTTGTTGGCCTCGCAGAGCTCGGCGATGGTGTTGGAGGGATCCAGGCGGACCCGCATCCAGAGCGGCTTGGCTGGAAAGGTGAACGGGAACTCCACCGCGGCCTCTTCGCCGGGAGCCAGCGGACGGTCCGGGCTGGCCGTGAACGCCTTCACGGACTTGGGCTTGAGTGGGCACGTCGACGGCTCATCAGGGTCGACCCCCACCAGCTCTAGGCGCACCCCCGCCCCTGCCGGCAGGGGGACGGTGCCGAAGTTCCCCAGCCGAACCCTTGCGGTCACGGTCTCACCGGCAAGTGGGCGGTCCTTCAGAGCGTCGGAGCGGTATCGGGGCAGGAGCTCCAGGCAGATGAGTCCCAGGTCCGGCAGCTCCGCCGGAACGACCTCGAGAGGATAGGATGCCCTCCAGTCTCGGAGGGCGAGGCTGATGGTGCAGCTCCCCGCACGCTTTGCCTGAACGCGCCCATCGGGGTTCACCTCCGCGACCTCAGGGTCGGAGGAGGTCCAGCGCAGCAGGGGCTTGGCGTCGAACTCCGCCCACTGGCCATAGCGCACGGCGTAGTCGGTGATCGGCTCCCACCGACCGTTCCGGTGGGCCAGGGCGCCAAGCTGCTTCGGCTGGCCCGCCACCGCCCGGTGATCGGCGGGCACGCGCAGCGGTTCTGGATCCACCTTGACGCCGTCGTAGGGGGCCGTGCGGAAGTAGTCCCGGTACACCTCGGCAATCTGCCCGTGCGGCCCCTCCGCGTCGAGCCGGCCGCGGAAGATGAGCTCGTCCATCGTGGCTTCGGAGGAGGCGTCACCGACTGTGACGGCACGGTTCGGCATAGCCTCCGGGTTCAGGAAGGTGCAGCCGCCGGCGATGGGCCCGTCCACCGCGACGCGGTCGATCCAGAGCGGCAGACCTATCGGCTTGCCCTCGCGGGAAAACCACGAGACCGCGACGTGGTGCCACTCGCCCTTCCGCCAGCCCGACACGTCCCAGCGAGCGGCCGTGACCTTCTCGGGGCTGGCCATCACGTATCGAAGCATCCCGCTTGCGGCCTTTTCCACCAGCAGCCCGTTGCGCGTGGGGTCGCCGATGCTGAGCAGCCGGTGCCCTCGGCCGTCATCGCCATTCCAGTCGGGGCGCACCCAGAAGCTGATCATTCCCTCATCTCTGCGAAGCAGGGGGTCCACCAGAGCCACCGGGCCGGCAAGCCGGATCCCCTTGCCACGGGTGCCGGGCGCCGATGGGATGTCCCTTCTTGGCGCGGGGATGATGACCGTGGCGCTGAACTCAGCCTGGGTGAACCAGGGCAGCGCGGCCACCGGGGTTGACGCCTGCTGCGCGCGGGCGGGCAGCGCGAAGGCGAGCGCTGTGGTGAGGAGCAGGCCGGCGATGGAGGACTTCAGCATTGGAGCTCCTTTGGAGGCGAGGAGTTGGGGGAGGCCTTTCCACACGGATAGTTGGGGCCACCATGGGCCTGGTTTGCTCCCTGTGTCGCGATCTCCTCTGCCGTACGCACGGCAGCCTATGCGGCCGGACATACGGGGTGCCTGCCCGGCCTGGGAGGCAGGGGGAAGTGGACCGACGTCGAACCTGCGTGGTGGCCTGAGGGGGGTGTGGGCGAAGGCTTCCCTGATCGGCGCGAAACCGAATGGCGGGGCCGGATCGTCCAATCATCGCGGGTTGGGCCCGGCAGAACCCTTGTCCTCTGGGATAGGTGTAACGCTTGGCGGGTTGCGGGTCCGTTCGCGTAGGTGCCGGAAGGGGTGTGATGGTGGCGTGCTGTAGGAGCCCAAGGGGCGTGGCGAGGCCGGCATGTTTGGTCCTGGTGCTGCTGAGCCTCGCGGGCGCGTTGTGGGCGCAGGAATCGCCGGAGCAGGCGCTGGACGCGGCGGTACGGCTGTACCAACAGAAGAGCTACGCCGCCGCCGCCATGCGGCTGCAGTCCTTTCTCGCCCAGAACCGCACCCACCCGAAGGCTGCCGCCGCAGCCCTGGTGCTGGGCCAGTGCCAGCTCCTTCAGGGCCGTCCCGCCCAGGCGGCGGAGGCCTTCAGCTTCGCCATGAGGACGTCCCAGGACCCCCAGATCGATGTCCCCGCCCAGCTAGGGTTCGGGCAGGCGCTCCTGCGGTCTCGCAGGTATGCCGAGGCGGAGGGCGCCCTACAGGCGGTGCTCGCAAAGAAGGCCACGCCCGAGCAGCGTGCCTCGGCGATCGAGGGACTCTCGGCGGCACGGCTTCAGTTGGCCGATGGCCTCCTGGCAGCCAAGCGTTACGGCGAGGCCCGGTCCACCTACCGGCGGCTTCTCGACTCCGCCCCAGCTCCGGCGACCCGCGGCCTGGCTGAGGACGGCCTGATTCAGTCGCTGATGGGGGAGAAGCGCTTCTCGGAGGCGGTGCCGCCCCTGCGCGCCGCCATCGGCCGCCAGGCTCCCGGCTCCACGCGTTGGGCGAAGGCGCAGCTCTCTCTAGGGGGATGCCTCTTCGAGACCGGCGACTACGGCGGAGCGGCCCAAGCCTACCGCGCCGCCGCGCGGAGCAAGCAGCCGGTGCTGGTGGCCTCCGCCTTGTACGGCCAGGCGCGGGCTCTGGAGCAGCAGAAGCGGCTCCCAGAGGCCCTGAAGGCCTATCGGGACGTGGCCCATCGCTACCCGATGCTTCCACAGGGCGCGGACTCGCGGCGCCGGGCCGATGCCCTCGAGGCCGCTGATGAGACTGGCCCGCTTCCCAAGACGGCGGCGGGGCTCCAGGCGCGTATCCAGCGGCGCCCGGTCGGCCTAGGGGCCGCCAGAGCCAGGTTCGCGCTTGCGTCCCTCTACCTTGACCAGGGCAAGTCGAGCCAGGCCGCCGCGCTGCTGGCCGCGGTCCGAGCGGCACCCGAGGCTCCGGCGTCACTGAAGCTGTCGGCCGCGGCGGCTGAGATGGAGGCGCGGGTCCGGCTGAAGGAGTACGACAAGGCCGAGGCCCTCGCGACCGAGGTGGACCAGCCCGCCTCGCCTGCCGGCGTTCGCCAGGCCGCCCTGCGCGTTCGAGCAGCGATGCTGGAGGCCAGGGGCAAGACCGACGAAGCCGAGGAGCTGTGGCTGAAGGCGGCGCGGGAGTCGCCCAAGAGCCCCCAGCCCTTTGAGGCGCTGCTTCGCCTGGCTGATGCCCGCCTCTCGGCGGGGCAGTACGAGGAGGCGGAGAAGAGCTATCAGCGGCTCCTGGGAATGGGCGCCGGTCCCTGGGATAAGCCAGCCCGCCTGAAGCGGGCCAGCGCGCTGTACAACCTCTCGCGCTACCAGGAGGCCGAGGCAGCCTACCAGGAGTTCGTCCGCCGCTACCCCAAGGAGCCCGACACGGCGGAGGCGCTCTACTGGCAGGCGCTAGCCGCCGAGAAGCTGGGCAACAAGGCGGAGGCCCTCTCCGCGCTGAACCGGCTCATATCCGACTTCCCAAACCACACCCGCGCCGGCCAGGCAAGGACGCGGTTGGCTCTCCTGAAGCTTGGAT
>DASXUI010000495.1:0-7896 GCA_036504955.1 Armatimonadota bacterium
ATCATGGACCACCCGGACAGCTTCCGGCACCCCACCCCCTGGCACGTGCGGGACTACGGGCTCTTCGCCGCCAACCCCTTCGGACTCCACGACTTCGATGCCGCGAAGCCGGAGCACGCCGGCGACTTCGTGCTGGAGAAGGGCAAGTCGGTGCTGTTCCGGTACCGGCTCTACCCGCACAAGGGCGATGAGTCGGAGAGCCACGTGGCGGAGGTGTATGCCGGGTACTCCCAGCTGCCGCAGCTCCTGCTGGGCGGAGCCCCCAAGTGAGAAGCACCCGCAGGGAGCTGCTCGCGGGCGCCCTGGCCGTGGGTGCGGCGGTGGTTGCTGGCGGGCGGAAGGCGGAGGCGGCGCTCCGCGCGGAGGCGCCGCGAAGGGGGACCAAAGGCATGAGGCTCGGAACGGTGACCTACAACCTGGCGAAGGACTGGGACGTCCCTACGCTGATCGCTAAGTGCCAGGCGGCCCACTTCGAGGGAGTGGAGCTGCGCACAACCCACGCCCACGGGGTGGAGCCCAGCCTCGGCGCCGCGGCCCGGAAGGAGGTCCGGCAGCGGTTCGCGGACTCGAGCGTAACCCTCTGGGGCCTCGGCTCCATCTGTGAGTTCCACAGCATGGACCCCAAGGAGGTCCAGGCGAACGTGGAGACCTGCAAGGCCTTCGTGCGCCTGGCGGAGGACGTGGGCGCCAAGGGCGTGAAGGTTCGCCCCAACGGGCTGAACGATGACAAGGGCGTCCCAGTCGAGCAGACGCTGGAGCAGATCGGCCACGCGCTGACGGAGTGCGGACGCTTCGCCGCGGAGCACGGAGTGGAGATCTGGGTGGAGGTGCACGGCAACAAGACTCAGCATCCGCCCCATATCCGCCGCATCATCGACGTGGCGAGCCACGCCAGCGTCGGAGTCTGCTGGAACTCGAACCCCACGGACCTCAAGGACGGCTCCATCCGGGAGTACTTCAACCTGCTGAAGAAGGACATCCGCTCCTGCCACATCACGGAGCTGAGCAGCGACTACCCCTATCGGGAGCTCTTCGCGGGCCTGAAGTCCATCGGATACGACCGCTTCACCCTTGCCGAGGTCGCCGAGAGCAAGGAGCCGGAGCGCTTCATGGGCTACTACCGGAAGCTTTGGCTGGAGCTGCAGCGGTAGCTTAGCTCCAGGCCTTTCCTATCTCCTCCGGCTCCTCTTCCCGAGACGGGAAGAGGAGGGGCTCAGTGACGACTGGGAGGCGATCTTCTTGGGAGCTACACAAGAGCCCACCCGAGAGGAACCTATCTCCCCCTACCCTCTCTTCCCGAGGCGGGAAGAGGGGGCGCGGCGACGGCTGGGGGGCGATCTTTTGGGAGCTACACGAGAGCCCACCCGAGAGGAACCTATCTCCCCCTACCCCCTCTTCCCGAGGCGGGAAATGGGGGCGCGGCGACGACTGGGAGGCAGGGGCGGAGCGCTTGGAGGCACTACAGCGATGGCCCTGGCCGCGGAAGACGAGGCATAGCCGGAACGGGAAGCGAGTCGGGAGACAGGACAGGGGGAGGCCACGTGAGTCTGGACACGAGCAAGGACCAGGGGCAGCCGCTCCGGTGGTACCAGGGCATCACGCGCTACCAGTGGATCGTGCTGGCGGTGGCCGCTCTGGGCTGGCTCTTCGATACGATGGACCAGCACCTCTTCAACCTGGTGCGCCAGACGGCGGTGCTGGACCTGGTGACCCACGCGGTTCCGGCGGGCGTTCACGTTGCCAGCACCAAGCTGGCCACGGATGCCACGTGGTACGGCTACGTCTCGACCTCCATCTTCATGCTGGGCTGGGCGGTGGGCGGCTTCCTCTTCGGGATCATCGGGGACCGACTGGGCCGAACCCGCACCATGATGGTGACGATCTTGGTCTACGCGGCCTTCACGGGCCTCTCCGCCGTGGCGCAGACCTGGGAGCAGTTCGCCCTGTTCCGCTTCCTGACGGCGTTGGGCGTGGGGGGCGAGTTCGCGGCGGGCGCGGCGCTGGTGGCCGAGACCTTCCCCGACCGCTCTCGCGCCATGGCGCTGGGGGTGCTTCAGACGCTCTCCGCGGCAGGCAACATGATGGCCGCCGTCGTGAACATGTCAATGGGGTACTTCGGCTTCGGATGGCGGGAAGTGTTCCTGGTGGGTACGCTGCCGGCGCTGCTGGTGGTCTGGATCTACAAGGGCATCCAGGAGCCGGAGAAGTGGCGGGAGGCGCGCGGTAAGGCGTCCGCCACGCACAAGGTCAGCTCGGAGCTGGGCGCCATCAGCCAGCTCATGAGGGACCCCGCGCTGCGCCGCAACACCATTATCGGCGTGCTGCTGGCCTCGGTGGGCGTCATCGGCGTGTGGGGCATCGCCTTCTGGTCACCAGACCTGCTGGGTGAGACGCTCAAAGGCGTCAGCAAGAAAGAGATGGTGAACTACAAGAGCACCGCCTTCTTCGCGCAGCAATTCGGCGCGCTGTTGGGGATGTTCGCCTTCACCCTCCTCACGGAGCGCACCAGCCGGCGCTTCGCCTTCAAGCTCTCCTTCCTGCTTGCCTTCGTCTCGGTTCAGGCGGCCTTCCAGCTCACCCACACCTTCGCCCAGGCGGTGGTGCTCTTCGGCATCATGGGCTTCTGCACCCTGGGACCCTTCGCCGGATACTCCATCTACCTGCCGGAGCTCTTCCCCACGCGCCTGCGCGCCAGCGGCTGCGGCCTGTGCTACAACGGCGGCCGCGTGATCACGGCGGTCGCGCTGCTGTATCTGGGCAACCTGGGAAGCATCCGCACCGCCGCAAGCCTGGCCGCCTTCATCTTCGTGCTGGGCATCATCGTCGCCAGCGTCGCGCCGGAGACGAAGGGCAAGCCCCTGCCCGACTAGCTTCACCCTCGCAGAGGAGTCTACGCCATGGATCGACCCACCAATCGCCGTCTCTTCCTCACCCACACCGTCGCGGGCGCGCTGGGTGCTCTGGGGGGCCTCGCCGCGTCGCGGCCGGCGGCGGCGATGGAGCCGGTCAAGCGCGTGGGCAGGGCTCCGCTGCGCCTGAGCTGCGCCGCCTACTCCTTCCGGCAGTGGCTCACCGGCGCCAACAAGAGCATGGACCTGGAGCAGTTCATCGACAAGGCCGCCGAGATGGGCGTCGACGCGGTGGAGCTGACCTCCTACTACTTCCCGACGGAGATCACGCCGGAGTACCTGAACCGAATCAAGCGGCGCTGCTTCCTTCAGGGCCTGGACGTGTCCAGCACCTCAGTGGGCAACGCCTTCACGCTGCCGGCCGGTCCCGCCCGGGACAAGGAGATCGCGCACGTGAAGCAGTGGGTGGACTACGCCGCTGACTTCGGCGCGCCGGTGATCCGGGTCTTCGCGGGGACGGCGGCCAAGGATCAGACCGAGGAGGACGCGCGCAAGAACGCCATCGAGTGCATGGAGATCGCGCTTGAACACGCGGCCAAACGGGGGGTCTTCCTGGGGCTAGAGAACCACGGCGGCATCGTCACCACCGCGGAGCAGCTCCTGAGCATTGTGAAGGCGATCCAGTCGGATTGGTTCGGCGTGAACTTGGACACGGGCAATTTCCGCAGCGCCGACCCTTACAAGGAGATGGAGCAGGTGGCGCCCTACGCCGTGACGGTGCAGGTGAAGACGGAGCTCACCCCGGCGGGCCAGAGGAAGCAGCTTGGCGACCTGCCTCGGGAGATCGGGATCCTGCGCAAGGCCGGCTACCGGGGCTACGTGGTACTGGAGTACGAAGCCGCCGAGGACGCCATGGTGGCCGTCCCCCGCATCCTTGGAGAGATGCGGAAGCTGTTGGGCTAGCCTCGTCGTCTGTCGGAATGTGGAGGCCCTCAGTCTAGGCGGTGGCGATGGCCGATCGGGAGGACGTGCGGCGTATCGCGCTGGCACTGCCGGATACGAGCGAGGCTGAGGGACACTTCGCCTTCTCGGTCCGCAGCAAGAGCAAGCAAAAGGGTTTCGTGTGGGCGTGGAACGAGCGCGTGGAGTCCAGGAAACCCAAGGTACCCAGCTCCGAGGTAGTGGCGGTCCGGGTCGCGAACTGGCTGGACAAGGAGGCGCTCTTAGCCTCCGACCCGGGCAAGTTCTTCACCGAGCCGCACTACAACGGCTTCCCGGCGGTCCTGGTGCGGCTGTCCGCGGTTGGCGTCGAGGAGCTCGAGGAGTTGCTTCTCCAGGCCTGGCGCACTCAGGCCCCGAAGGCGCTCGTGGAGGCCTTCGAGCGCGGCGAGGCCTGACCGCGACAACGGGACAAGCAGATCGCCCGCGCCAGGTACCGGCTGAAGTGCCGGCGTACTTCCCCCGCAAGACCCACCGGATTGGGGTGCATGGATAGCTGGTGAAGCCCGAGGGCCAGTGATCTCGCTCATGCTGGCCGTACCAGAGGTGGCGGAGGCCGTTCAGTGGTACAAGCAGGCCCTGGGCGCCGTTGAGCTATGGAACCTGGGTTCGGTGGTAGGCTTGAAGGTCGGTGGACCCCCCCCTTCCTCGCGGAGCCCCCCAACAAGGGATGGGAGTGCCCCTCCCAGCTGGGTACCGCGACGGTGAGAGTCGAGGTCCTCGTGAACGACCCCGACTCCTCCGTCAGGCGCGCCGTCGAGGCGGGCGCGGACGGCACCCACGACCCCGTGCGGGACCACGAGATGCCCTGGGGCAAGCACCGGCAGGGCGCCTTCATCAACCCTTTGGGGCACCTCTGGCTTGTTGGTGATACGTCGCCCCTGGAGCCCCATCCGGGGTAGGCGCCTAAGGTGGTTCGCACCGCTCACGAGCATGAGGCGTCCAGCGATCCGCGCCGCCCAAGGCGTCGCCGGAGGGACTGGGCGTATCAGCCGGCGTTACGGGGATCTACTGCCTGGAGCGCTGCCCTGGGCTTCACGATGCGGACGCCGGCGAACTGCCCGAGGCGCAGGAGGTGGTCGTCACTGGTGACGACGTAGTCGGCTTCGGCGGCCAGGGCGCATTCCAGCAGCTTGTCGTCGTCGGGGTCCTCAACCACACCCTCTAGGCGCACCCAGGGCTCCACCCAGGTTGCCTCGCGAAGCAGCGCCTCTATCCAGGCCACGTACTCCGAGCGCGCGTGGATGGTGGACAGAAGATGGCGGATCTCGGCGGCGAGATCCTCGCTCATCGCAAGGGTGACCCGGCCGGCTTCCGCGGCCTCAAGGAGCTGGTGAGAGGCGGAGCGGGGGTTCCAGTGGGCTGCCAAGATGAGGTTGGTATCGGGCACGATCACTGGGGGCGTGTTCATAGGAGGGGCTCTCTTTACGCGGCAAGGCGTCGGAGCTAGCGTAAGTGCTAGGAGGCAGCACCTACGGCCAAGACAGACAGGACGCCCGGGAGTGAACTCCTCGGGCTAGTGTCGAGCCGTCCCTCGGCGGGACGGCGTGGCGCCGTTGGGTGCGTGGATCCCCTCACCTAGATTGATAGACCAGAAGATGGGTCCGTTGGAGGGAGTGCGGCGCCGGAGGGTTACGGCGCACTGAAGGTCAGCGTTGGCAGTCGCAAGCTCTCGGGGCTTCAGAGATCTCCGTTGGTGATCCCCGCGCTGAAGCACGGGGCGACATCTCGCGGAAGCGCGCTGAAGCGCGCTCAGAACCTCCCCTCGGACCTCTGTTGGTGGAGACCCGACGTCTGAGGGCTGTTAGCCGGCTCCAGCGCGGAGGAAACCATCCGGGGAGCCCAAAGCCCGGCAGCTTGGGTATGCAACGCTAACCTCCTCTGCGGCGCGGCCCTCCGGGGCACCCCCTCTCGGCCTGCGGCCGAGTCGCAAGCGGGACGCTCGCGCCACGGGGGACGGGCCGGTGGTGGACCCCTGGGCTGGGGGTCGGTCGGGGCCGAATACGAGCATCTTTCTAGTGCCACCAGGGACGGGCCAGAGGTCGGACGGGGCCGCGCAGGCAAGATGCCTGCGCCCCAACTGCCTCGGGTTGTTGGCTTGAGGCCAAGAGCGATCCGGTGGAGTGAGGGAGTAGACCCTCTCGACCTGCGGCCGAGTGGCAGGCGAGACGCCCGCCCCACCAGGGATGGGCCGGCGGCTCTCCGCTAGTATGCGGCTGGGCAGCATCGCGCAGGCGAGACGCCTGCGCCCCAACTGCGTGTCTGGCCGAGAGCCCCTCAGATGATCGGCAGACAGACAGCGTTGGCCGCAATCGACGGGTCACTTGCGACGGGGGCGGACCTCTAGGGCGCAGAGGGGGCAGATGCCGCTGGGGCTTGGGTGGAGGCTTCCGCAGCGGGCGCAGGGGCTCCAGCCCTCTTTGCGGCGCCACTCCTGTCTCTGGGTCTCCCGGGTGAGCACCTTCGCAAGCCGCGTCCTAACCTCGGGGTCGGGAACCAAGCCAGCGATTCGTTGTACCTCGGCGCGAGATGGTTCGGTAAGAAGGTCTGGTTCGTGGGGAGGAGGAGGGGGAGGAGCGGCCTCCTGCTCCGGCTGCGGAGGGGGCTTCACTCTGCCCACTCGGAAGTGGATGGCGCGGATGGCGGCCTCACCTAGCTTCTCGTTCAGGCCGCGAATGTAGGCCTCCCGGAAGAAGCTGAGCTCGTAAGCCCAGGTGGAGGAGACGGTGGCGACGTAGAGGGTACCTTCACGCAGGGACTGCACCTTGGTGGCGGACGCGACGGCATCTCCCACCACCTCCGGCCAGTGCTTCGCGCAGGCCAGGTCCCGCAGGGCGCCGCCACGCTTGGGCCCCTGCATCGAGTCCTGGATCACCGTTCGCAGGCTGCTCAGGCCTTCCATGCTGTCACCCTCCCACGATCAACCCGGTACCACGTCGCGCCCTCAATGGGTTCCTTCGGCAGCAGGTCCGGCTCCGTGCAGACCAGAAAGCTCTGGCGGCCCGGCAGGGCGGCCTTCAGCAGCGCCGTGATGCGCCGGCGGTCCAGGTCAGCAAAGAGGTCATCCATCAGGAGGACTGCCTTCTCGCCCAGCTCCGCCTCCAGGGACGCCATCTCCGCCAGCTTCAGGCTGAGGGAAACGGACCGCTGCTGGCCCAGCGATCCGAAGGTCCGCGCGTCCCGTCCATTGATGAGGAAGGTCACCTCGTCACGGTGGGGACCCACCAGAGTGACGCCCCGTCCTATCTCTGCCTCTCTCTGGGCCTCCAGGGCCTCGTAGAAGCGCGCCTCGGGCCCCTCGCCCTCCGCTAGCTCGAAGGAGGGCTGATAAAGCAGGTCCAGCTCCTCATCGCCCTCAGTGAGCTGCTGGTGGTAGGTGTTCGCCGGCGCCCTTAGGGACTCCACGAAGGCGCGCCTCTGCTCGATGATTCGGCTGCCGTGGGTCACGAGCTGCTCGTCCCACACCGAGAGCGAGTCACTGGCCGAACCACGCTGGTGGAGCTGCTTCAGCAGCCGGTTGCGATGCTCCAGCACGCGTCTCAGGTACGCGAGGTCATGGCAGTAGTGCGGGCTTCGCTGGCTGATCTCCTGGTTGAGGAAGCGCCGGCGCACCGAGGGGTCGCCCCGCACTATCTCGATGTCCTCCACCCAGAAGGTGGTGGTGTTCAGCTCGCCCAGCAGGTCCACCACTCGTGGGTGCCGGACCGTGTTTATCAGCACCTGCTTGGTGCCGTCCGCCTCTATGCGGACCTCGAGCCTCAGGTCGTTGCGGCGCTCGCGGTCCACCTCCACGCTGACGGAGGCCCACTCCGCGTCCCAGCCCACCAGATCCGTATCTCGAGAGGTCCGCGGTGACCGTGTGGTGGAGAGCAGAGCCATCGCCTCAAGAAGGTTGGTCTTGCCCTGGCCGTTTCGGCCCAGGAACAGGTTGGCTCCGGGTCCTGGAGACACGGATTCCTGAGTGTAGTTCCGAAACCCCGTGAGGCGGACCAACGATATCTTCATTCCTTGTCAGAAGATAGTCTTTGTAGTAAGCCTGTGGGTGCTG
>DASXUI010000496.1:0-4353 GCA_036504955.1 Armatimonadota bacterium
CCCAGTCCAGGAAGGTGTCCAGCACCTCCGGGTGCCGGGCGCTGAGATCCAGCAGGCGCCGGATGCCGCCAGCTCCCAGATGGGGGATGCGGGTGAGCCTTAGGAGCTGCCTTAGGCGGCCGCTGTCCATGGCGCCTCCGAGTGGGGAAAACCAGGAAGGGACACAAGCGACACAGATGGGCCGGCAGCGTGCGAGCCGCGGCCCTCCGGGCCGGTCTGCTGGGTCCGCTGCCAGTGGGAGACCCTATCCTGGTGCCTAACCCGCACGATGCACGAGGCGCTTGCGCGTCGCGCATGGCGCGGGCTTCCGCCCGCTCTCGTGAATAACGCAGGCTAAGCCAGGGCTTCTACAACGAGGGGACGGGCCCCTGCCGCGGGGGGGACAGCATGCGGCACGAGGTGCCAGCACGCTTGCTCTCAGTTGGTTTGACTCTGCCCCCCGCGTGGCTTATAATCCCTAACGGACGAGCTACCCAACCGCGCGTTGTCGCGCGTGTCTCAAACCCCGCCTGCCCCAACCGGGACTTATGAAGGGAGCTTCATGTCTCTCTCTGCCCCTGACCTCACCGCCCTCGCTCCTGAGCTGGTTCTCACCCTGGGCGCCCTCCTGGTCCTGACGCTGGACTTCTCCCTGCCCAAGGAGCAGCGAAGTAGCCTCCCCTGGGTGACGCTGGCGACACTGATCCTGTCGGGCTTCGCTACGCTGCAGCTCTGGGGGCGCGCGGAGTATCACTTCGGCAATATGCTGGCGATTGACAACTTCCGACTGGCGGTGACCCTGATCCTGCTGCTCGGCTGCGGGCTCACTGTGCTGGCGTCGCCGGGGTACCTCGAGCGCGAGAAGATGCCCTTGGGAGAGTACTACGCCCTGCTGCTCTTCGCCACGCTGGGCATGACCCTGATGGCAGGGGCCCTGGACCTCATCATGGTCTTCGTGGGGCTTGAGACGCTCTCCATCTCCGTCTACATCCTGACCGCCTTCGCCAGAGGCAAACTGGAGTCGAACGAGGCGGGCCTCAAGTACCTGCTGATCGGCGCCTTCGCGACCGCCTTTCTGCTTTACGGCATCGCGCTGGTCTTCGGAGCGACTGGCAGCACCGGGCTCTACCAGATCGGCGAGACGCTGGCCCGTACCGGCACGACGGGCGACAAGCTGCTCCTGGCGGGTCTGGCCCTGTTGGTCGTGGGCTTCGGCTTCAAGGTGGCGGCCTTCCCCTTCCACGTGTGGGCTCCGGACGTCTACGAGGGGGCTCCCACGCCCATCACGGCCTTCATGGCTACCGGAGTCAAGGCCGCGGCCTTCGCGGCCTTCCTGAGGGTCTTCGCTTCGGGCTTCGCCCAAATGCACGGTGAGTGGGTTACCACCCTCTTCTGGCTCTCCATCTGTACGATGACGGTGGGGAACCTGGTGGCGACCAACCAGACGGACCTGAAGAGGATGCTTGCCTACTCCAGCATCGCTCACGCCGGCTACCTGCTGATCGCTCTGGTGGTGGGCAACAGCCAGGCCTCCTCCGCGATGGTCTTCTACCTGCTGTCCTACACCTTCATGACGGTGGGCGCCTTCATGGTGCTTATCTACCTGGGGAACCAGGGCGAGACGAACCTCTCCCACGCCGGCCTCAGCGGCCTGGGCTTCCGCTACCCGTGGGCGTCGGCGGCGATGGTAGTGTTCATGGTCTCGCTCTCCGGCTTTCCCCCCACCGCGGGCTTCTTCGCCAAGTTCTACCTGTTCCAGACTGCGCTGGACGCGGGGTACCCGGGCCTGGTGGTTGTTGCCGTGCTGAATAGCGTGGTGAGCGTTTTCTACTACCTGAGGGTGGTGGTGTCGCTCTACATGGAGCGTCAGGAGGGCGACGCTCCCGCGAAGCCCAAGAACGTGCCGCTTGGCATCGCGCTGGGCGTGGCGGTGGTTGGGGTGATGGTGCTGGGGCTCTTCCCCTCGGCCTGGCAGGAGCTCGCGCGCGATTCCGTACTCATCGCGGTAGGGCGGTAGCCGCGCTGTCTGGCGCGGGCGTAGCCGCCCCTCACGCCCCTACCCCCTCTCCCGCGCGGCGGGCGAGGGGACTCAGGTACGTATCTGGGGCAAGCGAAGGCATTGCGCTCAGATCTGCGTGGGAGCCACGGACTCTCGGCAGGGGGTAGGGGCGTGAGGAGCAGCTACGCCCTGTCGCCGCCCTCGTAGCGCTCCAGGAACGCATCCCTGAAGGCAGGGAAGCAGCCCTGCTCGATGGATGTCTGGATGCCGGAGATGAGCGTTTGGTAGAAGTAGAGGTTGTGGTAGGTGAGGAGCCGTGAGACCAGCATCTCGTCCGACATGTACAGGTGCCGGATGTAGGCGGCCGTGTAGTTCTGGCAGCACCAGCAGTCGCAGTTGGGGTCCAGCGGGGAGAAGTCGCGGGTGAAGCGCTGGTTCTTCAGGTTCACGCGCCCCAGGCTGGTGTAAGCGGAGCCGTTTCTCCCCAGCCTTGATGGCAGCACGCAGTCGAACATATCGATACCCCGCTCCACCGAGTCCAGGATATCCTTAGGAGTGCCCACCCCCATGAGGTAGCGCGGCTTGTGCGCCGGCAGCCTCGGCGCCGTCCACTCGATCACCCGGAGCACGTCCTCCCGACTCTCCCCGACCGAAACACCCCCGATGGCGATCCCTGGCGTGTCCAGCGATGCAATGAAGTCGGCGCTCTGGGCTCGCAGGTCCTCGTAGATGCTGCCCTGGACGATGCCGAAGAGCTTCGGATCTGGGTTGGGCCACTCCTGCTCCAGCCTGAGGCGGCCGTAGGAGTCCGCGCACCGCTGGGCCCAGGAGTGAGTGCGCCCCAAGGACTCCAGGGCGTACTGGTGGGTGCATGGGTTGGCGGGGCACTCGTCAAATGCCATGATGATGTCCGCGCCGAGGGCCAGCTCAACCTCCATCACCCGCTCAGGCGTGAAGAGGTGCTGAGAGCCGTCGATGTAGGAGCGGAACCTAACGCCGTCCTGCGCGATGCGGCGGATGTGCTGGAGCGAGAAGACCTGAAAGCCTCCGCTATCGGTGAGGATGCTGCCCTCCCAGCCGATGAAGCGGTGGAGGCCGCCCGCCTCGCGGACCAGCTCGTGGCCGGGACGGAGGTAGAGGTGGTACGTGTTGCCGAGGATGATGGGAAAGCCCATCGCCAGCAGCTCCTGCTGGCTCATCGCCTTCACGGTGCCCTTGGTGCCCACCGGCATGAAGACAGGGGTATCCACCACTCGGTGAGCCGTATGTAGGCGCCCGCGCCGTGCCCCGGTGGCAGGGCAGGTGCTCAGTAGCTCGAAGTAGGGGGACTGCTCGCTCAAGAGGCGTAGGCTGCCGAGGCGGGGATCGAGCATACGGCCGCCGCCCGGGGGATCTCGGTCATCAGGTAGAAGCTGCCAGTCACCAGAACCAAGTCCTCGGGATCCGCGATCTCCAGTGCCCGCTCGTAGGCGCTCCGAACCGGCAGGATCACGTCGGCCTTGTCTGGGCGCGAGAGGAGCTGACGGAGGTCCTCTGGGTCGGCGGCCCGGGGCGCGTCCGCCGCGGTCAGAATGATCCGGTCCGCCAGCGGCTCCAACTGGCGAAGTACGTCCTCGGCGTTGTGGCCGCGCAGCATCCCCAGTACCAGAATCAGCCGGCGCCTGGGAAAGCCCTCAGCTAGCGCCTCCCTCAGTGCCAGGGCAGCGGGCAGGTTGTGCGCGCCGTCCAGAAGCACGGTCGGCTCCCGCTGAATCACCTCCATGCGCGCCGGCTGGTAGGCGTCGCTCAGCCCCTGGGCCAGCGCCCTGTCCGGAAGGCTCCACCCCTGCTGCCTCAGGAGGTGAGCCATGGCGACGGCCACCGCCGCGTTGGAGCGCTGGAAGGGGCCGCGCAGTCCGAGGGTGAAGGGCCCGTAAGCCCGGCCCTCGACGCTAACGTGCAGGCACCCGTTACTGCCCTCCCATAGCACCTCATTGCCGACCCGAAGCAGGGGCGCCTCGCGCTCGCGGGCCACGCCCTCGATCACTCGCAGTGCAGGCCCCTCTGCGGCCACTACGCAAGGGACCCCCGGCTTGATGATGCCTGCCTTCTCCCAGGCGATGGACTCCAGCGATCCACCGAGCCGGTCCACGTGGTCTAGGCCGATGCTGGTGATGGCCGAGACCGTCGGGGTCACCACGTTCGTGGCGTCAAGCCGCCCCCCGAGGCCCACCTCGAGCACGGACAGGTCAACCTCGCGCTCGGCAAAGTGGAGGAAGCCAAGCAAGGTCTTCACCTCGAACTCGGTGGGCTGCCCGATGGCGGGGATGGTGGCGAGGCGCCTGACCTCGGGCTGCACCCGCTCCATCAGCCTCAGGAAGTCCCCACGAGGGATG
>DASXUI010000497.1:0-7366 GCA_036504955.1 Armatimonadota bacterium
GCAGAGGCAGTGGACCTCTGTGCGACCCGGTGGGGCACCTTCCGGGCGGAGGGTCGCGCCGCCCAGGCCCCTGGAAGCGAGAGCAACACGGTGACGGCAAGCAGCCCCGTGGCCCGTCTCAACAACATGCGTTCCCTCCGAGAGAATGAAAAAGGGGACGAACTGCAGGTGCAGATCCGTCCCGGCCAGGGGGATTGTAACAAAAGGCTGGAGAAGCGGTCAAGCACGCCCGTTCGCCTGGAGCAAGGAGCATCAGTGGGCCTTGCGCCCAAGGTGCCGCCCAGGCCCTTTCCTCCACAACATAAGGACGTCACGGTGGGGCGTTTGGTGCCATGATGTGGGTCGTGAGGCGGCACGAGGGCGGGCGAAGGGCTCGAATTGCGGTCGCCCGGTCCCGGGTACGCACCTATGGAGCCAGCGGTCGGAGGCCGCCGGCCGGCTCTGGAGCGGCGCCGGACCCGCGGCGCCTCTGGGGAGCCCGGCCCCCGGACTAGCCCGACCCGCTCGGCCGGCTAGTCACCCACGCGGAGAACGCTGAGGAAGGCCTCCTGGGGGATCTCAACGCTGCCGACCTGCTTCATCCGCTTCTTGCCCTCTTTCTGCTTCTCCAGCAGCTTGCGCTTGCGTGTGATGTCGCCGCCGTAGCACTTGGCGATGACGTCCTTGCGAAGGGGGCGCACGGACTCGGCGGCGATCACCTTGGCGCCGATGGCCGCCTGGATGCGGACCTCGAAGAGCTGCCGCGGGATTATCGCCTTCATGCGCTCCACTAGTTGCCGGCCCCGCTGGGCGGCGCGGTCCCGGTGGGTGATGAAGCTAAGGGCGTCTACGGGGTCGCCGTTGATCAGGATGTCCAGCTTCACCATGTTGGCCTCGTGGTAGCCCGCCGGTTCGTAGTCGAAGGAGGCGTAGCCCCGAGTGCGGCTCTTGAGCTGATCGAAGAAGTCCATCAGGATCTCGGCCAGGGGCAGCCGGTAGTGAAGCATCACGCGCTTCTCGCCGGAGTACTCCATGTTGACGAAGGTGCCGCGTCGCTCCGTGCACAGCTCCATGCAGGCGCCGATGAACTCCGAGGGAACGAGGATGGTGGACGTGACGTAGGGCTCCTCGATCTTCTCCAGGTGGTTCGGTGAGGGCATCAGGGCGGGGTTGTCGATCTCCGTTACCTTGCCGTCCGTGGTATGGACGCGAAACTCGACGCTGGGCGCGGTCGCGATGAGCTCCAGCTCGAACTCTCGTTCCAGGCGCTCCTGGACGATCTCGGCGTGGAGCAGGCCCAGGAATCCGCACCGGTAGCCAAAGCCCAGGGCCGCCGAGGTCTCCGGCTCGAAGACGAGGGCGGAGTCGTTGAGCTGCAGCCTGATGAGGGCATCCTTCAGGTCGGCGTACTGGTTGCTGTCGATGGGGTAGAGGCCGGAGAAGACCATTGGCTTGGCCTTCTTGTAGCCTGGCAGCATCCCCGCGGCGGGCCGCTCGGCCTCCGTGATGGTGTCACCCACCGCGGTATCGCCAATGCTCTTCATGCTGGCGGTCACGAAGCCGACCTCACCTGCGGTCAGCTCATCGGTTGGGGTCATGGTGGGCCGGAACACGCCCAGGGAGTGGACCTCGAAGACCTTGCCGGAGGCCATCATCTGTATACGCTGCCCCTTGCGGAGCGCGCCGTCGACGACCCGCACGTAGGCGACGGCCCCCAGGTAGGTGTCGAAGTGGGAGTCGAAGATGAGGGCCCGCAGGGGAGCGTCCGGGTCACCGGAGGGTGGCGGGACTCGCTGAACGATCGCCTCTAGGATCTCCTCGGTGCCGATCCCCGCCTTGGCGCTGGCTAGGATGGCCTCCGAGGCGTCCAGCGACAGCGTCTCCTCAATCTCATGCCTCACCCGCTCTGGGTCTGCCGCCGGAAGGTCGATCTTGTTGATCACCGGCACGAGCGTGAGGTTGCTGTTGAAGGCCAGGTTCACGTTCGCCAGGGTCTGCGCTTCTACGCCCTGGGCGGCGTCCACCACGAGGATCGCGCCCTCGCAGGCGGCAAGGCTGCGGGAGACCTCGTAGGCGAAGTCCACGTGGCCGGGGGTGTCGATCAGGTTGAACTCGTAGGTGCCGCCATCGCGAGACCGGTAGTCGAAGCGGACGGCGGTCATCTTGATGGTGATGCCGCGCTCGCGTTCGAGGTCCATGGAGTCCAGCACCTGGGCCTGCATGTCGCGGTGGGAGAGCGCGCCGGTGTGCTCAAGGATGCGATCCGCCAGGGTGGACTTACCGTGGTCGATATGCGCGATGATGCAGAAGTTGCGGATGTGCGACTGAGAAGAAGACATGTGGGCAGTGTCACCGGGTGGCACGAGAGGGGACGCTAGGCAGGTCGGCGGGGCGTCGGGAGGCGGGCTCTGAACCCTTCTATTCTACCGGGTCGGAGCAGCCATGGTCAAACCAGAAGGCGATGGTCTGCTAGGTAAGGGTGATGAGCCGACTCACAAGTGGCTGCTGGCTCCAGGAGCGGGCAGTGCGGGCGGCGAAGTGCCTGGTGAGGGCGACGCCAAGCGCTTCCTCCGCTTCGGTATGCCCCAAACGACCGCCAGTCCCATGTAGTAGCCTTCGGAGGGAAGATGCTAATCAGCAAGACCATGAGCAGCGCGCTCAGCACGCAGGTGGGGAATGAGTTCCTGGCCTCCCTGCAGTACGTGGCCATCGCCGCCTACTTTGATGGGGAGAGCCTTCCCGAGCTTGCCGCACGGTTCTACACCCAGGCCGACGAGGAGCGCATGCACGCCATGAAGCTCCTGAAGTACGTGGTGGGAGCGGGCGGCAGCCCGGAGATCCCCTCCATCCCCGCGCCCCAGAGCCGGTTCGGTTCCGCGGTGGATGCGGTGCAGTGTGCCCTGGACCACGAGCTCCGGGTTACGGCCCAGATCAATGAACTGGCAAGCCTGGCCAAGCGGGAGAGTGATCACCTGAGCGACGGGATGCTCCAGTGGTTCGTGACCGAGCAGCTCGAGGAGGTCTCTGGGATGGAGACGCTTCTGAAGATGGTGAAGCGCGCCGGGGAGAGCGGGCTGCTGATGGTGGAGGACTTCTTGGCTCGTACCAAGGCGGCCGCGCCGGCCCCGACCGGTGGCCCCGCGGCGTGAGCCTGAGGAAGCACAGAGGCGGTGATGCCTTGGGCCGGCGGCGGCGTGGGTGTTACCCACGGCTGACGTAGAGGCGCCCCTCCGGGGCTAGAGGTGGTGCCTCAAAGCCGGCCTCTTGGGATACCCTCGCGGCGCCAGGCACCCCCGGCACCGTGCGATGTCTCCACCTGCCGGGGCGCGCCCAATCTCCGCGGACCGTCGCCTGATGGATCGCTGCTGTTCTGAGTTTTCTCCACTAGCTCGCCTAGGGCGCGCCACAGTGCCCTATTGCCGGGGGCAAGGAAGTCGTTGTGAGCGTAGCCTGGAACCAAGAGGCGAGTCACGGGTCCCCCGGCGGCGGCCGCTAGGAGGTTCCCCTCTTCGGCGGGGACGGTCCGGTCCTCCGCGCCGAAGCCGAGCAGTACGGGGCAGCGAACGTTGGGCATCTTGCCGGCGCTGTCGAACCTCTCCCGGAGCATGAGGCCGGTCGGGAACATCGGCAACCTTCGGTGTGCCATCGCTGACATGCTGCTGAAGGTGCACAACGCGGCCAGCCCTCCGACCCTGTGCTTCGAGGCCAGATCAATCGCCACTGCTCCGCCCAGCGACCATCCCACCACGATCAGCCGCTCAGGCTCCACGCCTCTGGCTCCCGTAAGGTACGTGTAGGCGGCTTCGGCGGCCTCGTAGCACCCCTTCTCCGACGGCCTGCCGCTGCTCTGCCCGTAGCCGGGATAGTCGATGCACAGCACGGCGCAGCCCAGGGAGTTAGCGCACTCTAGGGCGGGCACCGCCATCGCGACGTTCATCGCGTTTCCGTAAAGGAAGAGCACGGTGGCAGGGGGACGCCTGATCGAGGTCTGGGCGGGGGCGGAGAGGTAGATGCCCCTCACCGTATCCCCGGAGGGGGTGGTCAGGGATACGGCCGTGCCGCCGGGGGGCGGCGTGACCCGGGAGGCCTTGGTCCCCTGGAAGTACCTGCCGGGGTACAGGACGTAGCTCTGAAGCCAGGTCAGCCCCGCAAGAGCCACCACGTAAGCCACTCCGGCGACCTTCAGCGCCAGTACACAGCGCCTCCGCAGAAGTGCGGATCGTGCGCCGGGGCCTTCGGTAGCTCCGGCACGCGCGGGGCGCCTCCTGTTCGAAGGCCCGGCATCGGGCGGCGGTTCGGTCATCAACACCTCCGGAGGCGGCCGGCGAGCGCCTCTCGGAGTCGCCGGGACAGAAGAGAGCGTTGTCTCGCTCCCTTGTTCCGCCTGGGCCGGCAGCTTCCTGCCCCGTCGCCCTGTGAGGTGGAGACCAGACGTCCATGTGGCGGGGCTGAAGCTGCCCCTTGGCGCCCAGACCAGATTACAGAGCCTGCCTGGTGGTCTACGCCGACCGGCGGCGAGCCCGCAGAGCCGAGAAGCCCACAGGCATCAGGCCTCCCAGCAAAAGGGCCAGCGCCGAGCCGTCCGGCACCGTGGAGTCAACGGTGGTGCCCGAGAGCGTGAAGGAGGCGTTGTAGGTCCCTGATCCTATGACGTCCGTCCCAACCCGGAGCCAGTCCGGCGATAGGTCGGCGTTGCGGATCCACGTCTGGAGGTCCGGCACGAAGGGGGTGCCGGGCGGCGTGATCGGTTTGGGGGCTGAGAGCCACAAGAACTGGCCGTCGTTAAGCTGGACCTGTGGCACGAAGAAGTAATGGTCGGGATCCAGGGTGACCGGCGTGGTAAGTGTGACGTGAAAAGTCACTTCCTGGCCGGTGACAGGGCCCTCGCCGTTGGTAAGCTGGCCGGGGATGGGATGGATTCCATTCACGACCGAGTTGCCAGCGGTGAAGCTGGGGTTGATCAGATCCGTTGTGAAGCTAAGGCTTCCCCCCGAGGCGTCTCGGCCGGTGAACTCGACGTCCGACGGCGAGTTGGTCCTAGTCGGCACGTTCCCCGAGGGCGGGACCAAGGAGTCCTTCGGAAACACTCGGTAGATGCCGATGCTCACGTCCTGCACGGAAGTCAGGGGAAGCCCCAGGGGCAGCAGTCCCGTGAAGGTGACCTCCTTGATGGTCGTCTTGAGGGAGAGCGCGAAATCGTCGGCCGTCTCGATCTCCTGCAGCCCGGGGGTGGGGATGACGGCACCGGATGCCAGACGGCCATCGGGGCCGCCGGTGGAGAAGAGGTAGGGACTGTCCGCCTGAAGCCGCCCGGCGGGGAGCACCGAGGACGCGAGGACTGCGAGGCCAGCCGCGACGAGCCTGATCGTTCCATGAGGATTCATCTGCCGCCATCCTTTGGGGGCCCGATCCGACGAAGAGCGATGAGCCCTCCTCCTGAGGGTCTTCAGGGGCGCACCGCGGGTATCGGTACCCGTGCCTGTAGCTGCCGCCCGCAAGCGATTTGTGCAAGGGCGGGAGGCCGTCGGAGCTCGGACATGAACTGACCTGGGGCCAGTGGCAGTACACTCACTGGCGATGCCCGGCCTCAACACGCGTCCGTGGCGGGGCCTCCAAGCGGGGGCCGCTGGCGGTATGCGCCGTGGAGGCGAGCGGAGCGAACTAGGAGGAGCCGCGGGCCGTAGTGTCTAAGAAGCGACCGTATTCCTGATGCAGTGGTGTAGCCACCGAGGGAGGGTAGGGATGAGAGCGCGTTACCTCAGTCTGGGACTGATGGTCACCTTGGCAATCTGGGCTCTGGCAGGCCCAGCGGCTGTCGCGAGGGATCTGCTGGACCTTGTTCCCCCGGACGCCGGGGCGGCAGCGATGCTGGACTTCAGCCCGGACTCCGACAGCGTCCGGCTTCTGGCTTCAATGCCGGACCCACATCCGAAAGCCGGTGAGCTCTTCCGCCAGAGCTTCGAGAAGATGCTTCGAGGTGTGGGAGTGAACATCAACCTACGCGAGGACGTGATGGGGGCCCTTGGCTCACGGGGAGTTATAGTGGTGCGCATGACCCCCGGCGCCAGGATGCCCGACATCCTGGTGCTTGCCGAAGTGAAGGATGCGGCGCGAGTGGAGCGCACGCTTCGCAGAACCCTGGGTGCCTTCCTGAGAACCTACACGTTGGACCGTGCTGAGCGGCCGGGAGCCGTGGTTCATAGCTGGAAGAGGCCCTCCGGGGACACGCTCCTGAGCTACGGCATCGTTGACGGCAGCGTGCTGGTTGCCTCCTCCAGCAGCTCTATGACAGATAAGGTGCTGGCTACTCCCGCCAGCCCGGATGCCAGCCCCCTGCGGGAGGCGCTCAGGTCCGCGCCCGAGGGCATCTTTCGGTACGCGGCACTTCCCTCCATGCTTGGTGCTCCCAAGGAGGTACCCGAGGGGACCATCGTTGGATCGACCGCCTTCAAGCAGGAAGGGCTGGTCAGTGAGCTGGTGGTGACCTCCTCCGACCCACGGGCGCAGCAGATTCTGCAGATGGCCGGTGGCCTTCCACCAGTCACCGGCGACGCCATGAAGCCCATCGTTGACGGGTCTCTGGCGGCGGTCGCCCTGGGGAATCCTGGCGCCATCGTTGAGCAGATCCAGAAGGTCGCTGGAGACGCGGGCCCTCTGGCGGGCCTCAAGGCTCTGCTTCCCAGCCTGATGGGACTGCTTGGCAACGACGCGGCCGTCGCGCTGAGGACAGCCGTTCCCAGCCCTAGTTGGGTCATCAGCATCGCGGCGAAGGATGCCGCCACGCTCAAGGACCAGTGGGCCGCCGTTCAGACGCTTGTGGGAAGCGTCGGTATCCTCACCTTCAAGGAAGGGCGCCTGGGCGACCACCCGGTGCAGTTCCTCCAGACTCCCAACGCCAAGGAGGCGGGGCCCATGGTGCTGGCCGCCGTGGACCGCTACCTGGTGATCGCCGCCGATCAGCGGACTTTGGAGGAGTCCATCGGCGCCATCGAGGGCCAGGAGGTCTCGCTAGCTGACACTGACGCCTTCAAGGCTGCCCGCGCTGTAGCCGGTGGCGATGCACGGCTGGTTGGTTACATCGATCCCTCGATCCTGGTGGGCGCCGGCATGGCCTTCTTCCAGGCGGCCTGGATGGCGAGCCCGATGGGAGAGCAGATGGCGGAGGGTCTGAGCGACCTCCGGTCCATATCCTTCTCCGTCTCCGTGGACGGCAAGGGGCTTCGCCTCAGGAAGCTGGTTGGGATGTCCAACCCGAGGGCCCTTCCCAGCGTGATGGCGGGCATGGGCATGGCAGCCATGATGGGCGCCGGCATCGCGATGCCCATGATTGCGCAGAGGCAGATCCTCTCGAGGCCGGTTCCGTCGGCGACTGAGACTCAGCCGGCGA
>DASXUI010000498.1:0-5651 GCA_036504955.1 Armatimonadota bacterium
CAGGGGCCGCTCCCGGTAGATGCCGCGGTTAGGAGCGCTTGCGGCGGATCAGCAGGCCCAGCGGGGCGAGCATCGGCAGCACCATAGCCAGGTTGGTCGGCTCGGGCGTGCTCTTGCCCTTCTCGAAGAACTGGAAGTGGCCATTGGCCTGAGTGGTCTCGTAAGCATCGCCGGTGTCACGCCCGAAGGGGTCGCCGCCCTGAAGCACGTAGGCGTCAGTGACGGCCCCGAAGGGGTTGGTGCGCGGCACGCCGGAGTGGATGTCCTTATCGAAGACCTGGAGCAGCTTGTTCTCCGTGTCGGCGCCCAAGGTGAAGTCACCGTTGATGGAGAGCTGGATGCCGAACTGTGGGGCACCAGGCCCGTCAGTGTTGAAGCCGCCCTGGTTGCTGGACTCCGGACCGAAGCCGAGCTTCACCGTGGCGCCCGGGGCCAGAACGAAGCCGGGGCCCGTGGTTACGAAGACATCCGTCCCACCCACCGCGGTGCCGCTGCCGGTGATCATGCCGGTGAAGGTGGAGGCTCCGTTGTTGGTGATGAGGGCGTAACCCGTATCCGGGCTGCCCTGAGTCCCGAAGTCGATGCCAGGTCCGGGAGCGGTCTGGTAGGTGGTGGTGACGTCAATCTGGTAGCCTGTCTGTGCCTGGGCGCCACCGATGGTAAGCGCCAAGCCCAAAGCCAAGCCTAGTAACCTGCCTCTCATATCCCCTCCTTCTCGAGGTCCCGCCTCCCCGGCCGCGGGGTCCGCCGCCAGGTGAACCGATAGGTACCGTGTCCGAACAAGCCCGCCCGGCCCGCCTCTGGGCGAAGGGTCTCCCTCACGCGCGGTGGGGAGCACCAAGGGTGTCTTGCCAAGAGCACAGGCCGAGATCCTAGCCCCCATCTCTGGCAACACACTGACGCCAGCTTGACAGAGACCTGACAGCGCCGGTCCAAGGCCGGGGACCGGCCCCGACCGCGTACCCCTACGTGCTGGTCGGGGGGCACGACGCATCGGGAGCCGAAGCCCAACGGCAGCAGCGCACGCCGTTATCCATGCCGCGGCGGCCCTCCGTGTGCAGGCCCCTTGCCGGCCCCGTTGCTGCCTGGTCGTCCACGCACGGCGCGCTGAAGTGGATTCCGGATTGGGCGAACATGTCGCTTGAACGCCTCCCTGGCTCGCCAAAGGAAGTGGGGGCGCGGAGTGCCCTCGGGACCCCAAGCCCGGCGGAGCCAGGCGCCATCGCCGAGGGTGGCGCCCAGGGCGCGACGGCGGGTGGATGGCCGAGCCCAACAGGCGTGCGAGGCGCATATCAGGGCTGGCGCCGGCTGATCCGGCCGGAGGCCGATGGTTGGGGCCGAAGCGCGGTTTTGGCCCCCTAAACCGTCGCTAAGCCGCCAACTCGGTGCCAGGCGAGCCGGTTGACAGATGGTGCGCAAACAGCTAACCTGTTAGCAAACATGGAAACAGTGTGCATAGAGACCAAGGAGACAACCATGAGCGGCCGGAGCACGGCTCCCCGCCAGCAGGCTAAAGGCTTCACCCTAATTGAGCTGCTGGTCGTCATCGCTATCATCGCCATCCTGGCGGCCATCCTGTTCCCGGTCTTCGCCGCCGCGCGGGACAAGGCTCGCCAGAGTAGTTGTGTCAACAACCTGAAGCAGTACGGCACGGCCATGCACATGTACCTGGACCAGTGGGACAACACCCTGATCTTCTCTACGGGGTGGGTGCCGCTGGGAGAGCGGTCCGGCGTCGGCTGGATCAACGAGATGCGCAAGTACAACGCGTCCACCAGCCTCTGGCACTGCCCCAGTTCCAGTCTGAACGTCTCCTACACCCTCGGCGGCGGAGCCGCCAGCTACGACCCCTCCTTCCGCCCCTGGGGCGAGGGGAACAGCGCGGACATCAAGAACCCGTCGCAGTTCATCCTCTTCGCCGAGGGGATCGGCTCAGGCTCCGTAGCCTATGACACGAACCGGTTGCCCTTCAACCCGAACGCAACGACGGCGCAGGACCCTGCCTGTGGTGACGCGGATCCCGGCGACGACAGCCAGACTGACGGCCAGGTGTACCATGACGCGGGCCGCAACCCCACAACCGCGGCTAAGTCCGTACCCATGTCCGTGGTGGAGGCAGCCGGGGGCGACAACAACCGGTGGGAGATTCACTGGCCCGGTCGCCACAGTGGCTTCAACACCATCTGCTTCTTTGACAGCCACGTGAAGGCATACAAGGACTGGGCCTGGGGCCAGATGACCATGCGTCGCAGCGGGCCCTTCCCCCAGGGCGATAGGCGGAACGCCGGGGGCGTTGCGTATGCTGAGTAGCCTGATTTACGCCCAGCGGTGACTCGCCGAGCCCTGAACTAGCGAAAAGAGAGGCCCTGCCGCCGACATGGTGGCAGGGCCTCTCCTTTGGGTCTCCGGCCCTTACGCCGGGGGGTGTTACGGTTGACACCCGCCAACCGGCGGCATAGAGTGGACTCTGGAGCCCGGTCCCGCGCCGCACGTTCGGTCTGGCGGTGTACCCGTCGGGTGTCCTTCTCTGTCCTCTGCGCTCCGAAAGGCGATCTACTCCTCCACCATGCTTCGTCCCGCTCTCGCGCTGCCGAGGCTTCTGACCTGCCTCCTGGTGCTTCTCGCGTCGCCCGCTCTGGCCGTTCGAGTCAGCCAGAATGGCTCCATCCTCGCCCTATCCAGTAACCGAACACGGGTAGAGTTCGACCTCCGCACCGGCCACCTGGACGGGTACCTGCTGCGCGGGGAGCGCTTTCTGAAGGAAGCCCGCCTGGGTGTCTCCACCAGCGATGGCGCCTTCAACACGACGGACGGCTACCATCGCACCCTCCGTGCCCAGGCCGTGAGTGACGCCTGGGGTCGCGGCCGCGAGGTGGCGATCGACCACACTGGGCTGCTGGACGCGCCCGGCCTCAGCCTCACCCTCCGCATGTACGACCAGCGGAACCTCGTCCTGCTGCGCCTGTCCGCCACCAGTCGGCGGCTCGGGCCGGTGGTGCTGAAACAGGCGCGCCTGCTGGACGGCGTGCTGAACCTCAGCTCTCAGCCGGAGGATCTGCGGGTGCTGACGCAGGGCGCGCCCATCGCCGGCTGGGCGGAGGTGCAGCTTCCGGACCTCTGGCCGGACCACCCGGAGTGGCAAACGGAGAGCCGGCGCGTGCTGGCGGCGGGCAGCCCCCTGAGCCGCGAGGGGATGGTGGTGGGCGCGGGCACGGCGGCGCCGGAGGCGCGCGTGCGCTTTGGCTTCGATCCGGAGCGAGACGCCCGGAACCCCTGGGTGAGTGTCGAGGCCGGAGCCGAGGACGCGCCGTTAGCGAGCCTGAGCACAGGCCAGACCTGGACCTCCGACTGGGTCATGCTGACAAGCCCTGGCGCCCTGCTGAACGGCCTGGACACCTATGGCGCCTGGCTTCGGACCCAGACACCGGCGCCCGCCGCTCAGCCAACGGCCGCGGAACCGGCGCGTAACGGCTGGGAGGGTGTGGTCCGTGCCGCTCAGCAGTTCACACGCCGCACCTTCCTTCCGGGTGCCGCCGCGCTCCTGGCACAGGAGCCTGGGGGGCTGACGGAGGCGCAGCGGCGGACCTGGTCCACCCTGGTGGCCCTATCCAGGCCGGCGGCACACCGCGCGGGAGCTCCTCCCGCCGCCAAACCGGTGGGTCTGCTGGACCCCGCGCCCGGGCTGGCGCCCAGGGTGCCGGGTGTGTGGCAGATGCCGGGCGAGGCGTTGGCCCCCGGCCGCCGGGTGGTGGCCCTCTTCAACTGGGACGCCGCCGGCACCCGAAGCGTGACCCTGGATCCCCAGGGCCTCGGCCTCCAGCGGCAGGCCCTGGTCTATGACACCCAAGCTCGGCGCCTGGGCGGGGAGCTGAGGGGGTTCCGCCAGCAGAGCGTGCCCGCGGCCTCCTCCCAGGTTCTGGTCCTCTTGCCGCGCCCCAGCCGGCCCAGCCTGCTGGCCTCCGAGCCCTCGGACCTGGCGGGCGACGCGGGCCTCCGTGCCGTGCGCTGGAGCGCCGCCGGCTCCTCGATGTCCGGCCAGGCGCTGAAGGCTTCGTCTGGGACTCAGACGCTCACGCTCTACGTGCCGGCCGGATGGAAGGTGCTGGGGGCTCGGGCCACGGGCGGCCGCGCGCGAATCATCCGCGAGGGCTCCCTGCTCCGGCTGGAGCTGTCGTCGGCCACCGTTCCGCTCGGCTGGACGGTCCGCTTCCGCGGCCCCAAGAAGGTCGCCTCGGGCCACTCGCGCCTGGGCCTCTATCTGCCCCCGGTGAGCCCCGCGGCCCGCCTGTCCTCTCCGTCCAGCGTCGCTTTGCGCCTAACCGACCTCGAGCCGCTCTGGCACGAAGGTGGGCTGGACTCCGGCGACCCACCCGTGGCGCGCCGAGAGAGCGACCTTCAGGTGCTGGCCCCCGGTACTCTCGCCTACGTCTTGCCCAGCAACGAAGGGCTGCTCAGCGGCGAGGTGAGGGTGGAGGGGAGCGCCGAGATGCTCTTCCGTGTTCTGTTTGATGGCCAGGAGGCCTGGAGCAGCGGCCCCCTGAAGCCGGGCCAGAGCGCGAAGGTAGAGGTCCCAATGAAGGGCGTCCGGGAGCTCCGCCTGGAGTCGCACCGTGTGAGCGGGCCCCTCATCGACGCCTGGGGCCGCTGGGTCGGCCTGACGGTAACGCCCAGCACGCCGGAGCCGGGCGGGGCTTCGGGCTCCTGACACGGGGCCCCTCGGTCCTCCTGAAGTGAGAGTCGACCCAGGAGAGCATGGTCCCTGGCGCCCGGGTTCACCCGCTGGTTGTTTGGCGGTATGATGGACTCGGCCCCCGGGCAGGCAAGGGCGCAGAGTCCCGTGCCCGGCGCCCCCTGCAGGTACCCCACTGAGTCCCCAAGAGCCAGGTCTGGTCCTCAACATCCAGCGCTACAGCCTACACGACGGCCCCGGCATCCGGACGACCGTCTTCCTGAAGGGCTGCCCGCTGCGCTGCTTCTGGTGCCACAATCCCGAGAGCCAAGCCACCTCACCCGAGCTCTCCTTCTCCGCCTCCCGCTGCGTCCGCTGTGGGGAGTGCGCGAGAGCCTGCCCCAACGCGGCCGTCCGCCTGTTAGGGGAGATGCCGGAGACGGACCGCGGCCGATGCATCGTCTGCGGCGCCTGCTGGGACGCCTGCCCCACGGGGGCGCGCGCCGGCCTTGGCACGCGGATGACTCCTCAGGAGGTGCTGGCGGAGGTGGAGCGGGACCGGCCCTTCTACGAGGAATCCGGGGGCGGCGTCACCTTCTCGGGCGGGGAACCGCTCTCCCAGCCACGCTTTGTGCTGAACTGCCTGCGGGAGTGCCGCCTGAGGGGGTACCACACGGCCGTGGACACCAGCGGCTTCGCGCCGGAGCTGGTGGTCCGGCAGGTCGCGGAGCTGGCGGACCTCTTCCTGTTCGACGTGAAGTGCCTGGATGAGGCCCGCCATCGCGAAGCCACCGGTGCGCCCCTGGCCCCCATCCTGAGCAACCTGCGCCTGTTGGCGGAGCTGGGCCGCCCCGTCTGGCTTCGGGTGCCGGTGGTACCGGGCGTCAATGACGACGAGGGGTTCGCCCGCGCGCTGGTGGATCTCACCCGCACCTTGCCAGGTCACTTGCCCGTCTACCTGCTTCCCTGCCATGATCTAGGG
>DASXUI010000499.1:0-5337 GCA_036504955.1 Armatimonadota bacterium
TCTGGCCTGCGCCTCGCTCGCAGGCCAGGATAGGGCTCACCATGCCGCCCGGGCCCTGCGCTTCCACCAGAGCCACCAGTCAAGACCCCGTGGCGCGGGCGCCTTGCCCGCAGGCCGAGCCGGGGGCAGACAGCCTTGCCAGAGCTGGCCCATCTTGCCAGGCCACCGGCCCAGCCTTGGTGGCGCGGGCGTCCCGCCTGCGACTCGGCCGTAGGCCGAGACGGTTTGTGCAGCAGATAGGCCGGCTCCTACCCACGCCGGCGCCGCCAACCCCTGCCTGAGGCAGTTGGGGCGCAGGCATCTTGCCTGCGCAACCTGGCAGTGACCGTTACACTCCCTTTGTGGCCTACCCCCTACGGCTCACCTTGCGGGCGCGGTCTGAGCTCTGCCGTAGTCCGCGCAGACGAGACGTCTGCGCCCCAACTGCCTCGGTCGTGGACTAGAGGGTTGGTGCGACCGAGTGGCGTGATGGGGTACACCTTCTTGGCGCGCGGCCGAGTCGCAGGCGAGCCGCCCGCGCCACCAGTGCCTCAGGTGGGCGGCCAAGCGGGAGGATTCGACGAAGTCAGGGGCACCTCTGGCGCCGCCGCCCAAGCTCTGGAACGAGCGAAGCAGGGGCGCCCCGTGTGCGTCTAAGGGGTTGGCGCCGCTCTTGCTGTGCACCGCCATGGCACCTGGCAGCCAACCACGGGAGGCGCATGACAGCTCGCTCGGCAGGAACCCCGCAGGGTGTGCCGAAGGTACCACCAGATATGATCCTGAGCCTTTTCACCCCACCCGGGGCCCGGAGGTTACCTGTGAAGCGCACACGCCATGGCTTTACCCTGATCGAGTTGCTGGTGGTGATCGCGATCATCGCCATCTTGGCGGCGATCCTCTTCCCCGTCTTCGCGAAGGCGCGCGAACGAGCCCGCCAGAGCGCCTGCCTTAGCAACACCAAGCAGCTGGCCATCGCCGTCCACAGCTATATGGGCGCTTGGGATGGCGGGCTCCCGTCCAGCAGCCTGTACCCTGCTCCCACCCACCTTGCCAAGTACGGGTACGGGTTCTGGATGGTCCAGCTCACCCCATACCTCAAGACCCAGAGCATCTTCCGGTGCCCGAGCGCCAGCTACGACACGATCTTTGATGCCTCGCTCCTGCCGTACTCCAACTATGGGTACAACGAGTACCTGGTGTACGAGAACTACGAGCTCAATATCGAGAGCGCCCTTCCCAACCCCTCGGCCACCGCGCTCATCGCGGACTGCTACAATGCCTCCCTGTTCCACGATTGGGATGATGCAGGGGACGTGAACTCCAGCTCCCAGTACGCTCCGGACAAGGTGAGCCTGCCCAGCGGCATGAACCGGGTGAAGTACGCCAATGGGGGTAACGGCAAGACCCTGCTCTCCAGGCACAACGGGGCGAACATGGTCTTCGCGGATGCCCACGCCTCCTACATTCCCCTGGGTCGCTTCTACTGCAAGGGGGGCCCTAGCAGGCCGATCGAACCCAAGGACAGGGTTGAGTACCCGCTGATCCACCCGCTCGCCAAGATCTACGGCGGGGGCTAGTCGCCTGCAGGTCGCGTCACACCCCCTGGCGCGCTGATAGCCTTCCGGAGAGGCCCCGCTGCTTCCAGGAGAGCGGGGCCTTTGTCGCGCCTGTGCGGGGGCGTCTGGTCGGGCCGGAGGGACTGCTCATCCCGCCAAAGGGACAGTCTGCGGGGCGGGGAAACAGAGCTTTCCGGCAGGGCGTCTAAGAGTTGGTAGCGCGCTGAAGCCCCCGCGCCAGCCAACCGATACTCTGTTGACCCCTTGTCACCAGCAGTGAAGCAAAGGAGCGCGTTCACCTTGAGAGACTCTGCTCTTGCCCTGGCCCTGGCCGGAACCCTGCTCGCCCCCGCTCTGGCGGCCAAACCAGCCCCCAGGAAGGTGGCCCCTCCCGCGAAAGCGCCCGTGAAGACTCAGGCGAAGCCCGCCGTTCAGGACGGCGCCCTAGAACCCGATGTCCAGTTCCGCCCGGCCAACAAGACAGCGCCTGCCAAGCCAGCTACCAAGGCGGCTCCGGCGGTGACAACGGCGGTGGCCTCCCCCAAGACCTCCGTCGCCTCCCTGCCCGGCCTGCCGGTCAGCACGCTGCCCACCGAGGAAGCCGCCCAGTACGAGCAGGAGATCACCCAGCAGAGCGCGGCCATCGACAAGATCCTCACCCGCCTGGACAAATCCGGCAAGCACAAGGCCACCGGCACGGCCCAGGGCGTGAAGGCCCTGGCCTCCCAGCGGGAGCGCATGGCCTCCATCCTGAAGGACGAGAAGGTCGGCAAGGACGACCGGGAAGCACTGGATGGGCTGGTGAAGCAGCAAGGCCTGAGCACCTACATGTACAGCTCCAGCCTGCTCCTGCTGAACAGGAACGACCAGGCGCTGGACTACCTGCGCGAGATGCTGAAGTCAGTGCCGGAGAGTTCCCACCTCCGCCACGCCGCTCTCATGCAGATCCGGTCGATGAACGCGACTCCCTAGCTTCCCCGCGACCCCACTCGCCGCCTGAAGGGCAGGAGCCCCGCCGCAAGGTAGGCTCCTGCCCTTCGTGCGTCCGGGCCACGCGACGGTGCGAGGCGGCATGCTGGACGGAGGGTCCACTCCTGCCCAAGTTTGCCACTCCTTCCAGCCCTGTGCTAGGATCGAGGGGCCGCTCCACACCAGTGGCCCACGCTCCCGCGCTCCCGTGGTGCTCCTCCGCGATGGAATGGGGCATGTGCGGTGGAAGCGTAGGAGCGCCTACCTGCATTTAGCCCACGGAGGTAGGCTTGCCTTCCCGGCTGCGGCGCACTTCCATGCGGCGCGGTCGGGCTTACCCGACGCCCGATGGATTGCCAACGCCAACCTGAAGTGTGGCGCCCTGGGGCGGCGCTAGGAGTTGCTCGCCTGCTTTGAGACGCGCTTTCACGCTCATAGAGCTGCTGGTGGTTATCGCCATCGTGGCGATCCTGGCAGCCCTCCTCTTCCCCGTCTTCGCGCGGGCTCGGGAGTCGGCGCGATCGGCCACCTGCCAGAGCAACCTGAAGCAGATTGGCCTGGCCTTCACCGCCTACCTGTCGGACTACGACGAGACCTACCCGGCCGATGAGTCTGACCCCTTCCTGTGGCAGGGTCGCCACTGGCGGTGGCTTATGAAGAGCTACCTCGCCGTTCCCGGGCAGCGGGTGACCGACCCCGGCAGCTTCGACTCCACCAGCCCCAACCCGGGCATCTTGTTCTGCCCCTCGGACCCGGCGCAGGACGCCTTCAACTCCACCTCCTACGGTTACTCCTCCGCCTTCTACCACGAGCCGGAAGCCGTGAGTGGCATGACCTCCACCGAGCTGCTGTACAAGGACGCCGCGGTCGCCCGCTTCCCGATCATGACGCAGACACAGAGCGCGGTCCGGTATCCTAGCCAGAAGGGATTGGTGGCGGAGTGGAGCAGCAACCACGACTCCGTGGCGGCCACCTGGTGGGACGACCAGTTCCGGGGCTCGCACAACACCCTGTTCGCGGATGGACACGTGAAGAGGGTACAGGCGAAACAGATCCACCCGGCCGCCGACGGCCTGCCGGACATCAACGTGACGCTCAACGGCGTAGCGGGTCGTGACATCGAGTAGCGAGGCGGGCCATGGAGGCTTGCCGTGCGTTGGCGGGCGGAAGGAGAGGGCGATGAGTGACACACAGGACAACGAGGGGATCCGTGACTGGGAGGAGATCGCTCCACCCAAGGTCTACCCCCCCGACTTCAAAGCCGGCTTCGTCGCTATCTTGGGGAAGCCGAACGTAGGCAAGTCCACCCTGGTGAATCGCCTGCTGGGCTACAAGGTCGCGATCGTCTCGGAGAAACCCCAGACAACCCGGACGCGCCTGCTGGCGGTGCTGACGGAGGAGAAGCACCAGATCGTCTTCGTGGACACGCCCGGCGTGCACGAGCCCGTGCATCGGCTGGGTGAGTACATGGTGCGAACCGCCCGGCAGTCGCTGGAGGACGCCGATGCCGTCATCTACATGGCCGACGCCAGTGGCACCCCGGAGAAGGAGGACCGCCAGGCCATTGAGTTCCTGGCTCAGGCGAAGGGGCTTCCGGTCCTTCTGGCGCTGAACAAGGTGGACCTCATACAGCAGGGCCGCGTGGACTGGCTGCTGGAGGAGTACGGCAAGCTCCACGAGTTCGCGGGCGCGATGGGGATCTCGGCCTCCCAGGGCACGGGCCTCCAGGAGCTGCTGGACTGGGTGCTGGCCCGCCTCCCCTACTCCCCGCCCTTCTACCCCGAAGACGAGATCTCCGACCAGCCGGAGCGCGCCATCGCGGCGGAGCTCGTGCGCGAGCAGGTGCTCATGCACACCCGGCAGGAGGTCCCACACGCAGTCGCCGTGATGGTGAGCGAGTACAAGGAGCGCAGCGAGGACCAGCTCTACATCGCCGCGACCATCTACGTGGAGAAGGAGTCCCAGAAGGGCATCGTCATCGGCCAGAAGGGCTCCATGCTCCGCAAGATAGGCCAGAACGCGAGGGAGCAGATGGAGCACCTGCTGGAGAAGAAGGTCTACCTAGACCTGTGGGTCAAGGTGCGCAAGGACTGGCGCAAGCGAGACCCCGCCCTACGCGAGATGGGCTTGGTGCCAAGGAACAGATAGCAGGGGCGGGTCGTTGGGTGGGGCTGTAGAGGGTAGAGGGTGGGAGACCGGTCGGTCCGGTCTGGCGGTGAGGGCATGCCCTGTGGCGCCGCCAGACGCCAGGGGTGTCACCCCTGGCTGACGTAGAGTCGCCCCGCTGGGGCTTTCCGCGCTCTGTGCCCCCGCCCTGCGCTGCCCTTGGGCCGACCTGACTCAGCCCCGGAGGGGCGCCTCTAAGTCAGCCGGGGATTGCATCCCCGGCAGCAGAGCGCCTTCTTGGAAGCCCTTACCGTCCGGCTAGCCCGGCAGGTCCCAACCCCCCACCCTCTGAGGCCCTCCCTTACGACCCTACGACTCAGCAACCTAACGACCCGCGCTCCCTCTCACCGCCCATCTCTCGGCGAAGTCGGCGAGGGCGCGGGCGGCTGCCGCTGAGTGGCGGCCAAGGCGCGCGAGGCCGAGCAAGCGCGGGGGGGAACTGAGGGCGGCGATCAAGATGCGCGGAACCTGGATTCGGCCATCTTTCATGTAGAGGTTGAAGTCCAGGGGCATCGCCATGTGGGCCGGATCCGTAATCCCGCGGACCACCTGCCAGGAGGCCCCCGCGTCTGACGCGGCACGGGCGGCACCCAGCGACTCCATGTCCACGGCCAGTGCCTGCCAGCGTTGGAACGCCTCTCGCTTGTGTGACACGCCGCGCAGCACG
>DASXUI010000500.1:0-17242 GCA_036504955.1 Armatimonadota bacterium
AGCGCGACCGGCCGCTCCCCCACGTGGTACGCCAGGCTCACGGGCAGGTTGGGCACGCTGGGCGGCGGCAGCGGCGCGGTCACCCCGAAGTTGGGGTTGAGCACCAGCCGGCTGCCGGGCAGCGTGAGCCACGGCAGGTGATCGGGCTCCCACTGAAGTGAGGCACACACCGGCTTGTCGCCAGCGGCGGAGACAGAAGGGACGGCTGAGGCTAGAAGGGCCACCATGGCAAGCACCGGAAGGCAGAGACGAGTGCCGAGGGGGAGGGACAAAAGGGACTCCTGATCGAAAAGATGCGCTTGCGTCTCGTGCCTCGCGCCGGCCTCCACGCGCTGTTGGTGGGCTCCGCTGGCTCAGCCACCGGGACGCGCGGGTCCACGAGGCTCGGGCGGTGGTACCGATCTTCCGCCCGTTCATTGGATAAGGCGGGCGTGCCCCCCAAACCTCGCCTTCCGGACCCATCCCCTTCGGCCCACCTCCGCACGGAGCGCTTCGCCCCTCCCACGCCTTCCGGTCTCGCGCTGGCCAACCGCGCGGGCATCTGTCGGGTGGGCCCAAGAGGATGAGACGGCCAACGCTAATCTGAAGGCCGGCGCGGTCTCCCGCGTCTAGTGGATGGAAGCTTCTGGGCGGGGGATCATACCCGCGGGATGCGCGACTGGAGGACCCAATGAAGCTCACACTAAGGCAGCGTCATGCACGAGCCCCAAGGGGCTGGCGCAGGGCCCGGGGCTCCTCAAGCTGCCGGCATGGAATGCTGGCTAAGCACTTGTTAGCCCTGGCGCTTGCCGTGGCCTCCATCGCGGGGGCGCGTGCCGCCGATCAGCCGCTTCAGCAGAAGCTGCTCCATGCCGTCATCCAGAACGAGACCGCCGAGGTGGAGGCCCTTCTGAAGCAGGGGGCCGACCCAAACGCCCTGGCTGCTTTCGACAGCGCCGATGCCTGGGTGCTCCAGGGGGTGATCAGCGACCCAACCCCGCCGCCCTTGGTAGTCGCCGCCAGTTTCGGCTGCATCGATGACTCCCTGGCCGTCCGCCTGCTCATCTCCGCCGGCGCCAAGGTGAACGTGGCGGACAGCACGGGCCGGACGCCTTTGATGGCGGCCTCCCAACTTGGCTGGGACCCCTCCGTGCAACTGCTTCTGGAGAAGGGCGCGGACGTGAACGCGGTGGATCGCGCGGGTCGAACGCCGCTGATGTACGCCATGGGCAACCGGGGAGCGGGCGTCGCGGCCAAGCTGCTGACCCAGGGCGCCAAGGTCAACGCCCAGGACACCGCGGGCCAGACGGCGCTGATGATCGCCATCCGCATGGCGCGGCATGACCCCATCCGCCTGTATGGCTCTCCAGACCGGCCGCTGGAGGCGTGGGACCGCTACGTGGGGCTGATTCAGCTTCTCCTGGACCAGGGCGCTGACCCCACCCTCAGGGACAAGGACGGCCACATGGCGCTGGACTCCCTGATCGAGGCGCTCCGCACCCCTCCCCCCGGCGCCGCCAGCACCGCGGACGCCGTCAGGGCCCTCACGGTAGCGCGGAGCCTGCTTCGGCCATAGAGACCGCCCTCACCACAGAGGCACAGAGGACACAGAGGAGCACAGGGAAGAGCAAGGCTGAGGCAAGGGAACGTCACCACGAAGGCACCCAGATAGACAGGGAGGGGTAGGTAGGAGGTGCCGTGAGTGCGTTCGCCGGGGATGGCATCCCCGGCTGACGTAGAGGCGCCCCTCCGGGGCTCAGAGCAGGCGGCGGCAACGCTGGCCTTGTGGGCCCCTCGATTGTGGCAGTCAGTGTTTGCGAGTCCAAGCGCGGCAGTACTGCTGGGTATGAGCGCTGGGGCTACCGCCCGGAGGGCGCGAGGTTGGGGCTCGAGCAGGCGGTGAGTTGCTGCGCGCCTGCTTGGAGCCCCGGAGGGGCGCCTCTACGTCAGCCGAAGATGGCATCCCGGCGAACGCACTCACGGCACCTCCTACCGACCCCTCCCTGTCTGTCTGGGTGGCTTGGTAGTGTCTCACCTTCGCAGCCTCTACGGCCAGGTGGTTTCCAGGCCCGCCGTTCTCTTGAGCAGTCGGATGACGTCGCCGATGGTGAGGAGGCCGTCGCCGCAGGGTTGGCCGGACTTGGGGCCGATGCCGGGGACGGGGTAGACGTCTACGGCGGCCGCTTGGGCGTCCGTGGGGGATACCAGGCCGGCGGCCATGCGGAGGCCCAGCACTACGTCCGCCACGCTGACGCTGCCCTCGCCGGTCAGGTCGCCGGGGATGGGGGCGGTGCCGCCGTGGACCACCAGCAGCACTCCGGCGGCGTCCGACTCCGACTTCAGCGTTAGGCCGCCGTCCAGGTCGGGCGCCTGGGTGGTGGCGAAGGCGCCCTTCAGGGTGGCGCTGCTGACGGCGCGGAACTGGTCACCGGCCGAGGGCTTGAAGCCGCCGGTGATCGAGACCCTGAGAGCGCCGGCAAGCTGAGCGTCGCCGATCACCTGAAGCTGGTCGTGCCCGGTGGCGGGCGTCGGGCCGCCCACCTCCAGCTCCAGCGTTCCCTCCGGACTCTGCGTGTAGGTGCCGACCACCGTGAGCCGTCCCACGGAGTTGCCGGGACTCAGCACGCCGCCGTTGGTCAGGCTGCCGGCGATCTTGCCGGAGCCGGTCAGCAGCCCGCCCTTCACCGCGATGGGCTCTCGGGTGGCGTTGGAGATCGTGGTGTCCCACAGGCGGGTCACGCCGTCCGTCTGGTTGTAGGTGGAGAAGCCATAGAAGCCCAGGGTGCCGTGCTTCACTTCCACGGTGCCCGCGTTGTCGAGAAAGACGCCGCGGAACACGGTGGTGTCCGGGCTCTCCTTCACCAGGCTGCCCTCGTTGCGAAGGGCGCTGTGGGCCACGCAGCAGGCCAGGGCGCTCAGGATGCCGTCCTGCTGGATGGTGAAGGTACCCTTGTTGGTGATGCGCGCATCGCCCGCGAAGACGATGGCGCCGCCGCTTTGCAGCATGCCGGCGCCCTGGCTGGTCAGGAGTCCGGGGTCCTGAGCGTTGACGCGCTCGATTCGCTTGTCCGCGTCCCCGGCGATGACCAGCTTGGCCCGCGGGCCAACGGTCACGTCGCCGTAGAGGGTGCCGCCGGTCCACCGGAAGGTCCCCTCGCCCGTGAAGCCGCCCAGGCCGTTCACGCGGCCACCGGTGGCGCCCGTCATCGTGCCGACCTCGAAGACCGTCTCCGGCTCCAGGGAGACGCTGCCGGCCATCTTCAGGCCGCCGCCCACCAGGCGTGCCCGGCCGGTGCCGACGAAGCGCGCACCCTCGCTGAAGACATGGTTGCCGTAGTCCATCACCAGCGCGTCGCCCTTGAGCTCCACCACACCCTTCTGGACCAGGCCGACGCCCTTCATCACCATGCCCGTAGGCTGGTCGCTCTCGCCCGCGCCCTCGGTGCCGAGGAAGGCCATCACCTGCTCGTTCTCCAGGGTGTTGTTCACCACGCAGCAGTCACCCGCCAGCGTGGCACGGCCTCGGGCGCGGAAGATGCCCTTGTTAACGATGTGGGAGTTGACCACTCTCAGCGTGTCGTTGGCGCCGTTCCACTCGATGGAGCCGTTGTTGGTGAGCAAGCCGTCGCCCACCGTGCCGTTCAGATACTTGGTCTCGGCGCCAGAGATGACCAGGGTGGCGCTGGGAGCCAGCTCCGTCTTGGCGTAGAGGGTTCCGCCAGTCCACTCCAGGGTGCCGGCGCCGCTGAAGGTCGCGGTGTTCCGCAGGCCCAGGCCGGTAGCTAGCTCCACGGTGCTGCCGTCCTCCAGGAAGACCTGACCGTTCACCACGGTGTTCTGACCCGCCAGAATGGCCCGACCGTCGCCCGTGAAGACGGTCCCGTCGTTCAGGATGTGGTTGCCGATACCCACGTGAAGCGTGGCGTTCTCGCGGACCTCGATGCGGCCGCTGTTGATGAGCCCCACGCCGGAGAAGGCCATGTGGCCGGGCAGCGTGGGCCCGATGCTGACGTCCGGGTCCAGCGGAACGTCCACGTCGATGGTCTTGCCCTCGTCGATGGGGATGGGAAGTGTGGGCGGCGGAGCCACGTCGATGATGGGCGAGGTCAGCACCAGAAGTTGGCCGTCCTTCGTGTTGGTGAAGGTGTTGTTCTCCACGCAGCAGTTGCCGGTCAGCTTCGCGTTGGCAACGCGCGAGAAGAAGCGGCCCTTGTTGATGATGCTGGCGCCGATATCCAGCCGGATATCGCCCTTGAACCAGATGGCGTCGCCCTCCAGCGTCATGATGCCGCCGCCGTAGGAGCGGCTCAGCACGTGGACGTCCTTGTCGTTGTCCACCGTGAGCCGTCCGCTGGGGACCACGCGGATGTTGCAGCCGATGACGCCGCCCGACCAGGAGAGCGAGTTCTTGACCAGCAGCGTCTTCACGCCCTGCAGGTAGGTGCCGGGGGTGATGCTGAGGTTCTTAAGCTTGATGTCCTCCGTCACCACTATGGTGGCTGGCTTGCGGTCGCCGGGGAGCGACGCGGAGTCGTCCTTGTCCGGGTCCTGGCCGGGGTACTTGGAGTCGTCGCTGCAGGCGTCCTTGGGCACCCAGTTGCAGGGGTCGGTCCAGGTGACGCCGTCGCCCTCACCCGTCCAGGTGAAGTCGGAGCCATCCTTGCCGCCACCGCCGATGGGAAGGCTGGCGTTGTAGGTCTCCAGGTCCACCAGCTTCACCCGAGCGCGGGCCACGCGGCCGGTGTCGTCCGGCGTGGTGGCCTTGATGAGGACCGTCGCCTCCTTGGTCACCTTCGGAGGCGCGGAGTAGGAGAAGAGGGCCTTCTCGCGGATGGCGAAGGCGTCGCCCGGCTGGCGGTTGAAGATCTCCGCCTCCATCTGCTGGAGGGGGTAGGGCTTGAAGTCCTGGAAGTGGCCATCGGTGAGCGTGACGGAGGGCGGCAGCAGGTTGACCGGCGGCGCGTCGCAGGCGTTCTCGCCGACCTGCTTCATGAAGACGCGCTGGTAGGCGGCGCAGTCGCGGGCCAGGGCCATCTTCTGGTCGTTCACGTGCCACTGGTTGCTGCCGTCCAGGGTGGCCGCGAAGCCCAACACGGCGTCCGGGCCGTCGAAGGTAACGCTGGAGCCAAGGTCATGCAGCAGGTCGTTGATGCCCTTGGGACTCAGCAGCACCAGCTTGCTCATAGTTACGGCGTTGTAGGCCGGCGGGAAGGTCTGCCAGTCGAAGGTCTCCGGGTCGTCCGGATTGCTGTAGCCGGTGTCCTTGATGTGCAGGACCTTCGTGTTGAAGTCGGACAGGCTGATCAGCTCTCCCTGGTCCTCGTTGAAGGTCTCGGTGTTCATCACCCGGTCGAAGACCTGCTCCGGTGAATCCAGGTACTCCTTCAGATCATCGATGCTGGTCCCGAAGGTGGCCTCCAAGACGAAGTTGAGCGCGTCCTCCTTCATCTCCTTGATGGCGTCGCGGATGTCCTGGATGCCGAGGTCATCCACCAGTTCGTCGATGATCTTCTGCACCTGGGCCACGGTGAGTCCCACGAAGTCCGGCACTCCGAGCATGGAAAGCAGGTGGTGGGTGACGTAGTCGTTGATGAGCGCCTTCACCCGGTCCAGGTCAGCCTTGCCGAAGCGCTCGCCGGGCTTGGGAGGGTTGAAGAAGAGGGCACGGGCCAACTCGTGGCTGAGGCGCGGCAGGGCCTTCAGCCCATCCCTGATGTCGTCCCGCCAGTGCTCCTTGTAGGTGGTAGGCAGGCCGTGGAGGGCGATGTAGGCCAGCTTCTCGGTCTCGATAGCGCCGGCCTGGGCCATGAGGCCCACCTTGCTGCAGGTGAAGTCGAACACGCCGCAGTCCGAGGCGGCCTTGAGTTTGGCCTCGATCCGGGCGTTGTACCGATCCTTCTTGCGGTAGTAGCCCTTGATCTCGGCGTCCAGCTCGTTGTACCAGCGGGAGAAGATGGCGGGGATGGACTTGTTGGTGGCATCGCCCCGCAGCAGGTTGGCCGCCTGCAGCTTGGAGCCCACCGGCGCGAAGGTCATGTTGCGGAAGATGAAGTCCTCGATCTCCCCGTCGATGCGGGCGTCCCAGCTCTCCAGGGGCGGAAGCCGCTTGTTCATGTAGCCCTCGACGACGGTGTGCTTGAGGGCGTTCTGGAGGATGTGGAAGGCGCCGCCGGTGTAGTGGTTGACCAGCGTGTGGGCGTAGATGTCGCCCGCCGCGTGGGTGATATAGCCCGCCACGAAGGCGCGCGCCTTGGTGGTGCGGTCCGCGTCGGTGCCCTGGTCGCCGTAGGCGAGGCTCCAGAGGTGCTCCAGCCAGGGGTTGGGGCCCGGGCCGCCTGGGTTCAGGTCCTCGTCACTCTCGCCCGGCGTCACCTCGCCCGCAGGATGAATCACCTGCTGGCCGGTGGCGATATCCGGGTAGGCGTCGGGCCCGAACACTCCGGAGCGGTAGACCTCAGGGTAGGCCTTGATGGCCTCCAGGATGGCTGGGTTCACCTCGTACTCGCCGATGACCACGGGGTTCCCGGAGGTGTCCTTGAGGACGCGGCCGTTCTCGTAGTCCACCGCGTAGATGGTGACCTTGCCGTCCAGCGCGTCCTTGCGGGCGATCTCCGCGAAGAACACGTGGCAGGTTGGCTTCCAGGCCCACGCGGGCGCCCCAGCCAGCAGACACAAGACCAGCGCAACCAACAGCCCCCTCAGGGGTCGCTTCCCAACCAACATCAACGGCCGCCTCTTCCGCCTTTCCCGCACGCCACCCACGGCGCGGGCTTCCGATATCTCATGGAGCGCACTCTGACCTGACGCCGAAGGGCCCACGGGACGCTGCCGTCTCGTGGGCCCTTCGGGCTGCCACAGGCTCGTTCACCAGGGATCACGTCCGGCATCCTCACGCGGGGGCGCGTGCAGACCTACGCCTCCGCGAGCGGCGGAACCGGACCATCCTGCCATCTCCTCGTCCGGAAGGCCGCCGCAATGCCCCGTTGGCCCGCCCGGATATCAGGCGACCCCGCAGCGGCCGTTCCCTCTCTAGTTAGGTTCCTGACAGGCCCCCCGGCGTGCAACCTCTGTGGATCGGGCGCGTGTACCGGGCCCTCGGGCGAGCTGTCCGCCACCTCAGCACCTCTACGAGCGGCGCGGCATGTACCTAACAAGCGCCAAGGTCGTGCGATGAAGGGAACGCGGCCGAGGGCCGGAGTGCCGCGCCTCAGGCGATAGTCGGGGAGGCCGCGTGGTTGACGGCCCAGTCCAGGGCGTAGTCCGCCACCTCCTCCCACCCGGGCTGCCCCACAGTGTAGTGGGACCGGCCGGGGAACTCCTTGTACTCTGTTACCGCCTTGGAATGGCTGTAGTGCCGGGCATTGGACTCGTTCACGGAGGCGGGCATGATGTGGTCTTCGCCGCCTGAGATGAAAAGGAGGGGAGCGCGGTCGTCGTTCCGGAAGTTCACGTAGGTATCCTGGCGGCCTGGGGTGACGTTGGCCAGCACTCCACCCCAGATGAAGCGGCCGGGGGCCGGGATGTAGTAGCGTTCGTACGCCTTCGCGGATTCCGCCTCCGACAGGGTGTTGGTGAAGGCGTAGTGGAACTCCGCTGGAGTGAAGGGCACCGCCTTATCTGGGTGGAGAGGGTCTCTCAGGGCAGGGAGGATCGCCTTGATCTGGGACAGAGGCACCACGGGAACGCCCTCGGCCGGAACCGAGTGGATCGCCACGCCCGCCGCGCCGAAGCCGTGATCCAGCAGTATCTGCACGACCACGCCCCCCTGGGAGTGGCCCATCAGTATCGGTGGGGTCTGGAGCCCGCCCACGACCCGCTCGAAGTGCGAGACCACGGCCGCCATGGTAAGGTCCGAGATCGGGCGAGGGTCGGCACGGAGCGCCTCGACCTCGACCTCCAGGCCCGGGTAGGCGGGAGCTAGTACGCGGTAGCCCTGCTGGGTGTATCGCCCGATCCAATGCTCCCAGCTTCGCGGCGTCATCCACAGACCGTGGATCAGCACTATGGTGTCAGGTTGGGGCGTAGCATGAGGAGTGATAGCCATGGGGGCCTCCATAGCCTGCGCGATCTCTGGGAGTCCGCGGAAGCCAGCATAGAGCACGAAGGGTCTACGCGTCGTGCATCAGGCGGGTCAGCGCACCGCGGGAGGGGGGCTTGGCTCGACCTCGAGCCCCAGGCGAAGCCATCCGGTGGCGAGGGACAGCGCGCCTCGCGCGGCGGCGGTCCCCGCCAGGGCATTCAGCATCATGAAGTCGTGGATGGTGCCCAGGAAGCGCGTCGCGAGGACCTCAACGCCTGCCGCTTGGAGCTTGCGGGCATAGGCCTCTCCCTCGTCGCGCAGGACGTCCGCCTCGGCGGTGATGACCAGGGCGGGGGGGAGCCCGCTGAGCTGCTCACTAGTTGCGCGTAGGGGGGACGCCGTGCTATCGTCCGCCTGCTCTGGGGACTCAAGGTACTGGTCCCAGAACCACACCATGGCGTCGCGCCGGAGGAAGTAGCCTGTGGCGAACTGGTGATAGGAGTCCGTGTCGTAGGATGCGTCGGTGACCGGGTAGAAGAGAAGCTGCCTGCTGATCGCAGGACCGCCGCGATCCTTGGCTAGCAGCGTCAGAGCCGCGGTCATGCACCCCCCTACGCTGTCGCCGGCGACGGCCAGGCGCCCGGAGTCCATCCCGTGCTCGCTCCCCTGCTCGGATACCCACCGCGCCACCGCGTAGACCTCCTCGAGGGCGGTGGGGTACCTGGCTTCGGGAGAGAGCGAGTAGTCCGGAAACACGACGGCGGCCTGGACGCGAACCGCAAGCTCCCGGATCAGCCGGTCGTGCGTGTGCGCGTTGCCAAACACCCAGCCGGCGCCGTGGGTGTAGAGGATCACCGGAAGGGAGCCCGCCGTCTTCACCGGACGAACGATCCGAACGGGCACCGGACCCCTGGGCCCGCCCTCTACTACTCTATCCTCGATGTGGGCCTCGGGCCTTCTCACCCGGCCCGATTGCACCTCGTCGACGGCCAGGCGACCCTTCTCCGGGCCCAAATCATACAGGTAGGGCGGGTTCGCCGTAGCCTGGGCGAACTCCCGAGCCGCAGGTTCGAGCTGTGGTTGCGCTGCCAACTTCAACCTCCATCCAGGAAACACTTCCGAGCCAAGAGCCCGTCCCACGGTCGGCCACGCTGCAGAGCGGCGCGTGGTGGTTTGGTTCGGGGAGGGGCAAGGGGAAGGGCCAACAGCACGGGCGAGTGGGCCCAGGGCGCGGCGCCCGCGGGGGGCCACCAGCGACAGGGCTGGGGTTGGGTTGCACGTGCTGCCGGCCTTCTCGGCGCCGCCGCTAGGCGCTGAAGCCTCCGTCCACGTTCAGCTCCGCGCCGGTGATGTAGGAGGCGGCGGGGCTGGCCAGGTAGGCGATAGCCGAGGCCACCTCCTCGGGCCGGCCATAGCGGCCGAGAGCGATGGACCCCGTGAGGGTGGGTGCCAGAGCGCCGTCGGCGGGGTTCATGTCCGTGTCGATGGGTCCGGGCTGCACCACGTTCACGGTGATGCCCCTCGCTCCAAGGTCGCGGGCCATGCCCCTCGTGTAGCCGGCCACCGCGGCCTTCGTGGCCCCGTAGTCGGACATACCCGCGAACGCCATGCGGGAGGCTACGGCAGACCCGACCGTGATGATTCGCCCTCCCTCCTCCATGACCTTTGCGGCCGCGCGGATGCCGGCGACCACGCCGCGAATGTTGACGGCGTACAGCCGGTCCAGGCTAGAGAAGCTGTCCGTTGAGTTGCCCTCGGCGAAGTCCCCGATGATCCCAGCGTTGTTCACCAGGATATCCAGCCGCCCAAAGCGCTGAACCACCGCGTCAACCAGGGCCGTGACGCGCTCGGGGTCTTCCTGGTCCGCCTGGAGGCACGCGGCCCGCACGCCCTTCGCCTCCAGCTCTCGAACCATCGCCTGGGCCTTCGCTTCCGAGGACACGTAGCTGATCGCGACGTCCGCGCCCTCATCGGCCAGAGCACGAGCGGCGGCCGCGCCGATTCCGCGAGATCCGCCTGTTACCAGTGCTACCTTCCCTTGTAGTGACTTCATGGGGTACTGCTCCCTTCACCAATGTCCGCCAAACCAGCGGTCCTCGAACCCACCAGCACCGCCCCTTCGGTGCCTCGCGCCTGGCGGACCGTCCACGGGGTGGTCTGCCGGACCGGCGACGACCCTGAACGGGGCTTCCGCACCACGCTGCTCAGGTGACCTGCACAACAGGCACCGCCTGAGCGCGAGCTTATGAACCGAGCGTAGTCTATCTACTGCTTCCAGACTCTCCAGTGATAGATACCGCTATACGTGCGCTTGTTCATGCCAGATATGTAGCGTGGGATGCCGCGTAAGTGGCGGAGGCAGGGCGGCTGGCCCTGAACCGGTCTCGGCTGGTGCCACGACACGGCGGCCTTGTGGATGGGAGCCAGCGGCACCCGCGTGGCAGGCGCCACGGGAACTGGCTGCCGTTGCGCTGGGCCGTGGGTTGGGCGCTTGTGCCGGGAAGGGAAACACCTGTGCGCGGAGTCGGCACCGCGTCAGAATGATCCAGGAAACAACAGTAGGGGCACGGCCATCAGAGCATATGGCGGTCCGCTGGCCAGCAAGATCCGCCAGCCCGCCAGCATTCCTTCTCATGCCACGCAGCGCCCTCTCCGCTTGCGGGTCACTGGTACCTCTCCCTTGGCTCCCCAGGGCGTCCTTCCACGAGGCCTCAAGCCTGCGTGCTTGGGTGAGCCTGGAGCGTGCGCCGTGGCGGCAATGGCGTCCGACGGCTAACCGCTTGGGCGTGGCGAGCCGATTAGGATCTGGTAGCCGCGCGCCGAGCGCGTAAGGGGATGGGGAGCACGGCGCCGAACCGATCTCTTGGAGGGCGTTTGCCCCAAGCCCGCAAAGCTCCGCCGGTTCCCGCTAGTTGACCTGCTGGGAACCTGGACTCATGCAGCGCCGGTCCTCTCTATGGGGGACGCGGCCCATCGCGGGATTGGGTGGCGACCACCCGCCAATCCCTGCCCCCTCACGAGGTCGTGAAGGGCTTTCAGGAGTTAAGGAACGATCACTTATGAACTCTAGCGAGAGCAAACTCACTACGCGACGGGAATTCCTTAGGACTACCGGAGGCGTGCTCGCGGTCTCGGCGCTGGCGGGGGCAAGCATTCCCCACGTCTTCGCGGCGGAGAGCGGCGACATCCAGCTTGCACTGGTCGGCTGCGGCGGGCGCGGCAGTGGCGCGGTCTTCAACGCCCTGGCCGCCAAGGGCGGACCCTCCAAGCTGGTCGCCATGGCCGACGCCTTCCAGGATCGACTCAACGACAGCTACAACGGCATTAGCGGCGAGCTTGGTAAGCAGGTCGATGTACCGAAGGAGCGACAGTTCATCGGCTTCGATGCCTACAAGAAGGCCATGGACTGCCTGAAGCCGGGCGACGTGGTCATCCTAACCACCCCTCCGGCCTTCCGCTGGGTCCACTTCACCTACGCCATCCAGAAGAAGCTGAACGTCTTCATGGAGAAGCCGGTCACGGTTGACGGACCCACCAGCAAGCGCATGTTCCAGCTTGCGAAGGACGCCTCCGCCGCGAACCTGAAGGTCGGCGTCGGCCTCATGTCCCGGCACGCCCGCCCGATGCAGGAGCTGCATGACCGCATCGCCAACGGCGAGGTCGGCGACATCATCCTGATGCGCGGCTACCGCATGCATGGTCCCGCCGCCTCCTTCGAGTCCGGCCCGAAGCCGGGCAACATGAAGGAGATCGAGTACCAGATCCGGCGCTTCCACAGTTTCCTGTGGGCCAGCGGCGGCTGCTTCAGCGACTTCTACATCCACCACATCGACCATCTCTGCTGGATGAAGAACGACTGGCCGATCAGCGCGCAGGCCCTGGGCGGACGCCACTACCGCACCGCCGCGGACGGCACGCCGTGGGTGGACCAGAACCTGGACACCTACTCGGTGGAGTACACCTTCAAGGACGGCAGCAAGTTCTACTTCGATGGCCGCTGCATGGACGGGGCGGATACCATCTACCACAGCTGCGTCCACGGCACCAAGGGCCTCGCCATCGCCTCGAAGGTGAATGACTGCGGCGCCCCGTCCTCCATCTACAAGGGCCAGAAGGAGGACCCGGCCAACCAACTGTGGATCTCCAAGGACAACAGCAACCCCTACCAGAACGAGTGGGACGACCTCATGGCGGCGATTCGCCAGGACAAGCCCTACAACGAGGTGGAGAACGGCGTCAACACCAGCCTGGTGACCAGCATGGGCCGCATGGCCGCGCACACGGGCCGCACCATCACCTACGATGCCATGCTGAACTGCCAGCACGAGTTCGCTCCGGGCCTGGACAAGCTGACGGACAGCTCCCCGTCCCCGCTGCAGGCGAACGCGAAGGGCCTCTACCCCGTCCCGATGCCCGGCATCACGGTGGACCGAGAGTACTAGGAGGCAAGGGCTGAGGGGACTAAGGGGCTGAGGGGGCTCAGGGGGCTTAGGGGAGACCCGGGGCGGCCCTCCTGAGGCTTTCTTAGGGCTCCGGCAGTCCGCGCAACCTCTGACCTTAACGGCACAGGGCTTCTGCTACCCCGAGGGGGGTGACGGAGGCCCTGTTGTCGTTTGGGGGCCGATAAGGGGGGTGCGGCGGGGAACACGAGCGGGTGAACCCACTCGCTGGCCTACCCTCCGCCCGCCTGCGCGGGCGGTACAGCGGGCTGTAGATGGTTGAGGTGGACCTCCCACAGACGGCGCCCGCGGGGGCGAGCGCATGCGTTGGCAGCGGGAGGGCGCCCATCTGGGCGCTCCGCGAGCGAGTTCAGCCGCTCGTGCTCAGCCACGACCACAGAGGACTCCCCCGAACGGCCCGGGGAACTTGCCCCACGGTAGCTTCGTCCAGTTAGCGTAGGAGGCCGAACATGCAAGTTCTCATTCGGTGCTACCATGACAGCAAGCCGACCAGAGCCTTCACTTTGATTGAGCTGCTGGTCGTCATCGCCATCATCACTCTCCTCGCTGCTCTTCTGTTTCCGACGCTCGGCCGAGCCCGCGCGCAGGCCAAGGTCACTACCTGCCAGTCCAACCTGAGGCAGATCCACCAGGCCCTCCAGCTCTACTGCGACCAGTACAATGCCGCCCTGTGGGAGACGCCTAGCGTCTTCCTTGGGGAGGACTGGCCAGTTCTCATCGGTCCTTACCTAGGCAGCGGCCGCAGCGCAGTCTTTGTCTGCCCTGATAACCCCTGGTACGAGGCCTACTCCACCAACTGGCCCCCAGAGACGGGCACCAAGACCCGCTACCGTTTCAGTTACCCCGAGCTCAACCTGAGCCGCCAGGCGTCCGGGTCTCCGCTTTCGGATGGTCGGACAGGTGAGGGGGATTTCAGTCCTGGGCGCCCCCTAACCTATGCACTGAGCAGCTACCACCGTGCCGTCGTAGAGGCAGCAGCCGGCAAGGCGGACTCGGTCCTTGTTGAAGGTATTGCCAAGGCCTACCAGCGCAACCCCTCTGAGGCCATCCTGCTAGGAGAGCTGCGAGTGCCGCCGCACTTCGTCAGCGGGTCGGTTAGTCCCGGAATGGCCGCTCAGACTGCCAAGTTCGTCGTCACCGGTCACGGCAGTGAAGCTCTCTACCCCCCGCTCCCGCCCGCAGGACGCCTGATCCATACGCACGGTGGCCGCTCCAACTGGCTCTTCCTCGATGGCCATGTAAGGGCGCTGACCGTGCGCCAGACTCTGACGCCTAAGAACCTATGGACCGCGCGATCAGAGGACCAGCCTGCCTTTGACGTCCTCGCCCGGCAACTCGCGCCGGAGTACCAGTAGGAGGTCCCAGTGTCCGTCATGCCCATCGCGCCGCCCAAACACGGGTGGTGCCGGCGCAACGTTGCTACTCTCCTGGCGCTGCCTCCCCTTCTTGCCGCCGGACTGCTGGCGGCACCCGTGGGCGCGGAAGCTCCGGTCACCAAGGAGCTTCTGCCTCAGCCCCACAGGCCCACCGCTCTGGCCGTGGACTCGCTGGGCCGCCTCTACGTCGCGGGTCAGGACAACTGGTTCGCCCGGTTGGGTCCTGATGGCACCTACACGCTCCTGGGGCAGGGCCAGGCCATAGTGGCGAGCCCCGAGCCCCTGGATGCGACGGCGGCCCGGTGGGACAGCCTCCGCGGCATGGCTGCGCGTGCCGACGGAGGGGTTCTGTTGGCCGAGTCCGGACAGCCGGCCATCCTCCAGTTGAGCTCTCAGGATCAGGTCTCTCTCTTCGCGGGCCTAGTGGGGTTACAGGCAGAAGGCGCCGATCCAACAGTGGCTCTCGGAACGCCGCTATCGGCCTTCGGGCTAGCAATAGGGCCTGGGGGCATGGTGTATCTATCAACGCCAACGAGGATCGGGAGGATCGATGGCTTAGGCAGGCTGTCATGGGTGGTGAGTGGCGCCGCACCGGGCTTCTCCGAGGACGGCACCCCTGCCGTGGATGGATGGCTCGACTGGGCGGTGTCAATGGTCACCGACCGGGCTGGCAACCTGTATATCGCTGAGATGGCGAGCCATCGTGTGCGGAAGATCGACGGCTCCGGAGTGCTGGGCACCGTAGCGGGCAGCGGCCCGGTACCGGTGTGGGATCCGGAGGAGGGAGCCATGAGGGTGGCGGAAGGAGGCTACGCTGGCGATGGCGGTCCGGCTACCCAGGCCCGCCTCAACAGTCCCAGCAGCCTGGCGCTGGACGCGGCGGGCACCCTCTTTATCGCGGACCAGGATAACGGCAGGGTGCGCAAGGTGGACAGCCGGGGCATCATCAGCACCGTGCTAGAGGGGCTGGGGTACCCGGTGGTCATGTCCCTGGCGCTGGATGCCGAGGGGAGCCTCTATGTCGCGGTGAATCCCAGGCTCAGGCCCGACGACAGCAAGCTCTGGAAGCTGCCCGGAGTGGCGGCTCCGGGCCTTCTGGCCGGCGGCCTGTTCCCGTCCACCGTACTGGGCGATGTCACTGGGGAGGGCAGGGTCAGCATTGAGGACGTGGTTGCCCTCCTCCGGATCCTGCTGGGACAGGGGTCTTGGACGCCGGCTCAGCGCTGGCGGGCGGACCTGAACGGCGATAGCCAGGTAGCCATCGCGGACGCGGTGGCGCTCCTTCGACTGGTAGCGGGGATCGGGGGGTAACGGGAGGCAACGGTAACTGGTGTCCGTGCGGGCGCTAGGGGTGAGTGGGCCAGCGAGCGGGTTCAGCCGCTCGTACTTCCCGCTCGTGCTCCCGCTCGTCACACCGCGCGTGCCTAGTCGGTCAGCGGTGCAGGCTCCAAGCCCTGGGTGCCGAGAGGCGACGTGAGGGGCCACGAAGCCTAGGCCGAGAACCCACGTGATCCCCGCCCCAAGGACTGCCGAGCCCCCTCGGTCGCCGGTCACCTCGCCCTGGTGAGGAGTCCCGGCAACCCTGTGGCATCAGGCAGGCGCGCCGTCCCTGGGGGGATGCTCACCCGCACCCAGGCGAACTGCTGCCACTTGGCGGCGCCCGGCAGCCAAGCGGCCCCACCAGCCTCCACCCCCTTGTCGGGGACGGCCGGGGCTCTCTTCTGGCAGGACAGGAGGCCAACGGCGGCTCGTGGAATGGGGTGCAGATTGCTGCTTTGGCCTGCACCAGGCACCCGGGCGGGCGGAAACATGCGCGGCGCGCGAGCGCCCCGTGTGACCTGCGGGTTAGGCGGGGAAGGGATGGGACGATGACGGAGGGTTTGGGCCTGCTGGTGGCGCTGGTGCTTGCGCTGGCCGTGGGCGGTGACGCGGCGGCTCAAGGGCCGGCACAGAGCGAGCTGAGCGCCTGGAAAGCGACGGCGGGCAAGTGGAAGGCCGTCGCGAAGGGCATCTCGGGCGAGGGGTTCCTGGACAACCGGCTGGTCCTTCAGGCGGAGACGCCGGAGACCTTCGAGTGGTCGGTGGAGCTGTCGCTCAAGGAGGGCTGCTCGGCCGGCGTGCTGCTGTACGCCAGCGAGGACGGCGCCAGGGGCTACAGCGTCCGCCTGGACAGCCGGCTGGGGGAGCTGATTCTCTCCCGGTTCGGGCCCTGGCCGGAGGAGACCCGGCTTTCCAGCTTCCCCTGGGGGGTTCTGGACGGCGCCACCGTGAAGCTGCGGATCCTGGCGGGAGGCGGTACGGTGCGCGCCTTCGTCCCCTCGCGCGGCGCCTACCCCCTGCTGGAGGCACGAAAGCTGGAGCTGGCCGGCCGCCACGTCGGGCTGCGCGTGATCGATGCTCAGGCCACCTTCGTCCCCGGCCCCGCCAAGGCGACCTCACTCCAGATCGTCACCGCGCACGTGCCGCAGGTCGGCGCCTTCACCCACATCTACGACCCCTCGGTGGGGCGCGGTGAGCCGTGGTACATCAACGACCACTGCTTCATCCAGGGCTCGGACGGCTGGCACCTCTTCGGCATCACCCACGCGAAGCCGGCGGCGCCGATGGAGGAGAAGTCCTTCGCCCACGCCACCTCTCCGGATATGCTGAAGACGCCGTGGGCCCAGCAGCCGGACGCCCTCACCTTCGACAAGGCACTGGGCGAGGCGCACCTGTGGGCGCCGCACGTCATCAAGCGTGGGGACGCCTACTACATGTTCTACTGCGCCGGCAGCCAGAAGGGAAACTACTTCTATCGTATCCATCTGGCGACTTCCAAGGACCTCAGAACCTGGACGCGATACCCCGACAACCCTCTCTTCCAGGACTTCTTCGACGCTCGCGACCCGATGGTGCTGGAGGTAGACGGCACCTACTACCTCTACTACACGGCCAATCTGGACCGCGAGCGGATGAACCACGTGGTGAAGGTGCGGACCAGCAAGGACCTGCTGCACTGGTCCCCGGCGAGGGTGGCGCTGACGCACCCGGAGACGGGCACCTTCGGCGGCCCCACGGAGTCGCCCTTCGTGGTCCGCTACGGCAGACACTTCTACCTCTTCTGCGGCCCGGACGGCGCCTACCACCGCACGGTGGTCTACCGCTCCCCGAACCCCTACCACTGGGAGTACAGCCAGCAGATCTACAGCTTCCCCTCTCACGCGGCGGAGGTGGTGGAGACGAAGGACGGCCACTTCTACGCCAGCGACAGCGGCTGGGACATGGCGGGCGTCTACCTGGCTCCGCTGGAGTGGAAGCCGGAGGAGTAGGGGCGGGGCAGGGACGGTAGGGCACGGGAGGAGTGGGTACGAGCGAGGGGGGCACGAGCGAGGTAGGCACGAGGGGGGCACGAGCGGCTGAACCCGCTC
>DASXUI010000501.1:0-25640 GCA_036504955.1 Armatimonadota bacterium
ATGGACTGGATCTCCGGCTCCTCCGCGCGGGAACCGAAGTGCCCCAGCATCTCTAGCACCCGTGCCGTGATGTCGGCCGTGCTTGGGTCCAGCATCGCGTTGTGGTCCGCGAAGGGGACGTGGGTAAAGACCATGCGGTCGTTGTCCTTGTCGAAGGACGCCCAGCCGCCGTCCTTGCAGCGCATGGACATGACCCACTCGATGCCTCGGCTGGCCGCCTCCCAGCCCGGAGAGCCCTCCGCCAGGCCGCGCCTCAGCGCCATCACCACCATGGCGGTGTCATCCACGTCCGGGTAGAACTCGTTGGCGTACTCGAAGAACCACCCTGCGGGCTTGGCCCCCGGAGCCTTCATCTGCCAATCCCCGGGCCCGGTGACCTCCTTGGACAGGAGCCAATCCAGGCCCAGCTTCAGCGGCTCGTCCTCGTAGGTCAAACCAGCCTCGTTCAGCGCGATCGTCGCGACGGCGGTGTCCCACACAGGCGAGAAGCACGGCTGCAGCCTGAGGGCGCCGTCCTCCAGGATCTCGAGCTTCTCCAGCTCATCCATCGCCCAGAGCACCTGCGGGTGGTCGTCCGCGTACTCCAAGCACTTCATGGCGACGACGCAGTTCACCATGGGCGGGAAGATGGCTCCCAGGCCGTCGCTCCGCTGGAAGCGCTCGAGCATCCACGCCTCAGCCTTCTTGAGCGCATCCCGACGGAGCGGGTTCAGGCCATGCTTCTCGATGCCCTTGAGAACGCGGTCAACCACCAGGAAGAAGTTGCGCCAAGAGACCGCGGGCGCCCCCCAGGGCAGCCTCAGCTTCGCGTTCTCGCGTCCGCCGACGAAGAGCTCATCGATCCCCATCCCCTCCGGCAGGGGATGCACTGGGCGATGCGCCCAGATGATCGAGAGAGGGATGACGATCGTGCGTGACCACGAGGAGATCTCGTAGACGTTGAAGTAGCAGCCCTTCGGCGCGAGGATGATCTCGGGCGGCACGGCCGGGCAGCCATCCCAACTGTACTGCCCCAGCAGAGCCAGGTAGATCTTGGTGAAGGTGTTGCACTTGGTCACGCCGCCAAGGGCAAGGATCGCGTCCCTCGCGCGGACCATGGCGGGGTCGTCCACGGGCAGGCCGGCCATCTTCAGCGCCAGGTAGGCCTTCACGGAGCCGCTGATGTCCGCGGGTCCTCCTGGGAAGCAGCTCCAGCCGCCCTCCGGGAGCTGCTTGCGCTCTAGGTGCTCAGCCAGCAGCGGAAGCTTCGGGGAGTCCAGGCGGCCCAGGAAGGCGAGGAGGATAGCGTAGTCGGACTCGAGGATCGTGTCTCCCTCAAGCTCGCCCACCCAGTGGCCATCCGGCCGCTGGAGGCTGAGGAGGTGAGCGCGGGCGGACGCCACCGCCTGTGGCACCCGCTGCTCCACTGACCAATCGGCGACCTGCTCTGACGTGCCGGCGTGCCCCTGCCTGCCCCCCAGCTCCTCGAACACTTGTCATCCCCCCTCGGCGAAGCGGTCTTACCCATCCCGCCGCCACCCCACTTGCGTCACCTCCGGATGACCGAACCGTGCCCTAGCGGTCGGGCCACCCCATCAACCCATTGATTCGTGCCTGTGCATCCCCAGTAACGCCTCACCTTGGTGCTGACTCATGCCGCAGCCAGGAGCGGGCCGTCCACGCGAGTGTCAAACGCTACAGAGCCTGTGCGGCCGCCGTGACGGTCTGTGGAGCGAAGCGCTTGCCGTGGGTTTCGCTCCCTTGGCCTCAGACCCCTGCCCCAGCAACCGCACCACCCTCTAGCACGCGCGGCGTAGAAGCGGCTCCCTCGCTGAGCTCTGGGAGGGTTAGCGGACGATCCCTGCGCCGTCGGCCGCCGAGCAGACGTAGACCGCCGGCGCGATGCCGGTCGCTGACTCGTACCGCTTGGCGAGCTCGGCCGCGAAGGCCTCCGCATCGCCGGTCACCAGCGCTACGGCACATCCGCCGAAGCCGGCGCCTGTCATCCTGGCACCCAGAACCCCTGGCAGAGCGCGCGCCTCACCCACCATCGTGTCCAGCTCCGAGCAGCTTACCTCGTAGTCAAGGCGAAGCGATTCGTGGGAGTGGTTCATCAGCACGCCGAAGGCCTCGAGGTCGCCGGCCTCCAGCAGCTCCGCCGCCTGCTCCGTCCGCAAAGTCTCCGAGACCACGTGCCTCGCCCGTCGGAAGACCTTGTCTCCAAGCTCGGACTCGGCGCCCAGGACCTCCTCCAGGCTGACGTCCCTGAGGTCCCTCGCCTCGGGGCGCTGCTTCTGGAAATGGGCTACCGCGGCCTCGCACTCGCGGCGCCGGTCATTGTACTCGGAGTCCACTAGGCCGCGCTTCTTCTTGGTGTCGGCCACCACCACCCGCGCCTCGTCGGAACGCAGCGGCACGTGCTTGAAGCCCAGCGTCCGGCAGTCCAAGAGCAGCGCGTGGTCCTTCAGTCCGTTGCGGGAGATGAACTGGTCCATGATGCCGCAGTTCACCCCCACGAACTGGTTCTCCGCCCGCTGGCAGAGTAGCGCCATCTCCGGGCCGCCCAGCTCGAAGCCATTGACCGCCTGCAGCGCCACGGCGGTACACACCTCCAGCGCGGCGGAGGACGACAGCCCCGAGGCCACCGGCACGTCACCCGCCACCACACCCTGGAAGCCGGTGGCGCCCTCGCGCGGCAGGTAGCCCTTCTCCTGCAGCACGCTGGCTACGCCCCTCACGTAGTTGCCCCAGGGGTCGCTCTCGACCTTGGCAACCTCCGCCAGGGAGAAGCTGAGCCGGTTGTCCGGGAAGTCCAGCGAGTCCAGCTCCACCCGCCCATCGAATCTCGGCGTGATGGCCATGCTGATTGCCTGCTCGAGGGCTATGGGCAGCACGAAGCCACCATTGTAATCGGTGTGCTCGCCAATAAGGTTCACGCGTCCGGGAGCCCGCACCAGAGATGGCGCCCCGACACCGAAGACTTCCTGGTAGCGGGCGAGGAGCCTCTTGGGATCAACCATTGGGTGCCTCCGTCACGGGTTCCGAGGCCCTCAGTTCGGCAGCCTTCTCCTCGGCCAGGGTGTCGTTGACATAGACGCCCGCGCCAAACTCCGTGCCCGCCATGTACTTCAGCTTATCGGGCGTACGGTAAGGGGGATAGAACTCCAGGTGGAAGTGGTAGTGGCTGTAGTCCCCGCCATCCGTGGGCCGCTGGTGCATGACCATCATATAGGGCATGGAGCGGTTCCACAGGTTGTCGTACTTCTGCATGACCACCTTCAGGATGGCCGCCAGGTCCCTGGCCTCGCCCTCGGACAGCTCCAGCAGGCACTGGCGGTGCTGCTTGGGCACCACGTGGACCTCGTAGGGCAGGCGGGCGTAGAAGGGCACCACAGCCGTGAAGGAGTCGTTCTGAGCCACGATGCGCCGGCCATCCCGCTCCTCCTCCGCAAGGATGTCGCACATCAGGCACCGACCGGTGCGCTGCTTGTGCTCCAGGCTGGAGTCCAGCTCCCGCTGGATCAGGGGCGGAGTGAAGGGATAGGAGTAGATCTGCCCGTGGGGGTGTGGGATGGTGACGCCGATGATGGCGCCCTTGTTCTCGAAGATGAAGACGTAGTTGATGAAGTCCCGCTTGCCCAGCTCAGCATAGCGGTCGGTCCACACCGCGACCAGTTTCTCGATCTCGTCCACCGACCGCTCGGCGAGTGTGGAATCGTGGTCGGGGGTGTAGAGGACCACTTCGCAGACGCCGCGAGCGGGCTCCACGGGCCACAGCTCAGTAGACTCCACGTCCGGATCCGGCGGGTTGGGCTGGAGGGAGGGGAACTTGTTGTCAAAGGTGACGATCTCGTAGGTCGGCCGCTCGACCTCGGTCGGGAACCCGCCGGGCTGGGTGGGGCACAGCGGGCAGTAGTCCTTAGGAGGGAGGAAGGTCCGGGCCTGGCGATGCGTGGCCGTCACCACCCACTCGCGCAGCATCGGGTGCCAGCGGAGCTCAGACATTGGAGGTACCCTCCGGCTTCGCGCCCGCCGCCTTCGCTGCCTCGCTCTTGGGCTGGAAGCTGTAGTAGTGCAGGTCCCTGCCGTCCGGCATCTTCACCGTCTCACGGGCCATCCGCCAGGGCCGCTGCCTGGACTCCGCCGCCTGATCGTCCTTGCTATGCAACTGAACCATCGCCTTTCGCTAAGGGGCCCGCCGCCGACGCCGGCCCATTGTAGGGAGCCCTCGAGCTCTCGACCAACTCCGCACTGCTCTACACTGGGGGCCACCCCGCCGCCCAAGCCAGGGCCGCACTCACTCGGCCCAGACCGGGGCGCCAGCGAGCCGCCGTTTCTTGCCGTGAAGCCATCAACTCGTCTATGGCCTGAACGCAGCCCGGCACCCGGCGAGGGCGCCAGGTGCCGGGGGTATCCCAAGGGGGACGGCCAATATGGGCTCAGGGTTCGGCGGGCATGGCTCGCCGCCCCGCCCCTGCCCGCCGACTACGTGGTGGTGAGTGTGACCCCTTGCCTGGGGATTCGGTAGCTCATCACCTTCGCCTTGGCGCCGGTCAGCGCGGCTTCCACCTCGGCCCGCTTGGCCGGCTCGACGACCGTGATCATGCAGCCACCGCCGCCCGCGCCGCAGATCTTCGTCGCCAGCGCGCCCGCCTCACGAGCCGCGTCCACCATGCGGTCGATTCGCGCGTTGGTGACACCCTTGGCCAGATCCTTGCGGTTCTGCCACTCCTCGTCCACTAGCACGGCGAAGCGCCCGAAGTCGCGCGCCAGCAGAGCATCCCTCATGCGGAACGCGGTCTCCTTGATGCGCCGCAGATTCTGGACGGTGGTGCCGCTGTTGTCAATGTAGCGCTTCATCATCGCCCAGTTGTTCGTGCCGGAGAAGTGGGTCATCCCCGTGTAGGTTAGGATGATTCGGCTCTCCAGCTCCTGGCACAGGTTATCGCCGCCCAGGGGCTCTACCTTGTTGCCGCCCGGCTGAAACCAGATGGCGTTCACCCCGCCATAGCTTGGGGGATAGTAGTCCTGCTTGCCGGTGGGGATGCCGATGCACTGAGCCTCCAGGTTGGCGGCCACGTCGATGATGCGCTCGTGGGTGAGGCCGCCCTGGTTCACGGCATTCAGCACGTGGCTCAGGTTGATCAACAGAGAGGAGGACGCACCCAGACCCGAGCCCTTGGGGGCCCGGCTGTGAGTGGTCACCGTCACGCCGGAGGGGGGCTTGTAGAACTTGAGCGCCCTGCACACGAGGTCCAGGGTCTCTCCCACGGGAAGCGACTCGAAGTCCGGCGCGATCAGCCTGTCACCGGTGTCCTCGGAGATGAGGTGGATCTCGGAGTCGGACCGGGTCTCGGCGGAGACGGTGCTGTAGAGGTCTAGCGCGGCGTTGACCGTCATGCCCTCGCCCTCGAAGAGGTAGAGAGGCCAGATATCCAGCGTACCACCCGCCAGGTCCATCCGGATAGGAGCAGTGCCGGTTACTTTCAGCGCGTTGACGTCCTTTCTGGGGGTGTGATATAAGTGAGGCGGCAACGCCAGTTTACCACCCACTGAACAGCCGGTCAATTGGACCCACGCCGTGCCGCGCCACCGGGTCCGCGAGGCGCGCAAGCGTCCGCCCTGCTTCCGCTCTCCAGCGGATGGCCCCCCAACCGGTTGTTCGCCCCCACCCCCCGCACCGAGCACCAGGCACCCCGGAACCACTCGCCGTGCGGGTGATCTCAGGCCCTTTTGGGAGGGCCAAGGAGCAGTCACTCATATGGCAATTCAGCCGAACGCCGAGGGGCTCTATGTCGCGGGAGTCGACCTGGGAGGCACCAACGTCCGCGCCGTCCTAACCGACCGCAAGGGCACCAAGCTGAAGTCGGCTCGCCGGCCCTCCCTGGCCAGCGGCCCCGGCTCCGGCACCGTGAACCAGATCGTTGAGGCCATCCAGGAGACCCTCACGGACCAGGGCGCCGACGCCTCGCAGCTCATGGGCGTGGGCATCGGCATCCCCGGCATCATGGACGCCGACGAAGGCATCCTCTTCTGGAGTCCCAACTTCCCCAACTGGAGCAACCGCGAGCCGATCGGGGCGAGCGTGGGCCAGAAACTGGGCGCGCCGACCTTCATCATCAACGACGCCCGCTGCGCGGCCCTCGGGGAGCTGGGCTTCGGCGCCGGCCGCGGCGTGAAGAACATGATCATGATGACCCTGGGCACGGGCATCGGCGGCGGCATCGTGCTGGACGGGAAGCTGATGCTGGGCCCTCAGGGCTCCATCGGCGAGATCGGGCACCACACCATCGACCCCAACGGCCCGCGCTGCGGCTGCGGCAACTTCGGCTGCATGGAAGCCCTGTGCGGCATCGGCCCCATCAAGGAGCGCGCCCTCCGCAAGATCCAGTCGGGACGGCCCACCGCCCTTCTGAGCCTCTGCGGCGGCGACTTCTCGCTCATCGACCCCAAGATGATCGGTCAAGCCGCGGACTCCGGCGACGTGCTGGCTCAGGAGGTTATGGATGAGACCGGCATGTACATCGGCATCGGCGCGGCGAACCTTATCAACATCCTCAACCCCGAGCGTCTGGTGATCGGCGGCGGCGTAGCCCTGGCCGGCGACACCATCATGAACCCCATCAGGCGTACCATCTACGCGCGGGCCGTCGCCCGCCAGCGGGATGCCTGTCAGCTAGTCCTGGCGGAACTCGGCGACGATGCTGGCGTTCAGGGCGCGGTGCAGCTCGTGCTGAGCAAGCTGCCGCAGTAGGGACAACGGCCCCTCACCCGACGGACGCGTCTGCTGCCCTTGGGTGAGGGGCAGCTCACCTCTCCGATCCCCTTCCCTCGCGCCGTGACGGCGGCCCGTATGGTGACCGTGAGAGCTCCCACGCCACTGTCTCCCTCAAACGCGTCAGCGCGGCCGTGTCCAGGTGGTCGAAGGCCGTCTGTCCAGCGTCGTCCACGAACCGCGTGACCGTTCTGCCGCTCAGATCCACCAGTGGAGCCACGGCCGCGGCCAACTGCCGCGGGGTCCACCCCCTCCGGGCCGCGAGAAGGTGCAGGTACTCCACGTCCTGCTGGCCCCGCCGCAGGGCCTTCAGCCTCAGGCTGGCGACGGGACCCGAGACGCCCACCTTGCCGCCCGGCACGAGCAGAGCGGTGGGAGCGGGCTGGGTGAACGCCTCCTCGCCCCCGAGGCTGTTCCACGGCAGGATGCCGTCGGCGCCGGCCAGGTAGGCTTTGAGCGCCCAGGCGACCGCCGTCAGGTTGGTCTCCTTGATGGGGTTGGCCTCCGCGTAGTGCCTGAACCGGACCCCCTGATCGCTCTGCATCTCCATGCACCGCTCGTTCTTGGCGAAGAGCTCCCCCGAGACGCACATCAGGTTCACCAGGCCATCCAACCAGTCCCGCTGCCACTGAGGGCGTGAGACGTCCGCGCGGAAGATGAAGCGCGGCGCCTGATTGGCGGGCACCACCTCACGGGCGGCGCTCAGGAACAGGGCTCCGAAGAAGCGAAGCGCAAGCCAGTCGTCGCGGAACGCCGGCTCGTCCAGGAGCCACCAGGAGCTGCCCCGCCCGCCTTGCTTGGGATTCTTGAAGTCCACCTTGTCATTCATGAAGAACTCGAAGGTGGTGTCGTTCCAGCCCTTCTCCCTGAAGTGGCGGGCGAACTCCCTGGCGACGGCCTGGAACTCTTGCCGGAACTGCTCGTCGAAGCCCTCCTCGATGGGCGGCGCCTTCATCGCGTGCTCCACCACGAGGTCAGGGTAGGCGGTCGTGGTGGGCTGGTAGGCGTAGTGCTTCCGGAGGTCGGAGGGCCAGCCCTCGCACAACGGGAGGTACGCGTGCTTGAGGGGCACAGGGCCGCGAGTCAGACCCGCGAAGGCGCTCCCGTCGAAGTAGGGGCCGAACCGGCGGTCGAAGGCGCTCCAGTCCGTCACGTGGAGGCTGGGGCCCGAGCCGGCGATGGCGGGGACGTATGCCGGGTTCGCCGCGCCGGCCTGGTTGTAGCCCAGGATATCCAGCGTTGCCCGGTGTTCGTGCGCCATCCGGTGGAAGGTGAGCTCTGTGGCCGCGTCGCCTGGGGGGCCATAGGCGTTCAGGTCCACGTCGAAGCTCAGCTCAGCCGGCAGCGTGAAGGGCCGCACGGTCACCTCTATTGGCACCTCCAGCGCCCGCCCACCCTCCCGATCCACGGCCAGGGAGGCCTTGTGGAGGCCGGGCGGGGCGTCACGGGGGATGAAGAGCTCCACGAACAGGCATCGGTTGCGCTGGCCGTCGATGCGGTTGGCCGAGTCGGGGAGGCTCAGAGGGCCCGTTACCGGCACCGCAAGCTCCGGGTACCAGTCTCCATCCTTCACGTACCAGTCGGAGTAGAGGAGCGCCCTCTGGCCAGGGAGGGCCTTCCCAGTGACGTCTCGCAGGCCGTCCAGCCGGGCCGTGAACCTCACCGGGGGCTGAAGGGCCTCCACGCAGAGCTGGAACGCGACGAACTCACCCCGGGCACCCGACAGACGCACCGCCTTCAGCTTGCCGTCCCACACGGAGCTGCCCCGGCGGTACTGGCCAGCGGCCGCGCCGGCGTAGCGCTGAGCCCCCACCTCCTCCAGCAGGTTGCCGGATACGGGATGGGCCTTTCCCGTGTCGGGGAAAGCCCACAGCCTTAGGCCGCTCCCCTCCAGGGGACCTCCAAGGTATGGCGCAGGCAGCGTCACAGGCTTCAGCGGGGCGGGCAGTGGAGGGCTGGGCGGGCTGGATGCAGGGGGGCCAGCGGGCTCTGCCTGACGGCCGGTGGCGCTGCCCTCCACCACCAGGACGGGTTGAGAACCGGCTTGCTCTCTTGAGTATACGTCGTTGTTCGCCCGCGTCTGGCCTTTCTCGTCGGTCACCGCGAGGCCGTGAGACCGACCATCCGTCAGGGCGTACACCAACTTCGGCGGCACGCCTACCTCAAACCAGCCGTCGCCAACCTCGCGCAGGTCGGCATAGTAGACGCGCGTGCCGAAGGCCGTCCAGGCAGCGTCCGTGAAGTCGCTCTGGGGGCCGCCCCATTTGGTCCTGCCGGCCATCGCCTCCAGAAAGGTGGCGCCGCCTGGAACGGCGGTGCCCGTCCCAGTGCCCTCGACCCAGTCCACGGCGATGGTGGACAACCCCAGGGTCTTCAGTTTGTGCGGGCCGGCGGCATGGAGCCGCAGCCGCGCGGAGGTGACGGTCCAGCCCTGGATCGCCTTTGTGTCGAACTTGAGGAGCGCCCACATCTCCCTCCCCTTCAGCCGAAGCCTGGAGGAGCCGCCGTAGTTGAGGGCCGCTTCCGCGGGATATGAGCTGAGGTTGGTATCTGCTGTACACGGCAGACGGACCTCCGCCGGGTAGGCTGGGGTGAGACCAAGCAGAGGAGCCAAGGAGACGAGGATGCTGAGGGCGGCGCGGGCGTGATGGCGCATGGAGTCCCTCCCAAGGAGGCTGGTGTCACGGGAGTAGTGCGACAGGGAGCGGCAGCATGCTCCCAACCATCCTTGCGTATGGGGAGGGTGGGATTCCTGCTTGGGGCGGGGTCGGTGGTTCGGTGGGTTGGTGCGAAGGGCCTCACAGGTGGGTGGTAGTAGGGTCGCCGGCGGCGCGATACCCCCAACCTGCCGAGTTCAGCCTGATGCCCGGGTCCTGGGCTTCGCTAGCGCTGCTCCAGGGTGCGCGGCCTCGGGGACGCGGAGGTCTCTTCCTGCGAGGGCATCTTCTCCATCAGCCTTCGACGGGCTTCGTAGTCCGTGGAGAAGACGATGTCGCGGACGGTCTCCAGCCGGTCATCCGACGCCTTGAGCCGCTGCTCGAGGGCCGCGATCCTGGACTCCAGCTCCGCGGTGCGTCGCTTGCCCCGGGGCCCCTCCTGGACGCGGCGCGAGACGGCCTCAGTCAGCCGAAGGATGGCACTCCCCAGGCAGCCGGCCAGGATGAAGGCCACCACCACGAAGGGGCCATCCATCAGATCCTTCAGATCATGAAAGCCCATAGCACCCCCATGGCACGACCCGGTGCACAGGACCTCACCGGCGCCCTGGTCTCAGGGGTCGGACGCACCCCCTGCCTCTTGCGCGACTAGCCCTGCTGGTTCAACCACTTGCTCGAAGCATTCGGTTCAGAGGCCGCGTCCGACTGAAGCGCCTCGCTCAGCCGGCGCCGGGCCTCCAGGTCGCTCGAGAGCAGCAGGTCACGAACTGTCTCCAGACGCTCCGCGTCCAGCTTGCAGTGCTCCTCGAGGGCGGCCAAGCGCTGCTTCATCTCCCGGAACTCACGGCGGCCCGGCAGATTGAAGAGCGATCGCACACCCCAGATGGCCGTGGCGACGAAGGCGCAGAGGACGAGGCCGGAGACAAGGATGATACCGACTACAGCCTCAGCCTCTGGCATCAGATCCCCCATCCTCGGCAGTCCAGCCGGAGGCGCCCGCGACCATCCCATCGCGCCGGCCGCGAAGGTCTACGGTGGGACTACCGGAGCCGGCCGCGCGGTTACACCCCGGAGGCCTCGGCCTCCAGGTACCGCTCCGCGTCGATGGCCGCCATGCAGCCCATCCCGGAGGCGGTGATCGCCTGCCGGTAGACGTGGTCGGTCACGTCCCCGCCAGCGAACACGCCGGGCACGCTCGTCCTGGAGCCGTCCGACACACAGATGTAGCCGGCACCATCAAGCTCCAGCCAGTCCCTGAACAGGTCCGTGTTGGGCCGGTGGCCGATGGCTACGAACACGCCGTCCGTGCGAAACTCGGTGGTCTGGCCCGTCACCAGGTTCTTGAGTCGTACGCCGGTAACCTTGCCCTGGTTCACGTCGTGGATCTCATCCACCACGCTGTCCCACACGAACTGGATCTTCTCGTTCTTCATAGCGCGCGCCTGCATGATCTTGGAAGCGCGCAGCTCGCTGCGGCGGTGAACGACGGTCACCTTGGTACAGAAGCGTGTGAGGAAGTTCGCCTCCTCCATGGCGGTGTCGCCGCCGCCGACAACCACCACTTCCTTGCCCCGGAAGAAGAAACCGTCACAAGTGGCGCAGCCCGATACCCCTCGCCCCATCAGCTTCATCTCGGAGTCGATGCCCAGCCACTTGGCGGAGGCGCCGGTTGAGATGATGATGGTCCGTGCCCGCACTACGTGATCCCCCGCGGTGATAGTGAAGGGCCGCCCCGCCAGCTCCACACTGGTGGCGTCGAGCTGAAGAAACTCCGTCCCAAAACGCTCAGCCTGCTGCCGGAAGAGCTGCATCAGCTCCGGACCCATGATGCCCTGCGGAAATCCGGGGTAGTTCTCCACGTCCGTGGTTATCATGAGCTGCCCGCCAGACTGCACGCCCTCGATCACCAGGGGGCTAAGGTTGGCGCGCGCGGCGTAGATGGCGGCGGTGAGGCCAGCAGGCCCTGAACCGATGATGACGACGTTCCTCACGCTATCGGACATGTCTTCTCCAGCCCTCATCCTTCCATCGAAACAGATTCCACTTCCCCGGCCCTCTCGCGAGCCGCCTCTCTCCAACACTGTCAGTGTAGGGCGGCACCCGTGGAGCGTCAACTTGGGTCGGGCCCTCTCTGGCGCCGCCGGAACACTGAGGGCGGGTAGTGAGGTCTTCTAGAAGAGCATCAGCGGGTGGGAAGCGATCGCTTTGGCAGGGGTGGATGCCCAGCTTCGCCGCGGCGCCGTCGCCAAGGCTCTCACCGTCCGACCGGTCCGACCCGCCCGACAGGTCCACAGCCGTCCATCTCATGGGGCCCTTCCCCTACGACCCTACGACCCACCCTCAGCGTCGCGGCAACGCAGTTCCTAGCTGCCAACCAAGCTACCGTTTCTCGTTGACAGGGCGCTGGGCCGATGGCTAGAATGGGATGGTCTGCACCCACGCACCCAAGGGAGGAAGATCTTGGAGCCCCTGCGCATCCTCATCGTCGACGATGAGCCTATCATCCGCCTCGACCTGAAGCACCTGCTGCAGAACCTGGGCTACCAGGTTGTCGGGGAGGCCGGCAACGGCTCCGACGGGATCGAGCGGGCCCGCGAGCTCCGGCCCGACCTCTGCATCTTCGACGTGAAGATGCCGGAGATGGACGGCATCGAGGCCGCCCGGATCCTGACCAGCGAGAAGATCGCCCCGGTGGTGCTCCTCACCGCCTACGGCCAGATGGACCTGGTGCAGCGCGCCAGCGAGGCCGGCGTCTCCGCCTACATCGTTAAGCCTTTCAAGGAGGCAGACCTGGTCCCGGCCATCGAGATCGCGCTCTCAAGGTGGCGGGAGCTGAAGGACCTGGAGTCCCAGGTGGGCTCGCTTCAGAACGCCCTGGAGACCCGGAAGCTGGTGGAGAAAGCCAAGGGTATCCTGATGGAGAAGCACAGCCTGAAGGAGTCCGAGGCCTTCCGCCGGATGCAGCAGCAGAGCATGCGCGCCCGGAAATCGATGAAGGAGATCGCCGAGGCGATCCTACTCGTCGAAGAGGTCTAGGCGTGTCCCCGCTTCTCCCTTTCCCCACCCCGGCCCGCCTTGCAGCTTAAGCGCCTGGAGCTCTACGGCTTCAAAAGCTTCGCGGAACGCACTGAGCTGGAGTTCAAGCCCGGCATCACCGCCGTGGTGGGCCCCAACGGCAGCGGCAAGAGCAACATCTCCGATGCGCTTCTGTGGGTGCTAGGAGAGCAGAACGTCCGCCACCTCCGAGGCGACTCAGCGGCGGACGTGATCTTCGCCGGCACCGACAAGCGTCGCCCCGTGGGCATGGCAGAGGTCTGCCTCTGCATGGACAACACCGAGGGAGCAATCCCCCTCGAGTTCGGCGAGATCACCATCAGCCGCCGTGCCTACCGCTCCGGCGAGAGCGAGTTCTTCATCAACCGGGCGCCCTGCCGGTTGAAGGACATCTACGAGCTCTTCTTGGACACCGGCGTGGGCCGCGACGCCTACAGCATCATCGGCCAGCAGCAGATCGACCGCGTGCTCTCGGTTCGCGGCGAAGAGCGCCGGGAGATGCTGGAAGAGGCGGCCGGCATCAAGAAGTACCGCCATCGGCGCCGCGAGACCGTCCGCAAGCTGGACAGCACCCGGCAGAACCTCCTCCGCGTGGCCGACATCCTCTCCGAGATCGAGCGCACCCTCGACCCCCTCGCCCGGCAGTCGCGCGACGCCCTCCGATTCCAGGAGCTGGACGAGCGCCGCCGCGACCTCGAGGTCGGGCTTCTTGCCCTGGACCTCGGCCGCCACCAAGCGGAGCTAGACACCCTCGCCGGGGAGATCTCCGACCTCGACCACGACCTGGAGGAGCTGCGGGTCGCCGGTGTCGCCATGGAGGCGGAAGAGCAGCAGGCGCGGCTCCGTCTCACTGAGCGTGAGAAGGAGATGGAGTCCCTTCGCGCCACCTATGAAGCCGCGCGCGAGGAGGTCCTGCGGCGGGAGAGCGCTCTCGCCTTGCTGCGCCAGAAGGCGGCCTCAGCCGAGACCCAGAGGGCGTCACTCACCACTGAGATCCAGCGGCTCACGGGGAAGTCCCAGGAGCTTGCCTCCCAGCGGACAGAGCTAGACGGCGAGAGCCAGGAAGCCTCCGCCCAGCTTCGGGGAGCCGAGGCAAAGCTCACCGAGGCCGAGCCGGAGCTCCGCGCGCGGGACTCGGCCGTTCAGGCGGCCCGCAAGGCACTGGAGGACGCTCGTCGCCAGACCTCATCTCTGCAGGCCGAGCAGGCCGCGCTCCGTGAGCAGATCAGCAGCACACGCCAGCGTCTCACCGAAGCCGAGGAACGCGCCAAGACGGAGGAGACTCGGCTCCAGGCCCTGAGGCAGGATTCGCGGAAGGCGGAAGAGGCCAAGAGCCACGCCGAGGCTGAGCTGACCTCCGCACGCCAGGCCATCGCGCGACACGAGCAGGCTCTCGCGGCGGCGGTGGCCGGTCAGGCCGAGGCCCAGGCCCGCCAGCAATCGGCGGATGAAAGCTACAAGCGCCGCGAGAACGACCACCTCCGCAAGACCGCGCGCCTGCGAAGCCTGGAGGAGATGCATCACAACCTGGAGGGCGCCTTCAAGGGCGTCAGGGCCGTGATCCAGGCCGCCCGAGCCGGGAAGCTCTCCGGACGCTACCAGGTTCTGGTGGACCTGATCGAGGCGCCGGACAGCCTCAAGGTCGCCCTGGAGGTGGCTCTGGGGGCCAGCGCCCAGGACATCATCACCGACACCGACCACGAGGCCCAAGCGGCCATCCGCTGGCTGAAGCAGCAGGGAGCCGGGCGCGCGACCTTCCTCCCTCTGGACCTCATCCGTTCCGAGCGCATGAGAGCCGCCGAGGAGCCTGGTGTCCTGGGCGTGGCGTCCGACCTCATCACCTTCCCGGAGGAGGTCCGTCCGGCCGTGGAGTCGCTGCTGGGCCGGGTGCTGGTGGTGGAGGACCTTCCCTCGGCGATTCGGCTGGTTCGGAAGGGCGTCGGAGCCTCACGCCTCGTAACGCTCGAGGGGGAGGTCGTGCGCCCCAATGGGTCCCTCACCGGCGGCAGCCGCGAGCAGGGCTCCGGGATCCTCAGCCGCAAGCTGGACATCGACACCCTCACGTCGGAGGTCGCCCAGGAAGAGCGGGAGCTGGATCGGGAGGCCGTGGGACTCGGAACTCTCGCGGAGGCTTCTGCGGCGGCCGGCCGGTCCCGTGAGGAAGCCCAGAGCGCGGTGCACTCGGCGAAGCTATCCCTTGAGCGCCATCAGGCGGCCCTCCAGTCGCTTCAGAGGGACGATCAGCGGTTGAGCAGGGACCTCGCGGAGGTAGAGCGCCGCCTCACCGACAGCCGCGCCAACGTTCAGCGTCACCGCACGGGCCTCCAGACGCTGGCGGAGCGCGAGGCTGAGTCGGCGTCGCGGGCCGAGAGCCTGGGCTCCGGCACTGAGGAGGCCGAGGAGTCCCTGGCCGAAGCGACCCGCCAGGCCGAGGAGTACCGAAGCGGCCAGGCCGAGTGTCGGGCCCAGGCTGCCGCCCTTCGGGAGTCCGTGAGCGCCCTGGAACGCCAGGCGCGCGGGCTGAGAGCTCAGGAGGAGGAGACCGAGGGTCTGCTGCGTCGGCACCAGGCCGCTCTGGTGGAGCTCGACAACACCGGAGAGGCCGCCAAGCTGGAGGCGGAGATGCTGGCCGGCGTCGAGAGCGCCAAGGATCGTTCCGGCAGCCTCGAGGCCCAGGTGCGCGAGGCCGGTGCCGCCCGGGGCCAGGCGCAGTCGGAGCTCGGAGCCCTGAGCCAGCGCCAGAAGGAGAACGCCGAGGCGCAGTCCGTGACCACCGAGCGCCGCCACAAGGCCGAGCTGAAGCAGACCAGCCATCAGGCCGACGTGGAGCACATAGGTGGCCGACTGCTGGAGGAGTACCAGCTCGAGCCGGAGGATGCGCTCCCCCTGGCGGACCAGGTCACGAGCCGGCAGAGCACGGTGATCGAGGTCAATCGGCTCAAGCGGGAGATCGCCGAGCTGGGCGTGATCAACCTCGGCGCCATCGAGGAGTACGCCCGCCTGACGGAGCGCGAGGAGTTCCTCCGCACCCAGAAGGCTGACCTGGAGCAGGCCGAGGCGACCCTTCTTAAGGTGATCGACGAGATCGATGAGAAGACCATCGAGACCTTCCACGAGACCTTCCGGAAGGTCACCGCGGCCTTCGATCACATGTTCCAGCGTCTCTTCGGCGGAGGCCGCACTCAGCTCGTGCTCACGGAGCCGGATAACCTACTGGAGACCGGCATCGACATCGTGGTTCAGCCTCCTGGCAAGAAGCTACAACACCTTCAGCTCCTCTCCGGCGGGGAGAAAGCACTCACCGCGGTGGCTCTGCTCTTCGCCTTGCTGGAGGTAAAGCCGAGCCCCTTCTGCCTGCTGGACGAGGTGGACGCGGCGCTGGACGAGGCAAACGTGGGGCGGTTCGCCCAGGTGGTGAAGGAGTTCTCGGAGCGCTCGCAGTTCATCCTCATCACCCACAACAAGACCACCATGCAGGTGGCCGACACCCTCTGCGGCGTCACCATGCAGGAGCCAGGCGTCTCCCGCGTGATCTCGGTCAAGCTGGAGGACGTGGGCGACCGTTAAGCGCGCCACGGGCAAGCAGCCTTCGGCCTCGCCCCACCCCGCCTTCCCCGGCTGGCCCCCTCGGCCGCCCTTGACGTCGCCAGGACCCCATCATGCTGAAGTGGTTCAAGAAGATCGACCAGATGCTCACCGGCCGCGGGCGCGTGGACGAGGAGCTCTTGGAGGAGCTGGAAGAGAGCCTGATCCAGGCGGACGTCAATGTGCGGACCGCCGGCCTGCTGCTGGACGCCCTTCGCAAGCGAGTCGAGAACGACAGGCTCAGCAGCTCGGACGACGCGCGCCGGGTCCTTCGCGAGGAGATCCAACGCCTCCTGGAGGGTGGTGACACCACGCTGAGGCTGGTGAACCGGCCCGCGGTCGTGCTGCTGGTCGGCGTCAACGGCACCGGCAAGACGACCTCCTTGGCCAAGCTGGCCCGAAGGCTGACAGACGAGGGGAAGAGCGTGCTGGTGGCCGCGGGCGATACCTTCCGAGCCGCCGCCATCGAACAGCTTGAGGAGTGGGCCTCCCGCATCCACGTACCCGTGGTGCGCCACCAGATGGGTGGCGACCCCAGCGCTGTGGTCTTCGACGCCATCTCCGCCGCCAAGGCACGGGGCACGGACGTCCTGCTGATCGACACCGCCGGGCGCCTCCACACCAAGGGCAACCTGATGGAGGAGCTCAAGAAGATCGGGCGCGTGGTCGAGCGGGAACTCGGCCGTCCCGCCGATGAGACGCTGCTGGTGCTGGACGCGACTACGGGGCAGAACGCGCTCAGCCAGGCCGAGCTCTTCAGCAAGGCCGTCCCGGTCACGGGCCTCATACTCACCAAGACCGACGGCACCGCCAAGGGCGGCATCGCCCTCACCCTGCGCCAGGAGATGGGCGTCCCCATCAAGCTTATTGGCGTCGGCGAGAAAGCCGAGGACCTCCGCTCCTTCGACGCCCGCTCCTTCGTCGACGACCTCTTCAGCTAGAGGCGTCGCGTCAGATCCCCTACCTGATGAACAGGCCGGGGGCCACGGGACCGTACAGCAGTCCGAAGTTCATGGAGAGCAGGAAAGCCGTGGCGAGGCCTGCGGAGAGGCCGCGATAGCGCTCTGGGAAGGGCGCCGTCAGTCCCTCGCCCCAGACGAGTGCGATGGCGGGGAGCGCGAGGTAGACGTAGCGCGCCTGGGCCCAGAAGAACGTCGTGTTGAGACGAAGATAGGCGGCAAGGATCAGGACGAGGGCAAGGGCGGCAACCCCCACCGTACGCCGGACCTGGGGTTTGTGCCAGGCCCGGCGCGTAGTGAAGAAGCCCCCGAGCGCTGCCACCAGGAACGAGGCGAAGACCGAGTACGCCTGGGGCTCCATGGAGAGTGGCCGCCCGCGTACGTCTGTCAGAATCCCAAGGAAGGTGCTCAGGAAGTAGATTCCCACGAGCTCCCAGTACTGGGCGAGAGAGAGTGTGCCCTGGAAGAAAGCGGGGGTGGGGTAGGGCTTCGCGGGGGGTGGCGGGTTGTGGAAGTAGCGGACGAAGGCCTCCCACCCCAACGGGTCGCCGTAGACGGCCTGGTTTCGCAGCAACCACGGAGCGGACACTACCAGCGCGACCAGCAGAAAGAGGCCACACTGCCGCCAGGCATCGTCGGGGGACCTCTCCACGGCCCCCCCTGGACGCTCCCTCGCGGGCACTGAGAGCAACAGGGCGAGAGGTCCCACTACCCACAGCACCAGGCAGGAGGACTTCACCCAGATCCCAAGCCCTGCCACCGCGCCGAGAAGCATCCCCGGCTGGGTCAGCCTACCTCGGATCGACAGGGCGGCAAGAAGGAGGAAGGCGGCTCCGGTGAGCTCCATCAGAGCGTCGTTGTTCACGTTGGACAGGAGGCTCACGTTGGAGGGCAGCAGAGCCATAAAGGCGCTTCCGCACCAGCGCGCCACGGGCCGGTCTGGCCACAAGACCTTCAGCAGGCCGTAGCAGCAGAGGATCGCCAGGGCGCCCAGGCACGCAGTGAAGAGGCGCAGAGCCAGCCCGGCCTCGTCAGGGCCCAGGGCCGAGGCCACCACGTACACCGGTACACACAGGAGGTAGTACAACGGCGGCTGGTGGGCCTCGTAGACCGGCGCGCGGGGCCCCTCGGCGTGCCCCAGGACCGGCAGGCCGCGACCGTCCGCCAGCCACTGCACGTACCCCAGGTGGCCCAGCTCGTCTACGCCCTGCCCCAGCGGCACGCGGCCGTTGTACAGATGCGCCAGCAGAAAGTAGACCAGCAGCAGGCCGGCCAGGGGCAGCAGCTCGCGAGAGTCGAGCCGCAGCCTCCACCTCGGCATCCCCAGCGCCGGTCGCTCGTCAGCCTCGTCGCTCACCAATCCGCGGTTCCCCCTGACGCTCGGCTACGAGAGGTCGGTGCCCCACCCGTCACGCTCCGAGCCCACCGTGCCCGCGCCACTCCTGGCTTTGGTGCCCCGCACCCAAGGCAAGCTAGACTCCAGCTATCTCCTCTTCGGAAAGAAGCTGGTACAGTAGCAGGGTCGGCTCGGCGATGTGAAGGTTGTTGAGCAGGGGCTCGGTATACTGGATGTCCCCGAACTCGGCACCGTCGATGTGGTGCTGCTGGCCAACGTGGTTGTTCCAGTCCACGCCCTCGGTCAGGAACCCTTCGTCCCCATGGTGGTGGCGGGCGCAGGCCCTCAGCAGGGTCACCGCGTCTCGGAGGTGCGCCTCTTCGCCGCGGTCCTGATAGGCCTCCAGGTAGGCGACAGACGCCTCCGCGCTCTCCCACAGGTAGCAGGTGTCCCAGCTATCCTCCATGTAGAGCAGGCCTTGGGTCAGCACGCCGTTCCGATCTTGGCCGAGCTTGTAGCGATCCAGGCCCTGGAGGCACACGTCGTAGGCGAAGCGGGTGATGTCGGCCCGGTCCAGGATGCGCCCGCACCTCAGGAGGGTCCTGAAGGCGACCGCGTAAGCCACGTTCTCGTGGGCGTCGTAGGTGTCGTGGTTGATGCTGCCGAAGATTCCGCCGGACCGCAGGAAGGCATCGCAGAGATCCGAGACGCTGCGAAGGAGCTGAGTGTCGCCGGCGGCAGCAAGCTCAGCCATCAGAAGGAGTATGAAGAGGCCATCCGCGCTTCCGCCGAAGAAGGGGTCACTGCCCCCCTCGGCGGCCTGGTCGTAGGGGGTGCCGTCCGGACGGCAGCGCCGAGGGTACCATCCGTGCTCCAGCAGGGGCACGCGCTCCCGGATCCAATCCAGACACCCTCGCGCTGCCCGCCACATCCGCGAGGCCCGGAGCGGCTCCAGGTGCGTGGCGGAGTCCAGAAGCTGGAAGCCAACCTTGGCCATCGATCCAGGGCAGAGCCATTCCACACCATGCTTGAAGTTGTGGCACAGGCGCTCCTGTGCGACGTCCCTATAGCCCCAGATCAGCCCGGTCCCCGGCTCCACGAATCCGTCGTCCAGCACATGGTCTAGCAGGGAGAAGGCCAGGCTCTCCAAGGCGGGGTTCGCGTCGCGCAGAGCGAGGTGAAGCAGCTCGTGCGCGCCTCCAACAGCGTTTGCCGCCCACCCGGGTCCCTCGAGGTCCCCGAAGTCGTGCCAATGCATCACCTCTCCCTGAGGGTTGACGAAGCTCGAGGTGCAGCAGGCGTGCCCGGCGTAGGACGAGATGCACCTGGCCGTTACGAAGCGAGCGGAGTCTCGCACGCTATCCATCAGGGAGTAAGCGGGGTTGTGGGGAAGGTAGAAGCTCATGGGACCCTATTCAGGGGGCCTCTCCTTGCATCCTTCAGGCGCGGGCCGCGGGCCGCCGAATCGGCCAGCCGCGCATACGGATCGGCGCCAACCGAAACCCGCGGATCCGCTCGCAAGCGCTGGAATCGGCCCGGCGCCGGCGGGGCCCTGGCCCGGAACTATCGGCCGGTGGTGCCGCCCGTGGTGCCGCCCGTTGTACCTCCTGTTGTACCACCGGTGGTACCGCCCGTGGTGCCGCCAGTCGTCCCACCGGTCGTTCCGCCGGTGGTCGTGCTGCTTGCCGCGGCGGCGGCCGCATTGTAGGCGGCGGCAAGGTAGAGGGGGATTACCGTGGTGTAGGTGCGGGTCTCGCCGCCCTCTTGAAGGGTGGCCGTCACCTCAACCGCCGTGGGCAGCCGGTTCTGCGTGGTCGCCCCCTGGGAATCCGTGATGCCTCCGGAGGTATCGGTGCTGTCCCACTGGTCAACCCAGTCATAGCCATCGAAATAGCGGAAGTTCAGGCCGCGAAGGTTGGGGGACAGCGACTTTGGATACTGGAGCTGAGTGGCGTCCTGGCTGGGCGGCGTGACCTCATCCCGCACGAAGGAGATCCCCTCGCCTGTATCGGCGGTCTCGGTGGCATAGGACACCTGGGCCAGGTCGCTCTGCGGTAGGCCGTCCTCCGGGGTCGGGTCGGTTCCCTGCCTCAGGAGAGGAGCGGGGATCTCGTGGGATCGGGTGGTGAAGTGGAGGGTGTCCTCGTCATCGCTGCCGCTGGCGCTGTTGACACCGATGAACCAGGCCGAGGGCGAGACGGTGGTCTCAGTGGAGGTGCTGGTGGTGCCCGTTCCCGTTGTGGAGCCGGTTCCGGAGGTCGTGGTCGTTCGGGAACTGGTGGCGGAGAGCGACGCGGATTCCAGGTCGCGCGTCAGGGTGGAGAAGAGGGTGCGGATTTCCTGAGTCGTCTCCGTGCGCGCTGAGGCATCGCTCGCGGCGTCCGTCGCGGTGCGGAAGGACAACCAGATGGCGGGCGATAGCACGCCCAGCATGACCATCGCGACCAGGAACTCCAGCAGGGTGTACCCCGCCAGGCGCCCGGGCCTGACAGCCCCGCCGGACCGAACGGTGCGAAGCCGCCGCGTCGTATCCCCCCGCCTGACCTCGCTGAACCCCCTATCCACCGGAGGTGCCGCCTGTTCCCGTAGTGTTGCCCGTCGTGTTGGCGGTGTTGCCCGTACTGGTGGGCGGTGCCAGTCGAAGGGTTACCAGCTCGAAGGTTCGTTCCTGCGCTCTCGTGCGGTGAATCACGCGAACGGTGACCTGAAGCAGGTCCGTAGTATCAGTGGTTGTGATCTCCTGCTCCCACGAGAAGTCCGGGTAGTCGTCCCCGAAGTCACCGCCGTCTGAGCCCTCAACTAGGCCATTGCCGGAGGCCACACCCTCAGTCTCTATCTCCGTGAGCCGGCGCTGAGCCAGCAGCGCCATCACCGTCTGGTCCTTGGAGGCCCCCGAGACGCGAGTGGAGCTCCCCACCGCCAGAACCGCGCCCCCGATCCCGACTGCCAGAAGCACCATGGCAACGATCATCTCGATGACCGTGAAGGCTGACCGGCGAGAGATAGCCCGCCGGCCGCGTAACGGCCGAGGGGAGGGCGCCAAGAGATGACCCTGAGGTGGGGTGTAGGTCGCTCCGCGATCAATGGGTCGGATCATTCCTTCTCCACCACGTACACCCGGGAGCCGCCGTACCCCACCTGGATGGTGACCTCGGGGATGCCCGTCCCTTGGAGCACCACGTCGGAGCTGGGGCAGCTTCCGTCAGCCTCAAAGGTGATGCCGTCCGACGCCGAATAGGTCACCCCCGTAGCCTCTTCGGTGCTGGTCTCGGAGTTGATCGTCGCCTCGGTGTTCTCCGGAAGGTAGACGGTGGGCAGCAGCCTGTCGCTTATGGTTGAGGACCCGGTGCCCTCCTCCGAATCATTGGTGCTGGTCTGCCCGGAGTCGGTGACCTGCTCGGCTCTTGCCTGAAGCGACCGGTCAGAGGGCTCATAGACCAGTGTCACGGCACGCTGGTGGCTGATGGCGTACTCCCGAGACGCTCGAAGCAGTGTGATGATGGCCGCGACGGCGGACCGGCCCTGCGATGACCTGACCATGCCTGGGTAGCTGGGCAGAACCATGCCGGCGAACATCACCATCATCGTGAGCACCACGATGATTTCGATGAGCGTGAAGCCGCTCCTCTGCTGAGCACGTCCCATCCCCTGCTGCATCATCAAGGATCCCATCACGCGCGCGGGAGTACGCCCAAGACGACCTCCCCGACGTACCCACCTGGCACACCAAGCGCTTGCGCGTCGGGCATGGCGCGGGCATCAACACACTCTCGTGCTTCGTTCGGGCTCAGGCTGATACGTGCGCTGGCCCGCCAAGGTGGCGCTCCGCGAGCGCTGCCCCGCCCTGGCGAGTCGCCTAGCCAGGCGACACCGAGGAAGCGGAGCGCCTCGGAACGGATCCTAACTACTTGGTCTCTTGGGTCTCCCAACTCACGATGTCGGCGTTCTTGCCCTCGCCGCCCTGCTGGCCGTCCGCGCCGTTGGACCAGATGTCGTAGTCCGGGTCATGCTCGCCGGGCGACATGTAGCCGTAGGGGTTCTGCCAGGGGTCCATGTACTGCTTAATGTAGGGTCCGCTCCAGTGCTTCGGGATCGGGTCTGACTGCGGCATCGTGCGCAGCGCTTCCAGCCCCTGGTCAGTGGTCGGATAGTCGCCGTTGTCCACCTTGTAGTGGTCAAGGGCCGTCTTGATGCTGTCGATGTCAGACTGAGCTCGGGAGACCTTGGCCTCCTCCGTGCGGTTCAGAACCCTCGGGATGACTGCGGCGGCCAGCACGGCCAGGATGATCATGACGACCAGAAGCTCGATGAGGGTAAAGCCGGCCCTGGTCATCCGGCGAAGCCTAGTGCGATTCATGCTGCCTCCTACCTCCCCCCAGATGCCTCGAAGAGGGAGCCCAGTACATCTCAGAGCTCCAAGCTCTTTGACGAATGCGACCGTGTGTAGTTGCGTTACGGCCCTCCGCTCAGGGGAGCCCAGAAAGCCCACGGCATCACCCTAGAGCCTCCAAAAAAGCAAGTGTCTTTAGGCTAGTGTGGCTACTCGGCGGCCGTGCCGCTTAGTCCGCGCCATTCACGAGAGCGTGATGGCGCCGGTTAGGTCTCCGCTGCTGAACGCGGCAACGGGCGGCGAGGCGAAGGTTCCCCTCACTGCCCGTTGCGCATGCCTGCTGAAGGTCTGGCTGCCGACTACTGGGCGGCGGTCAGCCTTCGGAGCCTGTGGTTGGCCTGGTCCGTGAAGTAGACCACGCCGCTGGAGTCAACCGCCACGCCGCTCGGGAAGCTCAGCTTGGCGGCGCTGCCCACCACGTCATCCGCGTAACCCGCGCCCGTCTGCCCGGCGATGGTCTTCACCTCGCCATTGGGGAGAACCAGGCGAATCCGGTTGTTGCCGGCGTCGGCGACGTAGAGGTTGCCGTTGGCGTCCATGGCTAGCCCCTGAGGAGCGTAGAACCGAGCCGTGTCGCCCGTGCCATCCGCGAACTCAGCGGTGGTGGCGCCCGCAAGGGTGATGAAGATCCCGTCGGGAGAGAACTTGCGGATGCGGTTGTACTTCATATCCACGATGTAGACGTTGGAGGCGGTATCAACGGCAACAGCAGTCGGGGCCGACAGGAAGGCAGCGGTGTTGTTGCCGGCCAGGGTGTCGACCGTGTAGCCGGGAGTGACGCGGCGAATGCGGTTGTTGCCGCAGTCCGCCACGTAGATGTAGCCGTACTGGTCCACGGCGAGGCCGCGCGGGTCATTGAAGAGAGCCGCGTTGCCGACGCCCTCCGCGAAGCCCTGGGTGTTGCCGGCCACGGTAACCACGTTGCCGTTCTGGGACACCCGGCGCAGCTTGTGGTTGTCGGTCACGTAGATGTCGCCACTGGGGGCGACCGCGATACCGGAGAGCCGCTGGAACTGGGCCGCGTCCCCGATGCCGTCAACCGCGCCAGCCGTTCCGCTGCCGGCCAGAGTGACCACCGTGCCATCCTTGAGTACCTTGCGGACCCGGTAGTTGTCGCGGTCAGCAACGTACAGGATTCCATCGGCGTCAACCGCGACGCCAACGGGGCCGTTGAAACGCGAGACCTCGGCGGGCCCATCAGCAAAGCCGAAAGAGCCGCCCGCGATCGTCTTAACCCGCATCACGGGAGCCGCGTCCAGGAAGGAGATCCCCATGGCTCGGGTCAGTACCTGCACGGCGTCACCGGCGGTGAGCTGGCCGTCGCCCATGGCGGTGTGGCCCTGGGCAACGAAGCTGCCGGCGACAGGCATGGAGGAGAGCGGCTGCCAGGCCTGCTTAAAGGGGGCCGGGTAGAGGTCGAGGGCCGCTACATCCGTAGCGCTGGGCTTCTCGAGGCCTGTCGCCATCCGCAGAACGCGAACAGCCTGAGTTACGGAGACCTGGCCATTCTGCATGTAAGCCAACTGCGGCGCCAGGTCTCCGGGAAGTGCGCCGACGGTTGAGGAACTGCCCTGGGACGGGGAGTCGTCCGCCAGGGCAGGGATCTGCGAGGCGCCAAGCAGCAGCACCCCGGCGGAAACCCCTAGCAAAAGTGCTTTCATGACCTGAACTGCTCCTTTCACGATTCGCGCCCACTGAGCAGGCGCACCTACAACCTGAGAGCTCGACCTCGCCCACAAAGCTCCCGAGTCTGCTTGTTTAGGACCAGTATGCCGTGCTTCGCCAGTGGGAACCGATACCCTATCTGGTTCCGGACCTGGCCTACCCCGCGGCACCCCGAGGCTGCCTCGCGCAGCGGTGCCGCGGCCTTGCCGAAGTCTAGGGAAGTTGCCCTACCTACGCCTTCGGCTTCACCACCACCCGGATGCTGCCGGAGTTCTTGTCTCCCCGGATGTTGGTGGAAGTTGCCGTAATCACGAAGACTCTCTGAGCCCCCGTCACGTCCGGAGCTACCCACGTCGCCGTCGTCCCACGGTCGTTGTTCAGCGTGCCGCCGTCCGCCGACCACTGGATGATGGACACCTGGGTGGTATCGTCGACCGTCGCCTGCATGGTCACCGTGTCCCCAGGGTTCACCGCGCCCGAAGCGCTGGTGATCTTAAGGTCCGTGATCAGGCCGTTCTTGCCCGAGGTTGAGGGCGCCGAGGAGGAGTTGACCACTAGCGTCACATCCGCCGGAGAGGTCTCACCCGTAAGGCTGTAGGCGGTCGCGGTGATCTTCGCCACGCTGTTCAGCGGCGCATCCACCGGAGCCACCCAGGTAACCGAGGTGCCCACCGTCTGAACCAGCCGGCCAAAATCGGTCGTCCAGCCCACATAGGCGAGGTTAGCCGTGTCGGACAGGGCCACGGAAAGCGTTGCGGTGCCGCCCAGGGAGACCGTGGCGGCCGAGGTGGTGATGCTGGTGATCCGAACCGCCGTGGTCGTGGTGGCGCTGCTCGCGGCCACGTGGATGGTGACTACCTGGCTGTCAACGGTGCCGTCGGTCTTCGTTGCGTTCAGCGTAATGTGGAAGTCCTGAGCGGCGGCCAGCGGATTGGGGGCAACCCACACGCCCTTCAGCCCAACCGGCACTGTGACGGTGCCGCCGTCCGCGGACCACTGAGCGCTCTTGAGAAGCGCGCTGTCCGAGACGGTGGCGGTCAAGGTGACCGTGTCCCCGGGCTGCACGGCGCCCGTGCCGCTCAGAGAGATGCCGGTGATGAAGCCGGTAGTCCCGCCGGTACCACTGCCAACCTTGATGGTGACGATCTGGTTGTCCACCAGACCATTCGTCTGTGTCACCTTCAGGTTCAGGTGGTAGTCCTTGTTAACAGGAACCGAGGTGGGAGCCGTCCACACCACC
>DASXUI010000502.1:0-2880 GCA_036504955.1 Armatimonadota bacterium
AGGTCCTCTGGTGGCCCTAGGCTTCGTAGAAGTCGCTGGGGATGGCGATGCGGGTCTGCTTCTGCATCGCTTCCAGGGCCACCAGTGCGGGAGTCGCGCTTCGGATGCCGACTTCGCCGTTGCAGAAGGGCTGCTTGCCGGTCCTCACACACTGGATGAAGTCTTCTAGCTCAAGCTGGTAGGTGCTCTTGGCACCCTCCGCCACGAAGACGTCCTGCCCCGGGATGCGGACCGACTGGCCGGGCGACCGGGCCGCGTCCAGCGTGACCGCCGTCTGCCCGTTCACCTCCGTCTTGCCCGCGAACTGAGCCCACTCCGGGCCCTGCGCCTTGGGTTCCATGAACAGCAGCCCTCGGCTCTTCGGGACGTTGCTCAGTACCAGAGTGCCCTTGTCGCCCTGGATCATCTCGTACGCCTCACCATACGGGCTCTGCTGGTTGGCGGTCAGCGACTCGTAGCTGAACTTGATGCCATCGGGGTACTCGTAGACCACGTGGACGTTGTCGTATACGGTGCGACCGTCCTTGTAGTAGTCCAGCCCACCAACGCCGGTGATGGCCGTCGGCGTGGCGTTCAGGACCCAGTTCATTACGTCCGTCTGGTGGCTGGCAAGCTCCGTCATCAGGCCGCCGGAGAACTGCTGGTATAGGCGCCAGTTGAAGAGCTGTGATGGGGTGCTGTAGCCCCACTTGCCGAAGTCGAAAGCACCCTTGGGTTCTGGTCGCCGCCAGTCGCCATGGCGGTTCCACTGGGCCTTCACGTTCACAATCCGGCCGATGACGCCGCTGGCGATGAAGTTTTTCGCGTGCGCGTAGAGCGGGCTGTAGCGTAGGTGGTGGCCGATCTGCAGCAGCTTTCCGGCCCTCTTCTGTGCGCGGAGCATCGCCTTGCACTCGTCGATGGACCGGGCCATGGTCTTCTCGCAGAACACGTGCTTCCCGGCGTCGAAGGCAGCGATGGCGATCTGGGAGTGCGTGCTGAGGGGCGTGGCGATGATGACCGCGTCCACTTCGGCCTTGTCCAGGAAGTCTCGGTAGTCCACGAAGCCCTTGGCTTGCGCGCCGGCGACCTTCAGGCCCTCGGTTCGGTTGTCGTCCCGAATGTCGCAGACTGCGGTGAAGCTCACGCCGGGGATCCGGAGGGCGGCGTTCATCAGGGCGCCACGGCCCTGGCCGCCGGAGCCGATGATGCCGAAGCGGAAGGGATCCGCCTTAGCCGCGACGGCGGGGGCCTGTGCCTCAGCTCGCGCGGCCAGGCTTGCGGCCAGCGCCGCGGCGGAGCTGACCAAGAAGTCCCTTCGGCTTAGCCTATCCTCCAACAACCCCATCGTTCCATCCTCCTCTGGCCCCTTCAGGATGCCTTCCCCTTGGGGGACCCCTACTCGGGCGCCGCCAGTGGCGCCATCAGCCCCAGGTCCACCTCGCTGGGAGTGTTGCCGGGCTCCAGGGCGAAGTAGGCACCCACGTCAGGTCGGGCTTTGAGCAGACTCCACGCGGCGACTGGGCCCATCACGTAGAGCCCTGTTGACAGCGCGTCCGCCTCGGCTGGGTCCGGGCAGGCGACCCAGACTGCCCGCACGCCCTCGACCGGGAAGCCCGTGCGGGGATCCAGAATGTGGCCCAGCACTCGGCCCTCCTGCTCGAAGTACTGGTCGGTGTTTCCGGAGGTGGCCAGGCTTCCATGCAGCAGGCCCACGGTCCCAAGGCGCCGGGTCCCCTTGGCGGGGTCAGTGATCCCGATCGGCCAGTGCTCCGTTCCCGGGGGCGCTCCACCGGCGCTGATGGTGCTGCGCCCACTGTGGGCCAGCATCGAGGTCACCCCGAAGGACCTCGCCATCTCCCTTATTCGGCGGAGCGCATACCCCTTACCTACGCCACCCAGGTTGATCTCTACTCCCGAGTGACTGAAGGCCACAGTGCGTTCCACCGGGTCCAGCCGGACGTGGCGCATGCCTACGGAGGCGAGCGCGCGTATCAGCTCTTCCTCGTCCGGAACGCGGCCCTGTCGGTTGTGGAAGCCCCAGCAGCGGGAGAGGGGACCGGTGGTGATGTCGAAGGCTCCCCCGGTCTCCTGGCTCACGCGCTGGCAGAGGAGCAAGAGGTCGAACAGGTGGGGCTCTACGCGGACCGGAGCTAGCGCGGCTTGGGTGTTGATCCAGCTCACGTCGCTGTCCGGGCGGAAGACACTGAGTTGCCCCTCCAGTCGGTCCACCAGGTCCCAAGCCTCCTGAGCGATGGGACGTAGCTGTGACTCGTCCTCGCCCCAGAGGGCGATCTCGAAACGGCAGGCCATGGCTTCGTGGCTAGAGGTGTAGAGGACAGGTTCCGGGGAGTCTCTCACAGGGTGTTAGACAGCCGCGGGGCGGAGAGGTTGCCGCTAGATACCGGCCGCGCCTCGCGGGGCGGGTCAAGTCTCCCGCGACGGGATGGGCGGAAGGGGGCATGGCCGGCTCGGACGCCGATGCGCCGCCGGGAATGCTGGGCCCTTGAGTGGTTCGCTGCCAGGCTGGGCGCGGGCGGCCGGTCCCTCCGGCGGCCGCCGCTTCCAGGTACCACGCGTTGTTACCCGCGGGGCGCACGGTGAGGTCGTGCGCGATACGAGGCCTATGCCACCTGGGGCTCCGCGTGGCTTGCGCTGGCCAGGGCCGTCAGGCAGCGACCTCCACGGTCGCCACGCTGACCATCTCTGGAACGAAGATCTCCTCCCCGTGGTCGAGGCGGTCGCGCAGATGCAGGGCACAGGCGTCACGCATCTTGCGCATGAGCTCCTCGTAGGTGAGTGCCTGTGAGTAGCAGCCTTGAAGGGCCGGGCATTGAGCGTAGTAGCCGAACCGGTCCTTCTCGATGACGACCGACAGCGTGTACTTCACCATTACGGTTC
>DASXUI010000503.1:0-9962 GCA_036504955.1 Armatimonadota bacterium
GGGTTGCCTACCAGTGTCAGGCGCGACTCGTACTCGGTGCGCCAAACCGACCCAGGAAAGAAGCGCGACGCGAGCGGCGTGGCACTGCCCTCGTAGGCGGGGTGGAAGGCGAAGCGGCTGAAGTTCCATTCCAGGGCTCCCCACAGGGGGCCGCTCTGGCGCGCCAGCACGCTCGCGGACTGGTCGTCCTCTCCGGGTTGCCAGAAGGTGGCGTGGAGGCTGCGCCCGTCACGCAGCAGGTCGGCGGAGATTTGGGGGACGAAGATGCCCCTTGGGGGGGTCACGTACTGCCGGAAGCGGTTCCCGTTTCCGCTCACGTCCACGCTCTGCAGCCCAAGGTCCAGGCGAACGTCGCTGTAGGGAAGGGGAGGAGCTTGCGCCTGGCTATGGGCGGAGCCGCCCGTAGCCAGGAGCAGCAGGGCGATGGCCGATGCGTTCGCGGCGCAGGAGAGCCGCCCCAGGCGGTTACCTGCCGCGCTTGTTGAGGTCTTTGGCATGGTATCCCCCCTCACTGCAGGAAGAGCGGGTCGGAGTTGCTGCCGTGGATCTGGTTGTGGCAGCCCACGATGGTGCAGCTCTGGCGCGTGGAGGGCGTCGTGGCCCTGTGGCTCACCTTGTCGGTGTGGCACTGAAGGCAAAGCCCTCGGCCCGGAAGCCGCACCAAGGCGCGGTTGGGGCTGCCGTGGGGGAGATGGCAGGAGAGGCAGCCGTCCGCGAAGTGGCCCTCGCTCACCGGATGCTCGAAGGCGAAGGGGCCCTGTACATCGGCGTGGCAGCGCTCGCACAGCCGGTCCTGCTCCTCCTTCAGCATCTTGTCCTGCGCTCCGCTGTGGGGGTCGTGGCAGGCGCCGCAGACGAGGCGCCCCTCCAGCACCGGATGGTGCGAGTTAAGGGAGAGCTCCGTCCTGACCTTGGCGTGACACTGGAGGCACAAGGGCCGCTCCTCGGCCTTCAGGAGGCGCGGGAACTGCTGCTTCATCACCACGTGGCAGGAGCTGCAGGAGAGCTTGGCGGCAGCGTGCTCGGAGGTCAGCCAGTCATGCTTGGGGAGCAGCGTCTGGTGGCACTTCAGGCAGATCGTGTTCTCCTCCTTGGCAGTCAGCTTGGCGGGCTGAAGGATGAGGTTCTTCTGCCCACCGGTGGCGACGTGCGCACTGCCGGGGCCGTGGCAGCCCTCGCAGCCAGCCTTGCCCGCCTTGATGCTCTTGTCCGAAAGAAGCTCCGCGTGGACGGTGTGGGAGAAGGCGTCCTGCACGGGCCGGTGGCACCCCAAGCACAGCTCGCTCCCAACGAAGGTAGCCTTCTCCCGGCTAGGAGGCGGGGTCCTGTCCGGGGCTGGCGGGCTCACCGGCGGCGGGGCAGGCGAAGGGCTCGTCGTCGTCAACGAGAGGGTATACGCGACGAGGGCGTCCATCTGATCGCTTGGCAGCTTGGTCGCCGGCATGGTCGAACCGGGCACCAGCGACTGGGGGTCTTCATAGTGCTTGCGGTGCCAAGCGGCATCATGGTTGGTGGTTAGCTTATCGAGGGCGGGTCCGAAGGTCCCCCCCTTCCCGCCGATCTGATGGCAGCCGGCGCACCCCTGAGCCTCGTAGATAGCCTGACCCTTCTCAACCAGCGAGCCATCCCCAGGCTGGGCCTGTGACGAGCTTCTGGGCGATGCGAGGGCCAGAGATACCACCAGCCACACGCCGACTAGACCTACAGCCGCACGGTTCCGACCTTTCACGACCCCTCCTTCGACCCTTGGAGTCTCGCCCAATGGTGAAGAGCCCGACCACGCTGCTTTCCAGGCTCTCTGCCTCAGCAATCAAGCAATCATGGGCTCTCAAGCAAAGGCTGCTTCAAGTTTCAACCTGGGAGGAGCGGAACCTTCTTGGTAAAGGTTAGAAGGCCATTAGCGAAAGGCGGGTCGTTGGGTCGTGGGGTCGTAGGGTCGTGGGGAAGGGCCTCAGAGGGTTCAGCTTAGGTCCCTTCTGTCCCTTTGGTCTCTTGTGGCTCTTCGCTGAAGGGACCAAAGGGACGTAAGGGACCTAAGAACCGCGCCTGAGGCCCCTCCCAACGACCCGCCGTCACGCCTGCTGCGAGGCCACGTAGACGCAGGAGGCGAGGACCAATAGGGAGCCGGCGATGCCGCCGGGGGTGAGGGACTCGCCAAAGAGGGCGTAGCCGGCCCAGGCGTAGAGGGCCACATTGCTGAGGGAGAGCGTGCCGGCCCGGGCGGTGGGGAGGTACTTGTAGGAGTAGGTCAGGAGGAGCTGCGCGGCCGTTCCGGCGATGGCAACCAGCAGGAGGGGCGTCAGGGCGCGTACCGAGGGCACCTGGGCGTCCCGCAGCATGAGGACGCCGGCTAGCGGCGCTCCCACCGCGCAGAGGAAGAAGAAGACCGACCAGGCGCTCTCCCCGCCAGAGCGACGGAGCTGGCGGATGATGGTGATCGCCGCGCCGCCGCACAGTCCAGAGATGACGCCATAGGTGTCTCCGGCGCTCAGGTGGAGGAAGTTGCCTCCCGTCACCAGGGCCACCCCGGCGGCCGCCAGGACCAGCGACGCCATCGTCTTCAAGTTCGCATGCTCCTGGAGGAACAGGTAGGCGAAGAGGGCGGACCACAGGGTGCAGGTCTGGTTGAGGAGGTTGGCGTTGCTGAGACTGGTGCGCGAAAGCGCGGAGTGGAAGAAGAGGATGGCTACAGCGCCGAACCCGCCCCGGGCCATCAGCAGCTTCGGGTTGCCGACCCGGATCCGGATCCTTCCGGACAGGGAGAGCAGCACCAGCGTCCCCAGCCCGAAGGCGAACCTGACGAAGGTGATCTCCGCCGGAGGGATGCCTTGCCGCGCCGACTCGTGGACGAAGATGCCCATCACGGTGAAGCAGAGCGCGGAGCCCAGCATCGCCAGCGTCCCCACGCGCAAGCCCCGGGAGCGGTTGGGCAGCCGGGGAGCTAGGGCGCCAGCCGGCCCCTCGGCGCTGGGTGGGGGCACTGCGTCCATGAGGTGTGCCTCTAGCCTCTAAGCTGGGCCAGCCTGCCGGCGACCACCGTACGGCTGGGCATGGTGCTGCGGAGATACTGCTCGCAGTCGTAGATGGTGTAGGCCATCCGGTCCCATCGGGGGTCAGGCTTGGAGAGCGGAGACCGTTCTGCCAGCATCCAGGCGGATATCTGGTCCGCGAGCTCCCAGGGGAGTCTGTCGAGATCCGTCGAGGGTATCTCGAGGCGCGTGAGCCCGAAGGTCAGGTCCATCCCGGTGTTGTCAAAGAGCCGAAGATACCAGGAGAAAACGCCCTGGTCATCCCGCCGCCCCTTCGGCGTTCTGAAGACGCTGCTCCGCTCCCCCACTCGCAGACCGTAGCACCGCATCTGCTGCTCGATGGGGAAGTAGGCGGTAGTACAGCTCTTCACCGCACCTACAACGCATGCGCCGTGGCTAGCCCTCAGGACCTCGCGGGGCAAGCTACCGTCGATCACCAGAACGCCGGCCCCCTCGCGCTTCCGGCGGCCGATCCACTCCGTAGCGAGATCCCGCTCCTGGGTCTGCCTCTGCGTAGCCACGGCCTTGCGGGCCTCGTGAAGAAGCATCGGTACGGTGGCGTCCGGCTCCTTGACTCTCACGTCCCTGAGGCCCACCCCGTGCTCCCGAAAGCCATCGAGGAGCCGGTCCGGCAGCAGGTCTCTTGGGGCAAACAGCGCTTCGCCGTAGGCGCGGTCATGCGCGTACATCCGGCCATCCGCCTCTCGCTTCCTAACGGCGGCACAGGTGATGCCCAAGAGGATGGGCACCATACCGGCGTAGAGAACGAGGTGCGTTTCCTGCTTGCCGTCCAGGAAGTGGGTGAAGCCGGAGGAGTCGCGCGGCAGCAGGATGGGGTGGCTGGTGAGAACGCCGCCATCCTCGACCACCTCCGAGGACTGCACCGGCCGCAGCGGGTCCTCCGGGATCTCCTCCAGCGGAGGCGCGCCACCGGTCACCACGTGCAGCCCCGGCTCATCGCCCAACACGCGCAGGCAGTCCGCTAGCTTTCGAAGTACCTCAGGCAAGGCTGACTCCTAACCCGCATCGGGGGCGAGGGGCTGTTCGCGCCGCCCGCTACGCCGCTACACCTTCTCCGGCACCACGAAGGGGGCTCGGTACTCGCGGCTCAGGAGGGCGTCGGCCTCTGGGGCGTCGATGAAGCGCTCGCGCTTGGCGTCGACCTTCAGCGTTCGGCCCAGGCGGTAGGAGCGGCCGTCGCTCTCGAGGCGCTTCGCCAGGTCCTCCTGCTCCTTCGGCAGGCTCTTGGCGCCGCCCCTAGGCGTCCGCGCCGCCGAGACAGCATCGAAGACGCGGCCACGGGTGTGCTCCATCATGCGGGCGTAGGTCTCATCGGCCTGCGCGTTGTCCCCGAAGAGGGGCCTGTGGGCGCTGAAGCGGCGGCTCTCGCCCAGGCGGTAGGAGATGTTCCCCAGGTGGCAGAGGGCGCTGGAGAGGTGGCCCTCCAGGATGTCGGCCTTCAGGTCCTCCCGGCGCCGGCTCTTGACCGCGTCGATGAAGTTGCGGTGGTGATCTCCGCCGCCGTCGAACCGCTGCACCTGGTTGCCGTCCAGGTCATAGGCGGCTCCGCCCGTGTAGGACGTGAGGACAACAATGCCCTCGGAGCCGTAGAAGATGTTGCCCACCATCGCGGTGTCCAGGTCTTGGGTCGGCAGTCCGCGCACCTCGAAGATGAGCTGGCGGTCGCCGTAGTCCATGACGGAGACCATCGTGTTGGGTGTCTCGCCGTCGTCGTAGTAGGCGAAGCGGCCGCCCAGGCCGACCACGCTCCTCGGTAGGCCATTCGCCCTCAGGCCCCAGCGGGCGATGTCCATCTGATGGATTCCCTGGTTGCCGACGTCCCCATTGCCGTAGTCCCAGTTCCAGTGCCAGTTGTAGTGGAACCGGTTGGGGTTGAAGGGCCGCTTGGGGGCGGGGCCGAGCCAGATGTCGTAGTCTACGCCAGAGGGCACGGGGGCGTCCGCCTTCTTGCCGATGGTGTCACGACGCTTGTAGCACAGGCCTCGGGCAAGGGTCACCTTGCCGATCTTGCCGGACTGGACGTACTCGATGGCGTCGATGGTGCCCTTCATGGAGCGGCACTGGGTTCCGGCCTGGCAGATGCGGTTGTAGCGCCGCGAGGCCTCCACCATACGCCTGCCCTCTAGCACGTTGTGGCTGACCGGTTTCTCCACGTAGACGTCCTTGCCCGCCTGCATGGCCCAAATGGCAGCCAGCGCGTGCCAGTGGTTGGGGGTGGCGATGGAGACGGCGTCGATGTTGGGGTCATCGAAGACGCGGCGCAGATCCTGTAGGAACTTCGGCGCCTTCTTGCCCGCTTTGTCCACGGCAGCCATGGCCTGGCCCGTCTGGCTCTCATCCACGTCGCAGAGTGCCGCCAGGGCCACGTCCGGCATCTTTAGGTAAGCGTTGATGTGGGACATCCCCTGGCCGTGGAACCCTATCTGGGCGATCCGTACCTGGTCATTGGGGCCGATGCGTCGGGTGCTGGGCGCCTCCGCAGCCGAGGCGCGGTCGGCGCGTCCAAGGCCGGCGGCGGCCAGGGCCGCGGCGGAGAGGGCGGTGTCCTCCAGGAAGCGTCGGCGTGATAGGCTGCTCATGGGTGTGGTTGGCCTCCCCGGCCGCAGGTGCGGCCCGACCCACGGGTCCAGCCGGGCACTGCCGACTGGAGGGAACGCGCGGGCCTCTGTAGACGTCTGGCGCCTGTAGGCAGACGACGGGGTCCTTCCGGACGGCCGCGATCAAGGCCTTCGCGGGGCTTCGCGGGCTGTCCTCCCCCGGCGGACCGCGCTGGCCTCGGGCGTCGAGTGGTAGCCCCGAGCAGCGGTGGGTATCACATAGGGTAGCTACGGTTGATCGGGGAGCCGGTGGTGGACCGGTGACGAGCCAGACGGCCTCCCATCGTCCGCCCAAAGGGGGGCACATGGAATCGACAGGAGGAGTGAGCAGGCGTGGTGTCCTGGCGGCTGGCGCCGCTGTCCTGCTAGGTGGAGCCGTTGGCGGGGTGGGGGCGGCGACTCGGGACCCGGACGAAGGCGTGACCGCCCCCGAGGACTTGATGAAGGAGCACGGGGTCCTTAACCGCTGCCTGCTGCTGTATGAGGAAGGCCTCAGGCGGCTAGGAACGCGCGAGGGGGTCAGCCCGGCCGTTTTCATCCACACCGCGGGCCTCATCCGTCACTTCGTCGAGGAATACCACGAGAAGAACGAGGAGCAGTTCATCTTTCCGGTCTTCGAGCGCAGCGGCAAGCTGGTGGACCTGGTGAAGACGCTGCGGACCCAGCACAAGGCCGGGCGGGCCGTCACGACGCGGGTGCTGAGCCTCGCCGGCGCGGGCACCTTCCGTGACCGGGAGCATCAGCGTGAGCTTTCCTCCGCGGTGCGCTCCTTCATTCGAATGTACCGTCCCCATGAGGCGAGGGAGGACACGGTACTCTTCCCGGCGCTGAGGACCCTTCTCTCGCCGGCGCAGGTGCTCTCACTGGGCCAGCACATGGAGGAGTCCGAGCACAAGGTACTCGGCAACGAGGGCTTCGAGAAGAGCGTGGCCCAGGTGGCCGCCCTGGAGAAGCAGCTAGGGATCGACAACCTGGCGTCCTTCACTCCGAAGGGCGTCTGAGGCATAGGGTCATGACCAGGCAGTTCCGCGGGCGGCTCTCCTCCAGGCCCCCGAGGGAGGTGATCCTCGTTCGCCTCCTGGTGTCCTGGGTCTTCATCTCGGAGGGAATCCAGAAGTTCCTGTTCTCGGCGCAGTTGGGGGTGGGCCGGTTCGCCAAGATCGGCATTCCATCGCCCGAAGTGATGGCTCCCTTCGTCGGCGTCGTGGAGATCCTGTTCGGCCTGCTGGTGCTCCTGGGGCTGCTGACGCGACTGGCCGCCCTTCCCCTGAGCATCGGTATGCTGGTCGCCATCAGCACTACGGAAATGCCAATGCTGCTGAAGCAGGGCTTCTGGGCCGCGGCCCATGAGGCGAGGGCAGACTTCAGCATGCTGCTGGGGCGTTTGTTCCTGCTGCTGGTGGGCGCTGGTCCGTGGTCCCTAGACGCGAGGCTCGTAGGCAAGGGCCATCCGCCAAGCGGCGGGTCTGGGGGCAGCTAGGAGCAGTTGCTGGGGGGCGAGCGGTATGCGGCTCACGCGAGGGGTGACCCAAGCGCGCGCTGATGAAGGGGGAGGGGCGTCCCGAAGGAGAGCAGCCCGGACGGGGCTCGAACCCGTGCCGCCGCCGTGAAAGGGCGGTGTCCTGACCACTAGACGACCGGGCCTCTGCGGACTCCTGTGCAGCGGGACGCCTTCACCATTGTACTTTCGGCGTCCCAGAGGGGTCAAGCCGGGGCAGGCCCCCGGTCCACACCGGGCGAAGGTGTTGACCGGGGCAATACGCACGCCTTGGCCGCCGGGGTGGAGGGCTGCCGCGCGGCTGTGTCCTCCCAGCCCCAACGCCACCCGATGCCGCTCGTTACGGTCCTGCTGCCCGTCTACAACGCCCAGCCCACCCTGTTATGCGCGCTGCGCTCCCTTCAGCGGCAGACGCTGCCCGACTGGGAGTGCCTCCTCGTGGACGACGGCTCCACGGACTCCAGTCTTGAGGTCTGCGAGCGGTTCGCGGCCAGGGACCCGCATTTCCGTCTCCTCAGCCAGCCGCACGGCGGGATCGTCTCCGCCCTGAACGCCGGCCTTTCCCGAGCGCGAGGGGAGTTCACGGCCCGGATGGACGCCGATGACCTGTGCCATCCAGACCGCCTGCGGCTTCAGGCCGCGCTGCTGGTGTCACAGCTTCCTTTGGGCCTCGTGGGCTGCCTGGTGCGGTGCTTCCCTGACAGGCTCGTCGCCGAGGGGATGCGTGGCTACGAGACCTGGCTGAACTCCGTGGTCACCCCTGAGCAGATCCGCCGGGACATCTTCGTGGAGTCGCCCTTCGCCCACCCCTCGGTGATGGCTCGCACCTCGCTGCTGTGCCAGGTCGGCGGCTACCAGGACCACGGGTGGCCGGAGGACTACGACCTGTGGCTTCGGCTGTATGCCTCCGGCTGTGGGTTCGCGAAGGTGCCGGAGACGCTGCTCTACTGGCGCGAGCACGCGGACCGCCTCTCCCGAACCAACCCCATGTACTCCCTGCGCGCCTTCCGCCGCGCCAAGGTGCACTACCTGAAGCAGACGTTCCTGAGAGTCCACTCCTCGGTCCAGATCTGGGGGGCGGGACGAGGCGGCAGGCTCTTCGGCATGGACCTCCAGCAGGCGGGCATCGGCGTGGAGCGCTACATCGACATTCACTCGACCAAGGTCGGGGGCAGGCTGCGCCACGCCCCCATCGTCCCCGTCAGCGCCCTGGGGGACCACCAGCCCCTTCCATTGTTGGTCTGCGTCGGCGGCCCCCAACCCCGCGCCGAGATTCGCCAGGAGCTGACTCGCCTGGGCTACCAGGAGACCGTGGACTACGTGTGCGTAGCCTAGGGAGGAAGCGACTGAGGGGATGAGCGGGTGAGGGGGTGAGGGGGTGAAAGGGCCTCAGAGGGGGTGAGGGGGTGACGAGGTGAGGAGGTGAAAGGGCCTCAAAAGGTGGGGCAGGGGCCTGCCGCGATGGGATGTGCCCGGCGGCGGACCGCCCGGCGGTGAATCGCCGGGCTCCGGGGCTCAATCCTCCTAGAAGGAGGGTTCTGACCCCAAGGTGCGCCTGAGCGTCCTGGCCATGGTCCGTACCGACTATGAGGGTTCTGACCTGAGGGGGCACCTTTGGTTCAGAACCCCGGTTCAGCGGGATTGAGCCCCGGAGCCGGGCGGTCCGCCGCCGGGCACATCCCATCGCGGCAGGCCCTTGCCCCACCTTCTGAGGCTCTTTCGCCCCCTCAGCCCCTTCACCCCCTCAGTCCCCTGGTGGCGGGGGCTCACTCCCTGCGCCGCTAGGGCTACACCAAGATGCCCGAGAGCATGGCTTCGGCTTCGGTTAGGGCGGCCTCGAAGGCGCTGATGACCGCGCCGACTTGCGACTCGGAGATGATGAGCGGCGGCTCGAAGCGCATGACCTTCGGGTTGTTCAGCGTGTAGGCGACGATGACCCCGTGCTTGGCAAGGGCGCCGATGGTGAGCAGTCCGTAGTCCTCGTGGTGGAACTCCACGCCGAGAAGCAGGCCTCTACCCCGCACGTCCTTGATGGCGTTGGGGTGCGCATCGCGCACCTGTCGGAGTCCGGCGGCGAGCCGCTCTCCGACCTCAAGGGCGCGCTGAGGGAGGCGCTCCTCCTCCAGCACGTCCAGCGTTGCCAAAGCGGCTCGGTACGCCAGGATGCTGGACACGGTGGTGGTGTGCACGGTGGGGTTCTCGCCGAAGAGCTTCTCCCAGACCTCCGCGGTACCCATGAAGGCTCCGATGGACTCTACTCCGCCGCCCAGGGCCTTGGCGAGGGTCATCAGGTCCGGGCTCACGCCCTCCCACTCCGCGGCGAACATGCGGCCCGTGCGACCGAGGCCCGTTTGGACCTCGTCGAGGATCAGCAGGGCGCCAGCCCGGTCGCAGATGCCGCGTGCCGCGGTAAGATAACCATCTGGGGGAACGATGACGCCGCCCTCTCCCTGGATGGGCTCCAGGATCACTGCGGCGGTCTCGCTGTTTACCGCCGCCTCCAGCGCGGCGGCGTCGCCGTAGGGCACGTGCGTGAAGCCGGGAACCAGCGGCTCGAACTGCTGCTTGTACTTCGGGCGTCCGGAGGCGCTGAGGGCTCCCATGGTCTTGCCGTGGAAGGCGCCCTCCGTGGACACGATGCCCGGCCGGCCGGTGGCTGCGCGGGCGGCCTTCAGCGCCCCCTCCACCGCTTCGGCGCCGCTGTGGCAGAAGAAGCTGTACTGCAGACCCTTAGGGGCCAAGGTCGCGAGGCGCTCCGCTAGCTCCGCCTGGTGCTGGTTGAAGAAGGTGCGGGTGGAGAGGGGCATCCGGTCCAGT
>DASXUI010000504.1:0-4099 GCA_036504955.1 Armatimonadota bacterium
CGTAGGGTCGTAAGGTCGTAGGGTCATAGGGCCCCAAAGGTTACACCATTTGCTGCTTAGGTCCCTTACGTCCCTTGGGTCCCTTATGTCTCTTCAGCAGAGGGGCGCAAGAGACCAAAGAGACCAAAGGGACGAAAGCACACTCTCTGGGACCCTCCCCCTACGACCCAACGACCCTACGACCCTACGACCCTACGACCCGCCCCGAGGTTTGACAGCATCAAGACGGCTCTGGTACCTTGGGGTGGCTGAGCACCCCTCCGGAAGAAGCCTGGTTCCCCTGGCAGGCAGCGCTGTACCCCCTTCTCTCCGGCCCCCGTCAGCTTGCGGACGAGTGCTCCGTGCCCAAAGGAGACGTTCCCCCGGCGATGGCGAACATCACCCGAGACGAAGTGGCCCGAGTGGGCATCCTGGCGAGGCTGGACCTGACCCCCGAAGAGGTGGACCAGTTCACGCATCAGCTCGATGACATCCTGGGCCATTTCAAGCAGCTTCAGGCGGTGGGCACCGAGGGCGTCTCACCTACCTCCCACGCCATCGCGCTGAGCAACGTGCTGCGCGAGGATGTGGTGCGCCCATCCATGGAGCGCGGTGACCTGCTGGCCGCCGCTCCGGACGCCCGTAACGGCTGCTTCGTGGTACCGCGCATCGTTGATACTGACTGACCCCTACCCCGCATAACGCGCGAGGCGCTGATGCGTCGTGTGGGCGCGGGCTTCCACCAGCTCTCGTGTTTCGTGCAGACTAGCCCGCGCCGCTCGCAAGCCGCGCCCCGCGGCGTAGGTTGCGAGCACAGCCGCCTGGCGCACCGACCGGAACCCACAGCCACCCATGCCCATATCTGAACTGCCTTTGCTGACGGCCCATGAGCTGGGCGACCTGATCCGGTCCGGCGCGGTAAGCCCTGACGAGGCCCGCGCGGCGCTTCAAGAGCGCATCGAGCGGGTGGAGAGCCAAGTCCAGGCCTTCATGACCGTGTTGCCCCCGGAGGACTCAGCCCCCTCCAACGCCCAGGGCCCGCTCAGCGGCGTCCCCGGCGCGCTGAAGGACAACATGTGCACCCGGGGCGTGCGAACGACCTGTTCCTCCAAGATCCTGCACAACTGGGTTCCCCCCTACGACGCCTGCGTGACAGAGAAGCTCCGCGACGCCGGCATGGCCCTCGTCGGCAAGACGAACATGGACGAGTTCGCCATGGGCTCCTCCACGGAAAACTCCGGCTTTCATCCCACCCACAACCCCTGGAACCTGAAGTGTGTGCCCGGCGGCTCCAGCGGCGGCTCAGCCGCGGCGGTGGCGGCCGGAGAGGCCTTCTTCGCGTTGGGCTCCGATACGGGCGGTTCCATCCGCCAGCCTGCCTCCTTCTGCGGCGTGGTGGGGATGAAGCCGACCTACGGCCGAGTATCGCGTTATGGGCTCGTCGCCTTCGCTTCGTCGCTGGACCAGATCGGGCCGCTGACCAAGGACGTGACCGACTGCGCCCTGGTGATGAACGCCATCGCCGGCCACGACCCCAGGGACAGCACTTCCGTGCCTATGCCGGTGCCCGACTACACCCAGTCGCTGAAGTCGGACGTGAAGGGCCTGCGAATCGGCAAGCCCGTGGAGTACTTCGGAGCGGGGACTGAGCCGGCCGTGCGAGAGGCGGTGGACAGGTCCATCGACCAGCTCGCTGCCGCCGGCGCCGAGGTGGTGGAGGTCTCACTCCCTCACACCGAGTACGCCCTGCCGGTCTACTACCTCGTCGCCCCCTCGGAGTGCAGCTCCAACCTGGCGCGCTTCGACGGCGTTCGCTACGGCCACCGCACGGCGCAGGACGTCGATATGATCGACATGTTCCTGAAGACACGCGACGAGGGCTTCGGGCCCGAGGTGAAGCGGCGCATCATGTTGGGCACCTACGCCCTCTCCGCCGGCTACTACGACGCCTACTACCTGAAGGCCGGCAAGGTCCGCAGCCTCATTGCCCGAGACTTCCAGCGGGCGTGGGAGAAGGTCGACATCCTCCTGACGCCCACCAGCCCGACGGTGGCTTTCGAGATCGGCGCCAAGGCGAATGACCCGATGCAGATGTACCTAAGCGACATCTGCACGATTCCTGTGAACCTTGCGGGGATTCCCGCCCTGTCGCTTCCCTGCGGCTTCCAGGACGGCCTGCCCATCGGCCTCCAGATGATCGCCAAGCCCTTCGCGGAGGAGACACTCCTGAGGGCCGCCTTCAGCTACGAGCAGATGAACGACTGGCACAAGCAGCGCCCACGGATCTAGTCCGCAGCCTAGAACTACCTCACCACCAAGACACCAAGAGGGGCAAGGTGAGCCCTACCCCTGAGTCACAGAAGATACAGAGGCGCATTGAGAAGGACTAGGCCTAGGTCCTCTTGGTATCTTGGTGTCTTGGTGGTGAAGCCGTTCTCGGCCGCGAGCTAGAGCTTTCCGGGTCCACCAGAACAACACGCCGACCGCATCTCAGGAACGCACCCTCCCCTATGGCCGAATACGAGCTCCACATAGGCATGGAAGTCCACGCCGAACTGCTGACCGCCAGCAAGATGTTCTGCGGTTGCAGCACCCATTTCGGCGCGCCCCCGAACACCAATGTTTGCCCGGTCTGCACCGGACTGCCCGGCTCCCTGCCCGTGCCCAACCGCCGGGCCATCGAGATGGTGGTTCGGGCCGCGCTGGCGCTGAACTGCGAGGTCTCCTCACCGAGCGTCTTCCAGCGGAAGAACTACTTCTACCCCGACCTTCCGAAGGCGTACCAGATCTCCCAGTACGGCAATGACCCCATCGGGCGCAACGGCCATCTGGACTTCATGGTGGAGGGGAAGCCCAAGCGCGTCCGCATCAACCGGGTGCACCTGGAGGAGGACACCGGCAAGCTCTTCCACGTGGCCGGCGGTGAAAGCGAGGTGGACTACAACCGGTCGGGGGTCCCGCTCATGGAGATCGTGACGGAGTTCCCACCGGACATCCGCACCCCCGAGGAGGCACGGGAGTACCTCGTCGCGCTCCGAGCTATCCTGGTGGCGCTGGAGGTCTGCGACGGCAGGATGGAGCAGGGAAGCCTTCGCTGTGAGCCCAACATCTCGGCCCGCCCGGTGGGAGCCACCGGCTTCGGCAAGAAGGTGGAGCTCAAGAACCTCAACAGCTTCCGGTCCGTCTACCGTGGATGCGCCTACGAGCTGCAGCGGCAGTCGGCGCTGTATGAGGCCGGCGGCACCGTGCTCCAGGAGACCCGCCGCTGGGATGACGTCCGGGGCGAGACCTTCGTGATGCGGAGCAAGGAGCTGGAGCAGGAGTACCGCTACTTCCCTGACCCCGACCTGGTGCCGCTCCTCTTCGATGCGACCTGGGTGGAGGATCAGAGGGAGGCGCTTCCCGAACTGCCGCAAGCTCGGCGCGCCCGCTTCATCAGCGACTTCGGGCTCCCCGAGGAGGACGCCGCGCTCCTGGTCTCGGATCAGGCCATGGCGGACTTCTTCGAGACCACCTGCACCGATGCCGCGGACCCCAAGGCCGTGAGCAACTGGATGACGGGCGACCTGATCCGGCTACTCAGCGATGCCAAGATCGAGATCGGTGACTCCAAGCTCGCGCCCACGCACCTCTCCCACATGCTGTCGATGCTGGACAGCGGGGCCATCAGCGGGAAGATCGCCAAGACGGTCTTCCAGGAGATGTTCAACACAGGCAAGACGCCCGAGGAAGTGGTAGAGGAGCAGGGGCTCACCCAGATCTCGGACGAGGGCGCAATCGTCGCCGCCGTTGACCAGGTGCTGGCCGCCAATCCCAAAGAGGTCGAGCGCTTCCAGGCCGGCGAGGAGAAGCTGCTGGCGTTCTTCGTGGGCCAGCTCATGAAGGCCACCCGCGGCAAGGCCAACCCCGAGCTGGCCAACCGCCTCCTGAAAGAGCGCCTATCAGGCTAGCAGAAGCGGTACACCGTCAACGCACCCAGACACGAGAAACTGCCCTACCACGGAGGCACAGAGGGACACAGGGAAGGCTTGGTGGAATCCCGGAGATGGCTTGGTAACTACAGCCCATCCCGAACTGCTCTTCTCTGTGTCTCCGTGCCTCTGTGGCAAGGCGGTTCGCC
>DASXUI010000505.1:0-14305 GCA_036504955.1 Armatimonadota bacterium
CATACATGTCCGCCAACTGTGTACCTGAGTCCCCTCGCCCGCGCGCGGGAGAGGGGGCAGGGGGTGAGGGGCTCCTGGCACCATTCCCACCCTCGGAGGCCCTTCCCTTACGACCCTACGACCTTACGACCCTACGGCCCGCCTTGAGTCACCTGCCCAGTTGGGACGCTAGGACTAGCTGCCCGCCGGTGGACTCCGCGATTCGGCGCTCCAGGTTCTCGTTGGGGAGCTCCCTCTCCTGGCCGAGGGCGATCAGGTGCAGGGCGGCTTTCGATACGTTGAGCTCCTTCTTCAGCTTCAGAAGCGCGATGGGATCCGTGACGCCGCGCGAGGGCGGCTCTCCGTCGCTGACCAGGACCACGGCCGTGGGCTTCAGCGGGAGGACCTTCTGAAGCAGGAGCCCCAGGTCGGTGCCCGAGCCGGTGCCAATACCATCCAGCGAGTGAGCGAGGGCGGTCAGGTTGGCCTGGTTGGCGGGGAGCCATCCGGGGGTGAGTGGGACTACGGATGTGTCCCAGGCCACCAGGCATACCTCATCCTGAGGGCTGAGCCTGTCCATCAGGTCGCGGCAGAGCGTCCTGGCCTGGGCCAGTCGGGGCTGCATGCTCCCAGAATGGTCGACGGCGAGCACGAGGCGCCGGGGCCGCCGTCCAAGAAGCCTGTTGAGCTGAGCGCTGGGAGAGGCCGGCTCGGCCTGGACGACGGATGGCGGCTTCAACGCGGCCACGTGGGCTGGCGGGCTCCCTGGTGGGGGTACCTTCGCCGGCGCGGCAGCCAGGGCCGGCGGCCCCTGGCGCAGGCGCTCCGCTTCGGCGGTTGCCACCGGCCCCTGGGTCACCTGGAGGCTGGGCGCATTGATGGGCAGCTCCCTCAGCCCCGCCACGAAGCACTCCACCGCGGAGCCGTCCTGCGGCCGCCTGAGCGACACCATCGGGGCCAGGGCCAAACCCTTGGCCGACTGCACTCGTGCCGACGCGCGGCCCACCTCGCCCACCCCCGAGATGAAGGCGATGACGGAAACAACGTCCTGCTTAACGTCCCCTCGAAGCAGGACTCGCTCAAAGCGGTTTGGCGCGGTCTCCAGCGGCACCTGAAGCTGCCCGGGACCCAGGGCCGTGGCAAGGCTGGATCGATCTGCCAGGCGCAGACCCACCCAGACCGCCCGGGAGGGACGGCGGATGTAGAACCATCCGTCCCGCGGCTCCCCCACCTCCAGGGAGTGGTCCGGAGTGTAGAGCTGCAGTTCCACGAGGAAGGAGCGTGACGTTCCGGGGGCTACCTCGATCCATCCCCCATCGAAGTAGGCTGCCGCTCCCTCGCCGGCGGGGTTTCTACCCTCCAGGTCGCCGACGCCGTTAGCGATCCAGAGGGCGGTGCCTGGGTAGGGACCAGCGCCGCCCGCCAGGGGCGCGCCCGGCTCAGGCGGGCGGCTTCGGAACTCGCCCTGCTGGCACCCGGGCGCTCGAAGGACCGGAGCCGAGGCGGGCGAATCTGTTCGGCGCCACAGCCGGGGCAGGTTGCGGGGCGCGTCCGGCGGCACGGCCCAGCCGAGTGTGCCCGTCCGAGGCCCCACCATGGCCGGCGCGGAGAAACAAGCCGCGCGGGTGGCGGGACCCAGCCGGTCGCCGGGGAGCAAGGGGTGGGAGAGGCGACCCTTCAGGACCGCCGAGACGGAGTCGTCGAGCTTCCTTCGGCCCCACTTGTCGGAGTCCAGCATCGGGTCGAGCTCATCCCACGAGAGCCTCTGGCGGAGCCTGAAGATGAGGTCAACGGCGTCATCGACGGGCCGGAAGAGCTCGCCTGCGCGCTGAAGGCATCCCTTCACGTCCAGCCAGGTCAGACGGTCGCTCCGCTGCTTCAGCGCCAGTATCTCGGCGGGGCTGCGCACCCAAGCGCGGTCGCCGCCACGCCCGAGGTCGCGAGCCAACACGGCGGCCATTCGGACGTCTGTCAGGCTGCCGTGGGCGCGGCGGTACAGGGCGGCTAGTTCAGGCACTGGCCGCTGGGTCTCGCGGGAGATCGCTTCTAGGGCGGGAAGGTCACGGTCCGGGACCCCCTTCGGCTTGGCGACGGTGGCTGGCGTGACCGCCGACGTCACCCGGGCAGGCCCGTAGGTGGCGGCGTAGGCCGCGGGGATCGGGGGCAGCGGCGCGGCAGGCTTAAGGTCGCCGGGGGGCTCCGGGCCGAACCCTTGACCGCCGCCGGGGTTGGGGAGCGGCGCATCGGCCCTCCGCGCGACCACATCACGCACCACCTTCTCCAACTCCGCCGTGCCCTTGCTGAAGGTCCGTCGTAGGTAGGGCTCGCCCCGGGTCAGGGTCCAGGTGACCCTCGCGCCACTGTCATCGGCGTCTCCGGAGATCTGGAACCATGTGCCCTGCGTGAAGACCATCGCCACGTCCCGCTGCCCGACCCGGGTAGTGAACAGCAGCACCGGGAGCCCCGGGGCGACGCGCCGCAGGATCGTGTCTCGGTGCCCCCAGCCACAGGGGGTAGCATCGACGTCCACCCAGCCTAGCGACAGCTGCCCCTTGATGGCCTCCTTGGTCTGGACTAGGAAGCGAGGCGGTGAGTCTTTCCGGGCGACTACCCAGCCCTTCAGAATGGACTGCGAGGAGGCGATGACTTCACTCAGGGGGTAGACCCGCTGCGCCATGGGCGCCGCTGGGCCGCAGGTCACGAGGCAGCAGACTGTCAGCGCCGCCCACAGTGCCTCCCTTACGCCGCAAGCTCTCCTCGCCACGCTCCCGCCTTTCAGTGAGTCACGCTGCCCTATACCAGGCTATAGACGACGCTCCCCCTTGGCGGGTTGGCGTCCAGTGGGCGGCCGCCGCCTCAAGGTTCGAGGGCGCTCCAAGCTACCAGCGGCTGGGCCACCCCGTGGCGGCACACGACGCTTTACGGCGCTGGGGGGCATCGGCTCCAGGAGGCCGAAATGGTCTCTGGCTGATTGTGGCTCAGGGTCAGAGCGGCCGGCCAACCAGAGACGAGCGAGTGGCTGGGAGGAAACGATGAGCAAGAGCGGCGAGGAGAGGGGAGCGACAAGTGGCCCGAGAGCTGGCGGCAGACGCCGTCTGCTGGGGGCGGCCCTCTCAGCGGCCCTCGGCGCGGTTGCCATGGCCGCGGGGCGGGCCCAGCAGGCAGTCGAGCAGAGGCTGCTGAAGACCCGCGGCGAAGTGCTGAGGACCGACGTGTGGCAGGGCGAGCCCCCAGAGCAGCCTCTGGACACGATGATCCGCCTGCGTCGCTCCGATGACAGCAACGGCAGGCCCATGACCCACGAGGTGCTCTCGCTGATCCACGAGGAGAAGGGCCGGAACTCCTTCCCATGGACCATCTACTCCTCCTTGGAGACTCACCACGAGGTCGGTGATGCCTGCGTCCTCTGTTCCAGGCTTCACAAGCGGGGGCCCGGATGGTCGGCGGGGCTTCACTCCGAAGTGTTCAACCACAACCGCGCGGTGGCTCTGGGCGTCAACGTGGAAATGAGCAACGACTACACGGGCACGGAGGGGACGGCCGTGATCGGGGTGAACGTGTTGGCGAAGGGCCCCAAGGACGCGGACTACGGCCTGCACATCCACGAGGACGCCGGACGTTTTCGAACGGGCATCGGTCTGGAGGGCAGGGGAGATACCGCCATCGACGTGCGGGGCACCTACGGCGTGGGAGTGAACCTGCACGGAAACGAGTTGCGGCTGGGGAAGGGCGGCTCCATCGCGCTGGACGAGGCCGGCGACGTTCGACTGCGCTACCACGAGGGCGCTCTCGAGGTGCTGAAGGGCGGCAAGCGCGTGGTGTACCTCCCGCTCGAAGGCGAGGACCGCCGCCTCTGATGGTGAGCGAGGGCGGCCCCATGGCGGCACTTCCAGCTGGCCCGGCCCCTCAGCGTCGTCTGCGCTCTGTGCGGCGCCATGTTGACCGGCAGTCGCGCCGCGTCGATCGGCACCGGCCGGTGGAAGGCCGGAGGTGACTCTCGGGCCATAGGGATTGCGCTCAGCCACGGAAGTGAGGGCGACTTAGCCTGCGCCCTTCGCGAGCGCGCGGATGCCCTCGCCCTGCCGGATGAGCAGGCGCCTTTGACTCTTAGCGGGCCAGGCGGGTCCGAGGGTGCAGTCTCTCGTGGTGAGTTGGCAGGGGCCGGGTTTCTGTGCTACATCCAGCGGGGGGGGGCGGAGGCGTGAGGGTGCCCGAGGTTCGGGGGGGCGGAGCCATCCCAATCCCCCCATCGTCGAGGTGCAACTTGGTGGTTCCAGGGGAGTTATGTTCGCGCGCTTGGCCGGAGCGCGGCTGTTGCACGGGTGTCCGGCAGCGCTTGCTTTGCCTTAGTGGGTGTGGCAGGTGATAGGGAGGAAGCTTGATGGTGTTTCTACAGGGATCTAGGGGTTCGGCTGTGCTACGATTTGCCGCTGTGTTGCTGTGCCTGGTGCCATCCGCGGCCCGCGCGGACTCGGGAGAGCGTAGTGCGGCGCGCTTTTTCTCCGACACGGGCAACCTGCTCTACCTGGCGGCGGGGGTCGGGCTTCCGCTGCTCGAGGATGGGCGTTCCGGTGGCAACCACGCGGCACGGACGGCGGACTCGGTGATCACCAGCGTCCTGGTCTCCGAGCTCCTGAAGACGATCACGCACGAGAAGCGCCCGAACGGCGGGAATCACCAAAGCTTCCCCAGCGGCCACGCCACCGCCGCCTTCGCGGTCGCGGCCATGCAGAGCCACTACCACCCGGGGCAAGCGCCCTTCTGGTACCTCGGCGCGGCGCTTATCGGGTGGTCGCGTGTCCGCCTAAAGGACCACTACTGGCACGATGTCGTGGCCGGCGCCGCGCTGGGCTACGCCACCTCGTGGCTGGAGCTTCGCCAACCCCGAGGCTTCGTGCTCTTCCCCCTTATCCACCGAGACGGCGCCGTCGGCCTCCAGTTCTCCCGAGCGTTCTAGGAACCCCACACCCAAGCTTGCATGGTCCTCAAGGGACTCGTATGGGCCATAGCCCATATCGCGACCGGGCCGCTCGGGCATCCTGCCGAATGGGCCAAGCGCCATCGCGGTACGCGGGCACACCGCTCTGCACTGAGTATCTGGGAGGGACGCCGGCCATCGGCGCCAGACGCACAAGAAGGCCCAGCCACAGTGTTCGATGGCTGGGCCTTCTTGGCTGATCTGGGCTTCGCAAGCCGACGTCCGGACTTGAACCGGAGACCTACGCATTACGAGTCTCTCTTTGCGCCGTCCATGGGCGTCCTCAGGCGTCCATGCTGAGCGTGGGGTTCGGGGCCGTCGTCTCAGATCGTCCATTGCGTTTTGCTGTCACACACCAATTTTGCTGTCAGTTCTGCTGTCAGTCTCGCCACGGCCGCAGGCAGCGATCTGCGGGCCTCGACATGTGCGCATCCCCGCCGCGAGGCCGAAGCGGTCCCCCTATCTGTGGTGAGGTCGTTAGTGACACCGCGCCACCAACTCCTGTGGTGGGGCGCATGCCGCCTACAGGGCTGCCAAACGGGTGGAGTATGAGGGATTGCGGGGATCGGTCGTGTGCGGCATGGAGGGGGCTCACCTAGTGGGCCTGCGCCCGCTGTCTGGTGTTAGGTCTGGGGCTGCCATGGAACTCACCCGTGCGACGCGGCGCCGCAGTGATCCAGCCCTATCGCCCGGCTGAGAGGACTAGGTCAGTATGGTCTGGGTGTTGACGAGACTAAGTCCCGTTGGACCCAGCTAGAGCGTTGATGAACACCAAGTCATATCAAGGCTGCTGGCTCTCGCCGGCGGGTGGTTCTGGGATGTAGGCCTTCTTCAGGGGCACCAGGCCCTTGTAGCTGCTGTCGAACTGCTCGTAGTGCTGCAAGACCAGCTCTACTAGCTCCGGCCCATCGATCAGCCGGATGTTGCTCCTCCCCTTTGCGAAGTGCCTGGCCGGGGGAGTGAAGGTGCTAAGGCAGACGACGAGAGCGAACTCACCGTGGGAGAGCGTGCCTGCCAGTGCAGAGACCTCGGGCTGCCCTACAGACCCAGTCCCGCTTTTGACCTGCACCTTGATGATGGGGGGCTCGAAGCCCAGCTCATCCTTGTGGGCCAGGATATCAACCCCTCCGTCGGGGCCGGCAGGGCTTACCTTTTTCGGTAGCCCATCGTGCCCAACAGGTGCGCGACGAAGTCGGTCAGTGGATGGCCCTTGAGTTCCTGCGAGAGGCGCTTCAGAACGAAGTCTCTGGTACCTTCTTCAATGCTCTGCGACACCTCTGCGGCGGTCGAGTCCTCGGGCATGGGGGTCGGTGGCGCCATCCCGTCGTGTGCCTGGACGAACTCCTCGTAGTAGTTCCTGATCTGGAACAGACTCATGGCGGACCCAATCTCATAGAGGGCGCCTTGAGTGAAGGAGGTGCGGGCCACGCTCGCTCGCCATTTGACACGGCGGATGTTGGGGTAGACCGGCTGACTGGAGGGGATGTGTTGGTAGCCGCCCTCAACCTTGCCGATATGGATCTGGCGGTCGACGACAGACGGGTAGGCCACCAGATCCCCATCGGCCATCTCATAGACGAAACGATAGAGCTGCCCTGCGGTCAGCGGTATGGCGCCAGGCTTCATCTCTGGATATACTGCCGAGAGCCTGGTCTTGAAGACCTCGCGATCGTTCGGAAGGTCTGTGAGATCGCCTACGCGATCCCAGCCCAGCGCGATACAGCCTTCGCGCAGGAACAGGCTGTCTGCTGCACCGTCTTTACCGCCGTGAATGCCCCAAACCACAGGCTGCGGTACTGTTGGCATCGGGCTCTCCCTTCGCTCGCGTGCATCGCTGATACTGGCCGTTCCCTCGGCCTGCCTCCGACCCCACTGGCGTCCACTCCCAGGCTCCGAGGACTGATCGCTCACCGCTGGGCCTGATCGCCGCCAGAGTACTCAACCTCGGGAGGCTCCTCTGGCAGCCGATGCTGGAGCCACTTGGCCGTGCGCCATAGCTCCTCCAGAAGCTTGGTGAGCCTCGTCTCATCCACATCTGCCTTGACCACCCATCGAAGGTCCTGACCGGCGGACTGGAGCAGTCCTGTATCCAGAAGAGCGTCAAGATAGGGCTTCAGCTCTTCTGGCGCGGGATGCAGGTTGCGGTAAATCTCACTGACCACCACATAGAGGTACTGACTGTAGCTCGATTGCTGCGGGTAGCACTGAAGTAGCCCCACCGACCTGCCCCGCACGTCCATACGCACCGCGAAGCCCTTGGTACCCCACTTGACCGTGTGCCCATGCTCCTCCGCCTCCCGGAGGATCCGGCCGAAGACGTGTGCTCCAGACTCATCGCAATCGCTGAGGAAGGTCTCTTTGTTGGTGAGTTTGGCAGGGCCACTGGTGACCTTCACTGGTGGAACCGGCTGGTCGCCGACCACGGTGCTGATTGCCATGATGCTGTCGCCTCGCTCCGTCTCGTGCAGGGCGAACTCAACGCAGGTGATCAGGAGGCCTTTGGTGCACAAGTACTGGGATGACTGCCGGATGCTGGGGGTTATGTCCTGTCCCACCAGAACGATTCGCTGGTCCCTGTTAAGGGTGACTGAAGTGCTCGCCTCAGCCTGGAAGTAGGCTCGGTTGTCGTTTACGAGCGATGACTGGCTATCACTGTTGTAGGACTGGTACACCTGCTCCAGTTGCCCCGCGTCCAGAGTCGCCACATACGACGCGTAGTCAAGGGCCTGCGCCAGCACATCCCTAGGGGTTCGGTCGCGCTTCAGTTCCACGACGACCGTGTTTCCACTGCCATCGAGAGCCAGCAGGTCGATAAACCCGCCCAGGTTCGTGTTCACTTGTCGACCTACCATCATGAGGCCCGTCTCCTCAAGGATGCTGTTTGGATTGGCCATCAGCCAGTCCTCAAGGGTCCTCTCTATGTGGTTGGCGCTGAAGTCCCGCTTCGTAAACTCCACAAGATGCCCGTCTTGGTCGAGGCCAAAGAGCTTCATTCCATATCCTCCGGAGCTTGTGCCCCTGTCTCAACGACTTAGGGTGAACCAGAGATCGCCCGAGGTGGTGGCAACTGGGGGCAACGTCGGCCGGCGCTCCTGGGAGCCCCCAGGAGGGTGCATCCAGCCTTCTTCGAATCACCTACTGGGCGGCTGGGTTGTGGCCACTGGGTAGTCAGTGTGGCTCCGACCTAGGTTCGGCCCGTTTGGACTCCTAGCTTATCAGCTACTAGCAGGCCATCCGTCAGGTGGATTCGCCACTCGGACTGCAGGTCCTTCGAGTCTGCGGGTATTGAGGGGGGCGGCACATCCCCTGACAGGCTGTTGGGCTGAGCAGGGCACGAGACTGCGATGCCTGGGCTTTGGCGGCTGCAGTGTTCCCGAGGGTGCGCCGTTGGCTCAGAGGGAGGCCAGGCCACCAACCTGGCAGGGGGCTAAGCGTATACTGCTGGAAGTATTGTTTGCAATGTTTTTCCTACGAAAAACTTGACATAGCATAGTAGTCGCAGTACTCTTTCAACTATGGAGAAGCTGACTACACTAGGGGCTAGCAGAGAGACACGAAGCTTCGCGGCCCGGGTTGCCCGCCAGATTACAGAGTCAAGTGACCGGCTGTGGACCTACCGGGACTTTCCAGATCTGCCAGCGACTGCGGTCAGCCAGACACTGTCCAGACTGGCTCGCAAGGGCACGGTAACGCGGGTGCGAAAGGGGCTGTATTACCGACCACGCATGACCGTGGTTGGGGTAAGCAAGCCTTCGGCAGCGATGCTCTGGGGGGAGGCCTTCCGTCACACGGCGCAACCTACAGGCACCACCGCAGCTAACGTGCTGGGGCTGAGTACTCAGAATCCAGCACGGCTCGAATACGCTACGACCGCCAGCGACCCTCCCACCGGGTTGGGGGACCCGAAGATGGCAGTTCGAAGGCCTCGGTCACGGCAACGGCTGAGTGACCACGAGGGCGCAATCCTAGAGGTGCTCCGAGCCCGTGCCAACACTAGCGAGCTGGGTCCTCATGCAACCATAGAGAAGATCACCCGGCTGTTGACTAAGGATGATACCTTCACCAAGCTTGTTGAGGTTGCTAGTGAGGAGCCCCCGCGAGTACGCGCGATGCTAGGCGCCTTGGGTGACGAGATAGGGGCAGACCCATCGCTGTTGAAGCAGCTGCGTGGTTCATTGAACAAGCTGTCCCGATTCGACTTCGGTCACCTTCGCTCCCTGCGCTATGCAAGGCAGTGGCAGGCCAAGTGAGACTCTTCGAGCACCATGACTTCCGCGATATCGTGACCGCCTCCGCAGAGCACTACCACCTGTCCGAGGGAGTAGTTGAGAAGGACTACTACGTGACCGAGGTTCTGCGGATCGTGGCGGGGCACCTTGGCGACGCCGCCATCTTCAAGGGGGGTACAAGCCTATCCAAGGGCTGGAACCTGATCGCCCGTTTCTCAGAGGATGTGGATGTCCTTGTCCGCTGTGAGCAAGGCGGCCAGGCTCTGGGAAGTCATGCCGTTGACCGGAAGCTCAAGAAACTCTGTGAGGAGGTACGGGGGCACGCAGGCCTGACGTGGATCCGTGAAACATCAAGAACCATAGGCGGTAAGGGCCGCGAGGATCGCTTCAGATACAACTCTGTTCTAGGCGCCCCCCAAGGGCTGAAGTGCGAGGTGCTGCTCGAGGCTGGCGCCCGTGGGGGCACCCAGCCAACCGAGGATAGGCAGCTCAGCTCCCTCGTGTCCTCGTACCTCCGTGAACACACCAACTCTGTCGTAGCAGACGACCTGGCGCCTTTCACTATGAAACTGCTTCACTTCCGCCGTACCTTCGTGGAGAAGCTGTTCACCATCCATTCAAAGGTCGAGATTGTGGTGCGCGATGGAGGCAGCATAGGTAGCTATGCCCGCCACTACTACGATCTCTACTGCCTCGCGCTACTGCCCGAGGTGACTCGCATGCTTCAGTCCCCAGAGTATGAGATGATCCGCGAGGACTACAACCGACTGAGCCGTCTGCACTATGGACGCGACTACGTGGCGCCTGATGGCCTGCACTTCCGTGATAGCCGGGCGCTGTTCCCCCCTACCCAACTCCGTGACTCTTTCGCTAGGGAGTACACTTCCCAGTGCACAACGCTATGCCAAGGCAGCTACCCCGCCTTTGACGACGTGCTCAAGGCCTTCGAGGCAATCCGGGATAGCCTCTAGGCACCGCCATATTGGCCCCTGCCAATGCTACGCTAGCGAACGCCCCTTGATCTCAGACTTCCAGGGTCCTCAGATGTCCCGCGCTCCAATCGCTGGGCCGCCGACTTGGCCTGTGGGTCAGGCCCGATCCCTCTTGTACGGATCCACCTAGCATTGCTTCGGATGTGTGCTGGCAGTGGTCGGGATCCCCTCAAAGCGCCACAGGTGCCAGATTGGACGCGGGGCACTGACCGCTAAGTCCTGGTGGACGCGACTGAAGGCCGAATCGCTTACTGGGAGCGGCCCATGGTAGGCCTAGTTCTTCACGCCTTGCAGGACCAGGCCCACCCGATCATCCTTGGAATGGTGCACGTCTAGGGCACAGTCCGTAGGCAGGGGTACCTTGCGAGCGTGGTGGCATGCCTCGCACAGCGATCCCCACCACCTAGTTGGCTTCGTGGGATTCATAGGGTACCGTCCCCGCCTCGCCGACGTACTCGCCCGAGTCCGTGAGGGCGGGGAGCGCCCCGCCTTGGGCTATGGCGGCCCCTCCGAATCTGGAACGGTTCCTCTCAATGGACCGCTTCACCTTGCCTGCAGATAGGCCCGTGGCAACGAGATTCCCTTAGGTACGGTAGTCACCGGATAAGGTGTCGCGGAAGTGGCCTACGTGCTTGGATAACACACCTTTGTACTGCTCGTAGGCAGGAACCGTAACGTGTCCTGAGTACAGTGCGGCCGGCTCGCCCCTCTGCGCTGGCGACGGCCTGGATCGCTGCCGCGGTGAGTTCCTCTGGGTAGGCCATGTATGCCTGTCCTTGGGGCTCGCTGCTAGTGGCTGTCGCACGAGGGCCTTGGCTTCGCCGAGAGGCTCAGGCGACGGCGACCATGCTCAGGGGCCTGTGATACTGCGAAATGGCACGATGACAGCATCCGGTACCGAGAGCGACCTTGCACCGGCCTCACGTTGTACCTCGCTGGGCCTGGACCCAGGACCGCCCGACCCCCGGGCTGGAAGATCACCATCGGGGGCACCCCATGGAGGCCTTAAGTCTCGCAGATTCCTGCACGTACTGCGCAGGCCTACGACTCTATCAGAGGCTTGGGTGGCGCAGTTCGCCGGGGATGCCTGCGCGGCCAAGGGCGATGCTTGCGGATCGCCCCAGATTCCTGCTTCCAGGGCAACCCTCCATCGTTCGATATGCTCAGGTTGGGACGCCACGGTCGTGGGTCTGTCCACCACTCGCGCGTTTTCAGTTCCGAGGGCCTTGGGTCCTCGACGAAGCCCGGCTCCCGTTGGTATAGCCTCAGCCCTATGGCCGGGCCTAGTCGGCGTACCTGGATATCTCCTGGATGAGCCCCTGGCGGGACAGGCCTGCCGCTTCTATCTGAATGTCGCACACCTCCTCGAAGCGCCCGAGCACCTTGCTGGTAAGCGCGCTCCTGCGTTTGTAGATCCCAACCGAGATGTGGGGGTTGCCCCACTGCTGATGCTGCAGCAGGGTGATGGTCGCATCGCGCACACGGATGTCCGTAGGCAGTGCGAAGGCGAAGAGCGGTGCAGGCGCTGCGCTGATCCGGTACTCAACGGGGAACTTGCCTTCCCAGTCGTGCTCAGGGTCTCGCCATCGGAAGGCTAGGCGCCTGGCGGGGACTACCTCTCGCATAACCTCATCAAGATACCCTACGAACGTTGACTTGGCCCTGTGTTGCTGAAGGTAGCTCACGTCAGACACTCGGATGACTGCCTGGACGAGAGCTAGAAGAGCAAGTCCGTAGCCCTCTCCGTTCACCCTAGACCTAAGCTCGGTGTCATGCCGTTCAACTTGGTAGGTGGCGAGGGCCGAGGAGATGGCATTCCGCCGAGGTCCCCGCTCCAACTCCCGCACGTCGAAGTCGTAGGTGAGGCGCATCAGTGTGTGGCCCTCGTCAGAGAAGACCCAGGAGTCACCTTCGCGCTTCAGCAGAACTACCAGGTGGTCTCCATCAACGAACTGGAAGGGGGTCGTGACGCGGTAATGGTGGTCGTCTACCTGGTGCAGACCGAACTCATCGGCCAACTCGCCCTTCAGGCGGTCCTGCAGTGCCTCAAGCATCACACAACTCCGTCTAGATGCGTCTGTGGGTCCGGAGCGGTGGCGAAACCACAGTCCCTGAGCAAGCACTCGATGGCGGTCCTCGCGTCAGTGTGGGCCGTGGCCTCCTCGGCGAACCAGTCCTCCTTCAGCCCGCGAGCTTGGTAGCGTTCGGTGGCTGTGTGGACGTGGAAACTGAAGTCCAGACGATCACCCTCGATCCTGTTCCTGTGTTGGTGTGTGTTGCCATTATACCTTCTGAGGCGGAACCACCGGCCATCGGCCGGGAGGTGATACATCAGGATCACCGAAAAGTCAGCGGGTTGGAGGGGGTTCTGCCTTACCTTGACCCTGAACTCATCTCCGTCTGCTCCAATCAGCTCGATGTCTGCATCGTGGTTCCCCTGCGCTGTGGATGCGAAGAGGTTCTGAATGCAGTGCATGGTGAGGAGCTTCGCTTCGCACAGAAGCTCGGCAATCCGGTGATCGGACAGAAGACACCTGGTTTCGGCATCCACTCCATCGTCAGCGCGATCAAGAACGGCTTCTGCTCTCATTCGGTTCGTATGTCCTCCCTTCGGAAGCCCAAGCATGGCCATGCCCGAACATGGCGCGCTCTTCCGGATTGAATAAGCGCTCACTCCCTGGTGTAGAACGTCCCCGCCTGCAAGACGCCTTGTCGAGCCAATCCTCTGGGCCGGAAAACAATCTATCGCACGGTGCTTCGGCCAAGCGTCCGCGATTGGCGCCAGCAGGCAGACAAGTGGTAGCGCCCTCTGGCTCTTTGGGGGGACTCCCATTATATGTGAGGGCACTAGCCCAGAGCCGAGACCATAGGCGGTCGTTCCTGAGTGGGCCCAGGGGCATCCCCATGACGCTCATCTCTCAGGGTGCGAGGGCAGCCCGAGCAAGGGCCGTGTCACTCCCTGCATACGCCTAGAGCCTCCATGGCCAGGCGGTGACGTGCCGTAGCACCGGAGACCGTGGAGCACGTCTGGCCACAGCTTCCCCCGATCAGTTACGCACCCTTCCGCACGACGCCAAACAGGCGGAAGCAGGCGTGGCTCGGCCAACCCGTGGGAATCGCGCCGCTCCTATGGCAGTTGGCTGGCCAGCAGGGCCTGGAGGGCCCCAAGCGATGGGGAAGCGCCCCAGCAGTCCCACACAGGGGCGTGCCCGGTCCGCCCTGAGGCGCCCCCACCCACGCGAGGGCCGTCACCAGCCACCGTACATATGCTGGCTGGAACAGGACGATGATAAGCTTCCAGTAGGCGGGCGCTGGGACACTGTATCCTCCCGAGCTTCTGAAGCAGGCTGCTAGATCCCAAAGGTGAACCTGCGGGCCTTGGTCAGTGACCGATCCACCAGACCAGTAGGCGCAAGCTCTTCGCCCGCTTGGACCAGATATGCGGCTAACGGCATCCTCGTCATCAGGCGTCGCACTGACCGCCTAGCGCGCCGTATATGCTGGATAGCGGATACACAGGCATGCGCCACATTGACGCATCTAGCAGAGGTCGGGTTGATGGGAAGGAACTGTGTTAACCAGGCGGATCGGGGAAGGGTCCAAACGAACACTCCCAAGACAGTCGGAATGCTGAGATCAGCAAGACCCTCTTGGACATCCTCGACCCCTGATTGGACTCTTTCCTTGTATAGGCCTAGTAGGTGCGATTCCAGTGCTCCCTGGTCGCCCGAGCTGAACAGCTCCGGCCAACCGTGGTCGTCCAGTAGTTCTTGAATGCCGGTTTGGAAGGCTTCGACTCCATCCCGGTGGCGTCTCCTGAAGCTCACGACCTTGTCAACACTTAAGGAGTTGAGGTTCTGCGGAACAGCCATCCTGATCGCTACTGTTGCCATCGTCTCTTCAACCAGGTCTCGGCAACCGCTGCTCGTCCGGACAAGCTCGCTATCCAGTACCAGCTGAGCGATGCCTTCAGGCGTACGGTCCGTCACTGCCAGATGGATGGGCGAATCGCAGGTTGGCCGGAGTGTGCGGCGCTCCGATATCTCATCAGCAAGCGCCGTCATGTAAGCGTGACAGAGCAGAGGAGACATACGTAGAAAGCCTGGGTACCCGAAAGCCGCACCATC
>DASXUI010000506.1:0-19358 GCA_036504955.1 Armatimonadota bacterium
CTTGCGGCGCGCGGGTGGCCCGGCGGGTCCCCCAGGGGTAGGAGGTGACCTCTCGGGGACCCGCCAGCGACCGCGGGCACTAAGCACCTCTGCTTCGCGGTACCCGACGCAGTAACGCCTCCCGGCTCCCGCTCACCTCTCCGCCCGCTAGCTTCGATGCGTTAAGCTACGACAGAGGCTCGCCCCTGAGGGCCACCGCCCGACGCGCCCACCGCAATCCCCCAAGTGCACGCGAGACACTTCCACGGCCCAAAGCCCCGCCCGGCCCCGCCGGCGCGATCCGAGCATCTCCGACCCATCACTCCACCGGGTCGCACATGGCCTCCAGCCCGCGCCCAAGGCAGTTGGGGCGCAGACGTCCCGTCTGCGCAACGACGTCCGGCCACCCAGTGATGGTCAACCTCCGGCCCGCTCCCCGCGGCGCGAGCGTCCCGCTTGCGACTCGGCTGTAGGCCGAGCAGGGAGTGGACCTTGTAGCACACCCTCTCTCGGTGCGCCGCGCCCCCCAGACCCCTGGAGCCTCACCGCCCCTGAACCATGCGCCGAGGCGATCGGCTATGCTACAACCTACGGGTGCTTGACCGACGTCCGCGCTCTGTCCGCGACGTGCTTGTGGCGTGCTGGAGGCCCCGTGCCCTGTGGCGGGGCCTCGTGTCTCGGAGCACTTGGCTGCCTTGAGAGCTCTCCTCTCCTTGGTCCCGGCCCTGGGCCTCACCGGTCTGCTGGTGATGGCCCCGGACCGTTCGGCCGCCCCCGCCTCCCCGGCGGGCCCGGGTGCCGCGCACCGGCAGGCAGGGACTTCGGCTAGAGGCCAAGCTGTTACCCCACGTCCGCCAGCGCGCGATGCGACCGGCGGCAAGGCTGGCACGCCCAACGCATCTGCCGGCGCGGCGGTTACGCCGGTGCTCGTCCGCTACTGTGTATCGTGCCACGGCGGCGCGACCCCTTCCGGAGGCCTGCGCCTGAAGGGCGTGGCGGAGCCTGGCGCTGCGGGTGCGGCGGAGCCTGGCGCTGCGGGTGCGGACGCGGCGCTGTGGAGCAAGGTCGCGGCCCGCCTCCGGGCCCGCACGATGCCGCCCGCCGGACTGCCCAAGCCCTCGGACGCCGAACTCCGAGGCGCCCTGAACGCCCTGGACCATGCCCGCGCGCGTTCGAGTGGCCCGGACGGTGACCCAGCGCCAAGCACCCCGCACGAGGCCTCTTCACCGGGACGCGTTACGATGCGCCGCCTCAACCGCGCTCAGTACAGGAACACCATCAAGGACCTGGTGGGCGTCGATTGCCCCGAGGCCGACGACTTCCCCGCGGATGACGTGGGCTACGGCTTCGATAGCATCGGCGACGTGCTCTCCCTGTCCCCTCTGCTTCTGGAGCGGTACCTGGCCGCCACTGAGGGGGTAGTGGAGCGCGGCTATCGCAAGCTGGTACCCAAGAGCCCCTCCGCGCTGGAGGATCCACAGCAGGTGGCCCGCCGGACCCTCACGGCCTTCGCCACCCGAGCCTTCCGGCGGCCCGTCACGGCCCAGGAGGTCGACCGTCTGCTGAAGCTGGCCGACGTAGGCGGGAAGCGGGGCGCGGAGTACGACCGGGGGATGAAGCTGGCCCTGCAGGCGGTTCTCCTCTCCCCCCACTTCCTGTTCCTGGCCGAGCCAGGCCCCGGCCCCTCGGCGGCTCGTGGACTGAATGATTGGGAGCTCGCATCGCGGCTGTCCTACTTCCTATGGAACAGCATGCCGGACGACGAGCTTCTCGGCCTGGCCCGCAAGGGGCTGCTGAGGCGCCCGGACGTGCTCAGAGCACAGGCCTTCCGCCTGCTCAAAGACCCCAGGGCGAACCGCCTCGTGGAGAGCTTCGGCGACCAGTGGCTTCAGCTTCGACGCCTGAAGAGCGCCCAGCCGGACCCCCAGGAGTTCCCGGCCTTCAACCCGCGACTCCGGCAGGACATGCTCACGGAGACTCGGCGCTTCTTCGGCTCCATCGTCCGTGAGGACCGAAGCGTGCTCGAGCTGCTGGACGCGCCCTACACCTTCCTGAACGAGCGCCTGGCCCAGCTCTACGGCATCCCTGGCGTTCAGGGAGCCGAGTTCCGGCGCGTGGCCCTCCAGGGCACCCGGCGCGGCGGCGTGGTCACCCAGGCCAGTATCCTGACGCTGACCTCGAACCCAAACCGCACCTCCCCAGTGAAGCGGGGTAAGTGGGTGCTGGAGCAGCTATTCAACGATGCTCCGCCGCCACCGCCGCCCGGCACCCCGCAGCTCAGCGAGGACCGAGGCGCTGCCACAGGGGCGCCGCTGCGGGACAGGTTGGCACGCCACCGACGCGATCCAGCCTGCGCCGCTTGCCACGTCCGTATGGACCCCATCGGCTTCTCCCTGGAAAACTACGACGCCATCGGCGCCTGGCGCACGCGCGATGGGCGCTTCCCCATCGACTCCTCCGGGAGCTTCCCGGACGGCCGCCAGATCCAGGGAGCGAAGGGCCTGCGGGGGCTGCTCCGAGATCGGAAGGACGACTTCGCCCGCTGCCTGACGGGGAAGCTGCTCACCTACGCCTTGGGCCGAGGCCTGGAGAAGGCTGACTCTCCCACCGTACAGGCCATCTCGTGGGATCTGGCGCGTGATGGCTACCGCTTCTCCAGCCTGGTGCTGGGCATCGTGCGGAGCAGCGCCTTCCGGATGCGCTCCGCGGAAGGGACCCCACAATGAGCGGAAGCTGGAGGCTCTCCCGCAGAGCCTTTTTGAGAGGAGTCGGCACGGCCATCGCGCTGCCCCTGCTGGACGCGATGGAGCCGGCCACCGCCCGCGCGGCCGCGGCGGCGCCTCCGATGAGGATGGCCTTTCTCTTCACTCCCAACGGGGTAGCGCAGGATGCCTGGATCCCGGCCACGGAGGGCGCGGGCTTCAGTCTGCCCCCCAGCCTGGAGCCACTCAAGGGTGTGAGGGAGGACCTGCTGGTCTTCACGGGGCTGGCACAGAAGCCAGGCCAGGCCAATCGCGCCGGTGACCACGCTCGGGGCACCTCCGCCTTCCTCACGGGCGCGCACGCGCGGTTCACCGAGGGCGCGGACATCGAGCTGGGGATCTCCGTGGACCAGATCGCGGCCCAGAAGGTGGGCCATCTCACGAGGCTTCCCTCGCTGGAGCTGGGTACCCAGTCCGGCAAGGACGCCGGCAACTGCGATTCCGGCTATAGCTGCGCCTACAGCTCCAACATCTCGTGGCGCACGAAGTCGCAGCCCATGGCGAAGGAGGCCAACCCGCGCCTGGTCTTCGAGCGTCTCTTCGGCAACCAGGTTCCCGGGGAGACCCAGCAGTCCATGGCGGAGCGCGAGGCGCGGCGCAAGAGCATCCTAGACCTTGTGGCCGAGGACGCGAAGCAGCTCCAGGGCTCCCTGGGCCGTCGCGACCAGGAGAAGCTGGGGGAGTACCTTGACTCCGTGCGTGAGGTGGAGCGGCGCGTCTCGATGCTGCCGCTCAGCGGCCCGGGCGGCCGCCCCGCGATGCCCAAGCCGGAGGGGATCCCCAGCGACTACGGCGACCACGTCCGGACCATGTGCGACCTGCTGACCCTGGCCTTCCAGGGCGACGTGACCCGCATCTCCACCTTCATGTTCGGCCTGGCGGGCGACAACCGCCCCTACCGCGCCATCGGCGTCTCGGACGGCCACCATGACCTCTCCCACCACGGCAGCGACGCGGAGAAGATGGCGAAGCTGCGCAAGATCGATCGCTACAACGTGAGCCTGCTGGCCGCCTTCCTGGAGCGCCTGAAGGCCACCCGTGAGGGGAGCGGCACGCTGCTGGACCACTGTATGGTCCTCTACGGCAGCGAGCTTGGCGACGGCGACCGCCACTCCCATGACGACCTGCCCATCCTGCTGGCGGGCGGCGGCGCGGGAACCCTGAAGACCGGCCGCCACCTGCGCTTCGAGAAGGGCACGCCGCTGTGCGGCCTCTTCCTCTCGCTGCTGGATCGGATGAACGCCTCCGTCCCCGCCATGGGCGACGCCACGAGCCCGCTCAAGGGCCTAACAGGATGAGGGCCCGGCGACGGTAGTGCCAGCGGACCGGCCGAAGGGATGGCAGCGTGGCCAGACCAACCCTGTCCGTGGCACCAGGGGACGGCGTTGGCCTGCTACGGGTTGGGCCCGGTCGCCCGTGTCGCTGTCCTTCCCCTTGCCGCCTCTGGTATGCGGAACGCGAGGGGCGAGCGCCTACCGAGTTTGTGGCCCCTGACCCTCGCGTCTCCGGCCTCGTCAGGTTGCCGGATCGGACCTGGAGCTAAGGGAGAGGTGCCGCTCTATGAGTGGATCTATGAAGCGAGAGATCGAAGGCCTTTCACCCCGCCTCTCCGCCAGCCTCAATCACAGGAGTGGGCCTGACGCCGATGACGCGTCTCACCTTCCACCCGCAGGGGCCTTCGAGGCGCTGGGGGGGCGGGAGGCCATCGCCAGGCTCATCGACGGCCTATACGACCGTATCGAGTCGGACGGCCTACTTCGACCCGCCTTCAGCCGAGACCTGACGCGCGAGAGGGGGAAGCAGAAGCTCTTCTTCGAGGAGTGGCTCGGTGGCGCAGCGAGCTACTTTGGCGCCGAGTGGCCCCCCGGCCTGAAGGTGGCCCACGGCTCGGTCTCGATCAGCCGGGGCATGGCGGACCGCTGGCTCGAGCACTTCCGCCACTCCCTCGCGGATGTGGCTGGGAGTCCATCGGTAACCGCCCAGATCCTGCCATACGTCTCGAGGTTGGCTCTGGCGCTCGTCAACCGCCCGGATGAGCCAGTACCAGGAGAGCGGCTCAGGTGCGTTAGAGGGGGCGCGGATCTGAGCGCGCTTCTGCGTCCCCCGGGCGACGACGCAGCGCGGGGGAGTGCGCCGGCGGGGCATCTGATGGTGACCTCTAGGGAGGGGCCGAGGCTTCTGCTGCTGGCGGCTGTCCGTGGCAAGACCGCGGCCGTTGAGGGACTCCTGTGTCAGCGGGTACACATAGACGCTCCTAGCGTACTGCCAGGCAGCGAGCGCACCCTATACAGGCTGCCTCTGCTCCCGATCACCCCGCTCTGCGGCGCCCTTGCCCTGCGGCGGGCCACGGTAGCGAGGCTTCTCATCGAGCAGGGCGCCCTCTACGACGTGTTCACGGCCGCATATCTGGGTGATGAGGCCGCCGTAGGCGAACTTCTCGACCAAGAGCCAGGGCTGGCGAGCGCCTGGGACCCCGCGTGCGATGTGGGCCAGGTGACGGCGCTGATGCACGCCGCCGCTGGCGGCCAGCTCGAGGTCGCGCGGCTCCTCCTGGCGAGGGGCGCACGAGTGGAGCCTCACAGCGTCCGGCTGGTTCGCCTGGCGGCCAGTCGTGGGCATGAGACGCTCGTCGACCTGCTGCTGGAGCATAGAGCCGATGCGGCTCCCCTTGGCCCAGGCGACTGGGTGCTGTATCCACAGGTGGCCCAGAAGCTGGTGGCACGGGGAGCCGACGTCAACCTACCTCCGGGCGCATGGATAGGCCGATGCTGCACCGGGAACAGCGGTCACAAGGAGAACGTGGCGCTGGCCCACGCGCTGCTCCGCTGTGGCGCGGACGTGGGTGCCAGGTACAAGGGGCGCACGGCGCTGCATTGCGCCGCCAAGGCCGGCTTCGCCCAGATCGCTGAGGCCCTGATCGAGCACGGAGGGGACGTGAACGCCCTCACCGATGGGGGCCGAACGCCGCTGGACCTGGTGGAGGAGGCAAGTCGGAGCATCGACCGGGATCCCGTCCGAAGGCTCCTTCTCTCCCACGGCGCCCGCCGAAGCCGGAGCGGGTCAGGTCGATAGAGCCCGTGTCTACAGCCGGTGACGCATCGCCCCCAAAGGGCACGATGCGTCACCGGCCATCATACGCCCAGACGGGACCGGCGCCTCTGCGTCGTCCCAGGGCGCCTCCGTCAGGAGGTCCCTCAGCGGGAGTGGTGCCTTCAGAACGCCACCTGGAACCGAGAGGCGAAGAGGTCCTCGTGGCTGGGCTTGGTGGAGCCGATCTTGATGGCCCGGTCGAAGTCCGTGCGCTCCCAGTTGAGCTGGACCTTTACCGCCTTGTTCAGGTACCAGTTCACTCCCAGGGTCCACGCCTTGGCCTGGCCCGCTGAGGTGGAGGGGTCGGAGAGACCCAGCGCGAAGGCCTTGGGGTCGATCTGGGTGACGGCGTAGCGCACGGCCAGTTCCCAGGCTCCCCACTGATGGCTGTCCAGGTCGAAGGGCTTGCTGGGCACCACGCTTTTGTAGCCGGCCTTCTCGCCGGTCAGCACGTAGGAGACCTGAGCGAACCAGCCGTGGTTGCTGAGGCTTGCCCGGGTGGCCCCCTTCTGCGCGGACTGGTGGGAGGTGATGTACTCCCCCAGTAGGCCGAAGGGTCCGGCGTAGTAGTAGAGCTGCGGCGCCAGTCGGGTCTGGGTGCCGATCCCCACGGCCGCAGGGTCATACCTGAAGAAGGTCGTGCGGCCCGCCGTCTTGTAGGCGACCGAGGACAGCGACTCCTCGCGGCCACCATAGGTGCCGGCCACGCCGAACCCGAGGCTCTGGAGGGGCGAGCCCTGCTTGTTCCGCCAGGGCTGGGCGAACACCCGCCATGCCAGGTCCTTGTCCGTGCCTCCGTCGCCGTCGCTGGAGCCGCCGTCAGCCACCCCGTTGAAGCCGCCCAGGGCGTAGGTGATGGTTCCCCTGGCGACGTCGCCGGACAACTGGATGCCCACGTCACGGTTGGGGGCTAGGTTGTTGGTGACCGAGCGCTCCGGAAACAGCAAGTCGGTTCCGGATTGCAGCCGCTCCAGGCTCAGAGGCTCCTTGAACTTGCCGGCCCGAAGCTGCGCCTCGGGCCTCAGCGTCAGGTTCAGGTAAGCGTCTTGCAGCACGGTCTTGCCCTCGCCGAAGTCGGGCATCAGGCGGAAGCCGACGTTCTTGTAAAGGGTCCCCTCGAGGATTGGGCGTACCCGGCGGAGGGTGAAGTTGTCTACCGCCGTGGCCCCCTTCGCAAGGAAGGCTCGGAAGTCGGTCTGGACGTAGCCCCCGACCCTCAGCTTGAAGTTGCCGTCAGGTGACTGGATGAAGAAGCCATCCTGCCATCCCGCCGTTGGCTTCTGCTGCTTCAGACGGTCCTCCACGATCTTCTGGACTTGGGAGGCATCCAGCGTGGGCTTAGGCTGCGACGGAGCTTGCTTGAGCTGGTTCACCTGATCCTGCAGCGAACGGATCTGCTCCTCCAGCCGCTGGATATCGGCGTCGCGGGCCTCGGGCGCCGGTGGCTGGGCGACGGGCTCCCCTTGGGCGGAGGCCGTCATCGCGCCGGAAAGGGCCGACGCGGCAAGTGCGAACCCGACCAGGACCTGCGGCCGGATGAATCGCTTAGGCATGCTATCTCGTCTCTTCGAGTGCATGCCTCCGGCTCGTCCGGTCAGCGCTGCTGGTGTGGTGTTCGGTAACCTCCCGTTGTCGGGTCAGTAAGGTCCGCAACGCTCAGGGCCTGCCACTGCCCGGCTTCGCCTCGATGTCGAGGGCCGGCGCGAGGGGCCGTGCGGCCCCTCAGATGGCGTAGTCCTCCACGAAGACCCTCAGGTTCCGGGGGCGGATGTAGACCTGCTCGCCTGCCTGCAGGCGCAGACCGTCGTGTTGCTCCCGCGTGAGAGCGGCCTCCACCAGGTCGCCGGTGTCCTGCCGCTCCAACTCCACCCTCACGGTGGGTCCGGCCGCGTTGATATGGCGCACCACCGCCTCGGTAAGCGGCGTGCCGTTGCGCTGCCGGAGGATCTCCAGCTCGTGTGGTCGGACGTAGGCCACCGCGGGCGAGTCGCTCACCGAGTGGTGCTCCTGGACCTCCACCTCCAGCCCCGCGATCCACGCGCGTCCCTGGTGGACCCTGCCTCGGAAGAGGCTGAAGTTGCCGAAGAAGTCGTAGATGAAGGGGCTGGCCGGATGGTCATAGACCTCCTCGGGAGTGCCGGTCTGCTCGAGACGGCCGTCATGCAGCACTGCCACCTGGTCCGCGACCTCCATCGCCTCCTCCTGGTCGTGGGTGACCAGGACACTGGTGACATTCAGCTCATCGTGGAGGCGCCTGAGCCAGCGGCGCAACTCCTGGCGGACCCGGGCGTCGAGGGCGCCAAAGGGCTCGTCCAGCAGCAGCACCTGGGGCTCCACCGCCAGGGCGCGCGCCAGAGCCACACGCTGGCGCTGTCCTCCGGAGAGCTGCGCCGGGTACCGCTGGGCCGTGCTCTCCAGTTGCACCAGCTTCAGAAGGTCCGACACCTTGGCGCGAACCTGTTCCCGGGAGGGCCGGAGCTTGCGGTGCCGCACCCTGAGGCCAAAGGCGACGTTCTCGAAGACCGTCATGTGGCGGAACAGCGCGTAGTGCTGGAACACGAAGCCTACCCGCCGGGCGCGGGCATGAGTGCTAGTGGCGTCCTCACCATGGAAGCGAACGGCCCCGCTGTCGGCTGTCTCCAGTCCGGCGATCACCCTCAGGAGGGTCGTCTTGCCTGAGCCCGAGGGGCCCAGCAGGGCAACCAGGGAGCCCGTCTCCACCTTCAGGCTCACGTCCCGGAGGACCGGAGTGGCGCCAAAGCTCTTAGAGATGCTGTCTATCTCGATGCTCACGCGGGAACTCCTACGCCTGCTTCCGGCTCCGGTCGGTCTCCCAACCGACCGGTGCGCCACTCCAGCAGGCTCTTCAGGGCAAGGGTGACCAGCGCCAGCAGCACCAGCAGCGACGCCACCGCGAAGGCGGCCGTGAAGTTGTACTCGTTGTACAGAATCTCAATGTGCAGTGGGAGCGTGTTCGTCTCGCCGCGGATGTGCCCTGAGACGACCGAGACGGCCCCGAACTCGCCCATGGCGCGGGCGTTGCAGAGGATGACCCCGTACAGCAGTCCCCACTTGATGTTGGGCAGCGTCACCCTCCGGAAGGTCTGCCATCCGCTGGCTCCCAGCACCAGCGCGGACTCTTCTTCCTCGGTGCCCTGGGCTTGCATCAGGGGTATCAGCTCCCGGGCGAGGAAGGGGAAGGTGACGAAGACCGTCGCGAGCACGATGCCCGGCACCGCGAAGATGATCTTCAGGTTGTGCGCCTCCAGCCATGGCCCCAGCAGGCCTCGCGCCCCGAAGAGCAGCACGTAGATGAGCCCTGATATGACTGGTGATACGGCCATGGGCAGGTCGATCAGCGTGATGAGCAGGTCCTTGCCGGCAAACCGGAACTTGGCGATGGCCCAGGAGGCCGCGAGGCCGAAGAGCAGGTTGCAGGGCACGGCGATGGCCGCGGTCAGCAGCGTCAACCTCAGCGCGGCCAGCGCGTCGGGCTCTCGGATGGCCTCCCAGTAAGCGCCGATGCCCTTCTCGAAGGCCTGCTGCAGCACGGCCGCCAGTGGCACTAGCAGGAACACCGCCAGGAAGAGCAGAGCGGCGCCTATCAGCAGCCACCGGATTGGCGCGGGTTCCTGGGCCGCCTGGGCAGGGTGCGTTGGCGGGGACGAGGGGCGTGCCCTTGGCACTCCACCAGACATGAGTTCAGCCTCCAGTGTTGTCAGGCCGGGGCCTGAACCCCGATTGCGGCAGCCTTCCGGCTAGGCAGCCCAGCGTCGCCGGCTCCAGGACTGCAGCAGGTTGATCAGCAGAAGGAGCAGGAAGGAGGCCACCAGCATCACCGCGGCAATGGCGGTGGCGCCCGCGTAGTCGTATTCCTCCAGCTTTGTCATGATCAGCAGCGGCGCGATCTCGGTCTGGCCGGGCAAGTTGCCCGAGATGAAGACCACCGAGCCGTACTCCCCCAGGCCGCGGGCGAAGGCCAGGGCCATGCCGGTCAGCAGCGCCGGAAGCAGTGTGGGCGCCAGGACCCGGCGGAAGGTCTGCCACCGCGAGGCGCCCAGGCTGGCGGCCGCCTCCTCCAACTCCAGCCCCAGGTCCTGAAGCACCGGCTGAACCGTCCGCACCACGAAGGGCAGCCCCACGAAGGCGAGGGCCACGACGATCCCCAGCGGCGCGTAGGCCACCTTGATCCCGTGCGCCTCCAACCGGCTGCCGAACCAGCCGTTGGGCGCGTAGACGGCGGTGAGGGCGATGCCCGCCACGGCCGTGGGCAGCGCGAAGGGCAGGTCCACGATCGCGTCGATGATGCGCCGTCCGGGGAACCGGTAGCGGGCCAGAACCCAGGCCACTAGCAGACCGAAAACGGCGTTGAGCAGTGCGGCCACGAGCGCGGCACCGAAGCTCAGCCGGTAGGCCGCGAGCACGCGCTCATTCGAGACGGTCGACCAGAGGCGCGGCCAGCTCAGCGTCGAGGCCCTCACGAAGGTGAGGGACAGCGGGATGAGCACGACCAGACTCAGGTACGCAAGGGTGAATCCCAGGCTCAGGCCGAAGCCTGGGATCACTCGGCGGTATGTAGCGGCTCGAACCATAGCACACTCCAAGAGAAGCTCGCGGTTGGCAGACCAACCAGGTCAGTCGGTCGCCCCGCACCTTAAGACGCGGCCCGGCGGAGTCTCGCCTTGCCGCCGCCGCCCCGGCCCCCGGCCCGCCCTTCGTGGCGCGAGCGTCCCGCTTGCGACTCGGCCGCAGGCCGAGCAGGCCCTGAGCCAGACTCCGATCTGCCGGCGCTGCCTCCCTTGCCGCCAGCCAACCCCAGAGGCAGTTGGGGCGCAGGCATCCTGCCTGCGCGGCGTTGTCCAGCCTCCTGCCCGACCTATCAGCGCCGTCCGCCACCGACTCTGGGGTAACCCCTTCTCGGCCTGCGGCCGAGTCGCAAGCGGGACGCTCGCGCCACGAAGGGCGGGCCGGTGGCCGGGAAGCAGGGATGGTCGCATCGGGGAGGTGCAGCCCCGCTGGGCCTGCAACAGGGAGAGCGCGCCGCTAGATCAGGAAGTCCGGCTCGACGAGCTTGTCCTGCAGGTCTCGGCCCGCGCCCACGTACTCGGCCTCGACTATGTAGTTGAAGGGCAGCTCGATGGCATGGAGCCACTCCACCAAAGACCCAGCGTCGGGCGCCTCGAACTCGCTCACAATCGTCTCGTGACTCAGGCTGACGAAGTGGCGAACCCACTGAACGCGGTCGTCTTGGGCCGCGTCCGCCTGGTACTTCAGGACGCGTTCCCTCGTGAGCCCCGCGACAGAGTGGTGAACCATGAAAGTTGGCACTTCGGAATCTCCATGACGCCGATGCGGCAACCGAATCCTGGCGGCCCGCGCCACCCCAGAGGCAGCTTCATCTAGTAGGCGGCGTGGGCCGGGGCTTGCCCCTATCGCGCTCGGTAGATCTGGTCGAAGACCCCGCCGTCCCTGAAGTGGGTCGTCTGGGCCTCCTGCCAGCCCCCGAAGAGCTGGTCTACCGTGAAGAGCGCGATGCTGGGGAAGCGGGAGGCGTAGCGCCGCGCGATGGCTGGCACGCGGGGCCGGTAGTAGTGCTTGGCGGCGATGGACTGCCCCTCGGTAGAGTAGAGGTACTTCAGATACTCCGTGGCCACGGCCTGCGTATGGTGCTTGGCTGCTACCTTGTCCACCACGGCCACCGGCGGCTCCGCCAGAATGCTGACTTTGGGCGCCACGACCTCGAACCTCCCTCGCCCTAGCTCGTTCAGCGCGAGGAAGGCCTCGTTTTCCCACGCGATCAGCACGTCGCCCAGCCCACGCTGAACGAAGGTAGTCGTGGACCCCCGGGCCCCGGAGTCCAGCACCGGCACGTTGCGGTAGAGGCGGCCGACGAAGCCCCGCGCCCTGGTCGCGCTGTGGTAGCGCTTGAGGGCATAGCCCCAGGCTGCCAGGTAGTTCCACCGGGCGCCGCCGGAGGTCTTGGGGTTGGGCGTGATCACGGATACCCCCGGTCGCGCCAGATCCTCCCAGTCCCGGATGTGCTTCGGGTTGCCCTTGCGCACCAGGAACACGATGGTGGAGGTGTAGGGCGCGGAGTTGTAGGGCAGACGCTCTTGCCAGTTGGCCGCCAGGAGCCGGCCGGCGGCGAGCTCATCGATGTCATAGGCAAGGGCCAGGGTGACCACGTCGGCCTCAAGTCCGTCCAGCACTGCCCGGGCCTGCTTGCTGGATCCCCCATGAGACTGCCGGATGGTCACGCTCTGGTGGCTTCTGGCCTGCCAGTAGCGGGCGAAGGCCTTGTTGTACTCCTGGTAGAGCTCCCGCGTCGGGTCGTAAGAGACGTTGAGTAGGGACGCCGCGGGCTGGGCGCCCGCCGCGACGGCGGAGAGGAGGAGCACTGCTAGAGCGACTGGCCAAGCCAACCGGGTAGAGCGCGATCTCTGGTGCACGAGGGTCTCCTATCAGTCTGGTGAGTCGGTCGAGCCGCCCTCCCGCGGGGGATGCCGCGGCTCCCCCACGATGGGCCCGCGGCCCAGGGGCAGCCAAACGAAAAGAGGCCAGGGGAGCCGCTCAAAGCGGCTCCCCTGGCCTCCAGGTGTCTGGTCAGCCGTCTATGTCGGCGAGCTACGAGCTCAGCCTGCGTCTTCCGCGAGAAGCTTCCGTCAGCCCGCGCCATGCGCGACGCGCGAGCCCCTCGTGCATGGCGCGAGTCAGGCTAGACGAGTCTAGCTAGACGAGTCTAGTCTTCTCCGTCCTGTCGATCTGAACAACGCGTCCATCCTGGATCACGATCTGGACGACGCCATAGCGGATGTTCTGAAGGGCCTCCTGGATCGCGGCCAGGAGGGAAGTGTCATCCACCCGGGCGGTTCCTTCCCGGTTGTTACTTCTGTCGTCCATGGCACCTCGCCTCAAGAGCTGTCCGTGAGCCATCTACTCCACCGCCGATGAAGCCCCCACACCCGCCCAATGCGGACACCTGAAGGGCCGAGGGGCTCGCGCACCCTATCCCAGCGGACGGAAGGGAGCACACCTTCCGGGCTATCCCCCCTCGACAACTCGCCTTCACCGCAGGGCGGCAGGGGAATAATGACTTGTCCTACGGGATTAATAGGATGATAGGCCCAGGGTGCCCGGATGTCAACCCCCTTGCGGCGGAATGCTTCCGGGCCGGGGCTGTTCTGGGCAGAAGGCCCTATGCCTGGTGGCAACAGGCTGAGTGGGGGTCCTGGGGGTGTGCCGCGTTTCGCCGCCTGTGGCTGCCCGCACCCCTCACAAGTCACAGGGAGTTGGTGAGGGGTGCGGGCCGGGCCACGGGATCTGATGGGGTCTAGTTGAAGGACTTGGGGAGGGTCTTCGCGGCCGCGTCGGCGCACTTCTGGTCGCAGGGCGGATAGCGCCACATGTCCACGGGCGTGAGGGTCTGGGCGACCTTCAGGGCCCGAGCGTGGGTGTCGGCCATCAACCAGTTGGCCATCTTGTTGGGATGGACGTAGACCAAGTTGACGGCCCAGTTCCCCAGGTCCGGCATGCTGCCCGTGGACTCCAGAAGCAGGATGAGGTTGGTGGAGTCCTTGATCTCCGACTCATTGCGGGGACGGCGCCCGCCGCCATCCCAGGGGGCGTCCTCGTGGAAGAAGGACCCGTTGTAGGCATAGCCCTGGGATATCTGCGCCTGAGGGTCCTTACGCCAGGGGTCGCAGCCGTTCGTCTCATCCCCCGCCACCTTCCCCCAGCCGTTGAGGTCCCAGACGGTGGGGTTGGAGGGGCAGGTGTAGACGGCGGTGCTGTTCACGTAGCGGCGGATGGCCCGCTTCCAGGTGTAGGCCGTGGGCGCCAGAAGGCTGGCGCTGAAATCTACCTTGCAGTTGCCGGCATCCCACCCGTAGCGGTTCATCGGGTAGTAGCCGTCCCAGTCGCCCAGGTAGGTATGGACGCCTGTGCCGATCTGCTTCATGTTGTTGAGGCAGTTGGATAGGCGAGCGCGCTCTCGCGCCTGGGCGAAGACGGGGAAGAGGATTGCGGCGAGGATAGCGATGATGGCAATAACAACCAACAGCTCGATGAGGGTGAAGGCTTGGAGACGACGAGTTCTCATGGCTCTTGCTCCTACGGGCACTTCTGCCCCGAGCAACCACACTGCGCCGTTCGGGGGGGGACCTGGACCGCGCCATCACGACAGGCTAGTGGAGCCGCGCGACGCGGGGGCGCTCTCGAGAACCCTATGAGCTAGCCTGCGCCGCTTCTGAGGCGGCTGTGCCCCGTAGAGGGTAGGGGGCACCCAAGCTTCTGGTGCACGGCGAAGGTCTGGGAGCCGAGGGGATGCCGGCCTGCACCGGAACCCGTCCCCCCGGCCTTCGGCGCTAACTACCGCCCTCCTATTCGACCGCCGAGCACCCCGGTCCCCGTCTCCGTATTTCCTCTGATCCGCGCCCATTCCGCTGGTCCTTCAAGGGCTCGTTCCCAGACGGATGGTTAGCCGATCCTCACCGAGAGCATCGAGATGGAGCCGCCGTCCATCCCCTCAACGGGGAAGCTGACCTGCTCGCCCTCGCGCTGTAGAGCCAGGACGTAGAGTAGCGGCAGATAGTGGTCCGGGGTGGGCACGCACAGGCGGGCATCGAGGCTCAGAGACTGGTACTCGATCAGCTCAGCGTGGCGGCCCCGCGTCAGGCAGTCACGCGCCCGCTGCTCGAAGCGCACGGCCCAGTCATAGGGCTCGGCTCCCGCCTCACCCCAGGCGTAGGTGTGCAGGTTGTGCACCAGGTTGCCGCTGCCCACCAGGAGGACCCCCTCGTCGCGAAGTGGCGCGAGCCGTGTGGCAAGCTCGTAGTGGAAAGCCGCCGGCTGGGTGGCGTCTAGGCTGAGCTGGACTACGGGGATGTCGGCTCCGGGATAGACGTGGCAGAGCACGGCCCAGGTTCCGTGGTCCAGCCCCCACTCGTGGTCCAGGCGGACGGGGACCGGAGACAGCAGCGACTGGACGCGGTCGGCCAGGTCGGGGTCGCCCGGCGCGGGGTAGCTGCAGCGGAAGAGCTCCTCGGGGAAGCCGCCGAAGTCATGGATCGTGCGCGGCGCCGGCATAGCGGTCACCGCAGTCTCGCCCACGTACCAATGGGCCGACACGCAGAGCACGGCCTTGGGCCGCGGCATCGTCGTACCCAGCGCGGCCCACCCCTCCGTGTAGCCGTTGCGCGCCAGGGCGTTCATCGGGTTCCCGTGCCCCAGAAACAGGGCCGGCATCGTGGCTTCCGTCATTCCTGCACCTCCCGCGCGTGTCTCACGAGGTCAGCGACCTCCGAAACGCTGCCGGCTCCACCCTTCGGCGGGGATCCGGCGGCAACCCCCCATCCCAAGGGCCCTAGCCAGCATGAGCTTGGCAGACCCTTGTCGCCGCGCCGGCTCACTTCCCCGAGAGCTCCCGCCGAAGCCCGCTCTGAGCCGGAGGGCCCGGCTCCCATCCTAACCCCCATATGCACGAGGCGCTGGCGCGTCATGCATGGCGCGGGCTTCTACACGCTCTCGCAAATAGCGCAGGCCAACAGGGCTGCCTTCCGCACATATAGGTATTTGGCGCGTTCAGTACCCATTAAATGAGTACGGTACCTATATACGACGCCACCGCGCCTCGGGTCCGCGCCCGAGGCAGACGAGTCGGCCAGCCTGGCGCTCTCTGCGCAGTACCTGCCGGATGAGGTCAAGGCTTACCTGTGGGCAGCGCTCCTGCAGCTGCCTCACGCTGAATTCACCGGACAGACTGCCCAACACGTCCAACACAAGCTCCGTCTTGCCGCCCCGCGCCCCTCGTAGGAGGCCCACGCGCTCCTCGAACTCCCGATAGGCGGCCACCAGCGTGCCAAGAAGGTACTCGGTCCAAGGGAGCATCGAGTGTTCCCCCTGGTGCCATCCTTCTGATGAACGCCTCAGGGGGTCGTAGTAAGCTTCCTTGCTCCCCTCGATCACGCGCTCCAAGCTGATGTAGCGCCCCACCTCAAAGCCCGCTCGGTAAAGGAGAAGCAGCGTTAACAGGCGCGCGAGACGCCCATTCCCATCGAGGAAGGGGTGGATGCAGAGGAAGTCAAGCACATAGGCGGGGATCAGAAGCAGTCGCTCAATCTGCTCCTCCTGCCATAGCCTGGAGAACTGCTGGTGCAGCGTCTCCATGGCCGGGGGAGTCAGGTACGCGGGGACGGTACGGAAGCGTTGTAAGCGCGTCCCGTTGGGGAGGATCTCAGAGATCTCGTTGTCCACCGGCTTCCAGCGACCGCCCTCCGAGGCCAGGTATCGGTAGAGGTCCCGATGGAGCCGCAGCACCAGTCCTGGAGTAGGCTCCATCGCCGAGTGGTTGGCGTGGATGCTGTTGAGCACATCACGATACCCAGCTATCTCCCCTTCGGAACGGTTGCGAGGTGCGGCCCTGTCCGCGATCAGGGCCTTGAGCCTGGGAAGAGGCGCAGTGATCCCCTCAATACGGTTGGAGGATTCCGTGCTCTGAATGATGGCCGCTTGCCGAAGCGTCTCCAGTGCCTGCGGAGTCTGCTCGCGATAGAGCTGCTCGCGACCCTTGAACTCACGAAGCACACCTACCGTCGCCAGCAGGCCGTGGGTGATTGGCTGACTCTCCAGGAATCCAGGCTTGAAGGAGCTCATCAGCGAACCGGCCTCTAGTCACGGCATAGGCGGTCTTCATAGGTGGACGGCAGAGGGGACCGTCTGCTGCCGCCATGGGCCTGCTGGCGTGGCTCTCCTGGGGCAAGCGGGCGCGAGGCAGGCGCGGCCATGAGGCGTGGGCATCCCGATGAGTTCGCCAGCGAGCGCCCTGGCCCCCGCGCCCAAGGCAGTTGGCTGTCTCTTGACGCAACCAGTCTAGCACGGAGCCAGCACCAGAGCCAGGCGGCTTGCGGCGCCGGGGCCGCCGCCGCGGCTGGCCGATGTATCTGGACTGCGCTATCCAGTGGCGAGGCGTGGAAGCTCGCGCCCTGCACCACGCGCGAGCGCCTCGTACACATTGCCGGGCTGGAGTTGGCTGGGCTCCGCTCCGGAAGCGCGGTGAACAAGCCGTCCTTCCTGCACGGCGCTTGGCACGGGCCTCGCTCAGTCACCCACTATGGGCGGCTCCACCTTGCCCTCGCCCGCCAGCGCGCGATAGGTGAGCCCCGCCAGCATCGCGCCCACGATCGGCGCCAGCCAGAACAGCCACAACTGCCCCAGCGCCCAACCGCCCACGAATACGGCCGGTCCCGTGCTGCGGGCCGGGTTGACCGAGAGATTCGTCACGGGGATGCCGATCAGGTGGATCAGCGTGAGCCCCAGGCCGATGGCGATGGGAGCGAAGCCAGTAGGTGCCCGTCCATCAGTGGACCCCAAGATGATCATCAGAAACATGAAGGTCAGTACGGTCTCAGCGGCCAGAGCAGCGACCATCGAGTACCCGCCGGGGGAGTGCTCGCCGTAGCCGTTGGCGGCCAGGCCGCCGCTGAGTGAGAAGCCTGCTTTGCCTGACGCGATGAAGTAGAGGACGCCCGCGCCCAGGATTCCCCCAAGCACCTGAGCGACGACGTAGGGAAGGAGGTCTGCGGCCGGGAAGCGTCGCCCGGCGAAGAGGCCGGCGGACACCGCCGGGTTCAGGTGACACCCCGAGATGTGGCCGATGGCGTAGGCCATGGTCAGAACCGTAAGCCCGAAGGCAAGGGCAACCCCAAGGAAGCCGATGCCCAGGTTGCCGACCCCCTCCTTGGGGAACGTCGCCGCCAGCACGGCGCTCCCGCAGCCTCCGAATACCAGCCAGAACGTGCCGATGAACTCGGCTGTGGCGCGCTGCCTGATGCCCATGTCACTCTCCTCCCGGCCTGCGCCATCCGGGGACGACCCCCTCCATCTTGGCGCAGGCATTCACAGCCTACTCGTTGACAGACTACGCGAGTGAGCAGGAAAGGGGTCTCCTCTGCCTCCTCCCCCAAGTGATGCCGTTGGAGGGCGCTGGGAGACCAGCGGCCTGGGTGGGTCTGCCACGCCCAACACGCCTAACGCACGAGGCGCTTGCGCGCCGTGCATGTCGCGGGCTTCCGGACGGTGGCGTGAACGGCGCCCGCCAGCGGGCTGGGTCTTCTCTGGTAGGGAGGACGGCCATTGCGCGCCTCCGCCAGGGAAGAGGACCTAGTTTCGGCGCCTATGTACGCCTTCGCCCCCACGATCCCTTCTCAAGGAGGTCCGCTGACCGGCGTCAGATAGCACCGGAGCACGAGTCAGCCTTGGCCGGCGCGGTACACGACGCCCAGTTGCCTCGAGGCTGTGGGGTAGGGGGGTAGCCCGGCGGAGTCGGCCCTCCGAGCGGCTTCTTCAGCAGGGGGCTGGCGTACCGCGCGGCAGTAGGGGAAAGGGGCTTGCTGCCGGGCGAGGGCGGACACCGGGCGCAGGTCCAGAACGGCGCACCAGGCATATGGCTATTCGGGGCGTTCATTACCCACTCAGCACGTACAGTACCTATACCCGGCGCCACCGAGCCTCGGGTCCGCGTCCGAGGCAGACAGGTCTCCCAGTCTGCAATTCCTCGAAGCAGTAGCGATGCCTAGATCTCGTTGTCCAGGAGTCCCCGGCTGCGGTCATCGAGGGCGCGCTCATCCTCGATCTCGTAGCGCATGCCGTGGACGTCGGTGAACAGGACGCGTGAGCCCGGGAGCCGGCGGATCTCGGAACGGTCCTTCACGAAGACGGTCACCGGACCGCGGTCGGTTTCCACCTCCCAGGTTGTGGCACCGTGCTGGCTCTTCACCGTGACGATGCGCTGGATGATGGGCACGCAGTAGACCAGCGCCAACATCTCCTCTAGGGCGCGCCGGCTGGAGGGGCTGAGACCGCCGGGGTCCGCTACCAGCCCAATCTGCTGGCCTTCCGATGTCTGGAACACCACGTATTGGCCCGGGCGGGAGGTGGGGAAGGCGCAGGCGACCTGCACTCGCTCGTGGACCTCGCCCCCTTCCAGGGTGACTCGCAGGCGCCCGAAGGCGTCCACCTCCGCCTTCAGCTTCCTCGGGTCCAGGTAGCGGATGCCGCCCGACTGCTCGTCGCTCACGCTATCCTCCCAGCGCCACGATGCGGTTCAGCTCGGACTGAAGGTCGGTCAGGCGGCGGAACACGCCCTCCTCTTTGGCCATCAGCTCCTCGTGCGTGCCCACCTCCACCACCTGCCCCTTCTCCAAGACCACCAGGCGGTTGGCGTTCTTCAGCGTGGAGAAGCGGTGGGCGATGGCGAAGGTGGTCCGGTTCTTCACCAGGCGGTCGATGGCCTCTCGGATCTGGGCCTCGGTCTCGGTATCCACTGAGGAGGTTGCTTCATCAAGGATCAGGATTCGGGGGTTCTTGAGGATTGCTCTGGCGATGGAGATACGCTGCCGCTCGCCGCCGGACAGCCGCGCCCCTCGCTCGCCTACCAGCGTATCGTAGCCTTCGGGCATCGCCACGATGAACTCGTGGGCGTTCGCCGCCTGGGCGGCGTCCAGGATCTCCTCAGTGGTGGCTCCCGGGTTG
>DASXUI010000507.1:0-18749 GCA_036504955.1 Armatimonadota bacterium
CGTGAACTGGGGCTTCCTAACCCAGATGCCGGAGAACGGCATGGTGGATGGGGGCATCTATCCAGCCTTGCTGGGGACGGCGGAGTTGGTGCTGGGAACCGTGCTGGTGGCGGTGCCTCTGGGTGTCATGGCGGCGCTCTACCTCTCGGAGTACGCCCGACCAAGCTGGATCACCCGGCTCATACGGCTCGCCATCCTGAACCTCGCCGGAGTGCCATCCATCGTCTACGGACTTTTCGGCCTGGGCCTCTTCGTCATCTTCTTGAAGCTGGGGACGTCCCTCGCGGCCGGGTCCCTTACTCTGGGCGTCCTGGTCCTTCCCATCATCATCACTGCCTCCGAGGAGGCGCTGCTGGGCGTGCCTAGGTCGTTTCGCGAGGGCAGCCTGGCCCTGGGAGCGACTCAGTGGCAGACGCTCGCCAGAGTCGTGCTCCCGCAGGCAACCCCCGGCATCCTGACGGGCACCATTCTGGGTGTGGGCCGCGCGGCTGGTGAGACGGCGCCCATCCTCTTCACCGCGGCTGCCTTCTACCTCCCGGCGCTTCCAAGGAACCTGAAGGAGGCACTCACCGGCCCCGTGATGGCGCTGCCCTACCATATCTACGGTGTAGCCACGCAGCTCCCTGACGCGCCGGAGAGGATTCAGTGGGGAACGGCCTCGGTGCTGCTGCTGCTAGTTCTAGGAATGAGCTCCCTGGCCGTCCTGCTTCGGGCCAGAATCCGCGCGGGCCGGGCGTGGTAGGCTGAGCCCGAATCGGAACTCTCGCCCGGGGCGCCGCAGACCAACCGTGTGCCTCTTGGCCCTACGCGCCTCAGTAGTAGGGCCTTTTCTGCCGTCCTGGAGTCCTGGTGGTGCGGTGGTACTGGGCCGCCCGCTAAGCGCCGCCTCTCGTCGGTACCGGGTGCCACACGCCCCCGCCTCGGTACTGGCTCCCCTCCCCCATGGCGCCGCCGCCAAGCCAAAGGCCCCTCGCCTGAGGTGGCGGCGACACTGGCCGCTACCAGAGCAATCTCAGCCCTGACCTCCCGGTCTGCCGCACAACTTGTCGTGCCCCTGCTTGTGCCTCAAGGCGCGCCGGAGGGTCGGCCCAACCGGCTGAACCGCGGACGAAGCCCTCGCGTGCACCCCACTGAGCCCCCCGCGCCACGCGGTGTGGGGCGCGCCACGGCCTTGCTCCTCCAAGGCGAGTCGGACCAGTGCGCTGTGTAGCCCGGCGGGTGTGGAACAACAGGTACGAAGCTATGCTTCGCTCCTCTAGAACTATCGTACTGTAGAGATGGAGGTACCTGCTTGCGCAAGGTAGTTGCGACCCTTGGGCTTCTCGCCGCTTTGTTGCCCGCCAGGCCCGCCTTGGCCATGTACAGCAACACGGACTTCAGTTGGCCCGACAACACGACCGTCTACTGGACTGTCAAGCGCTTCGCCGTCGAGACCACCACTGACCAGAACTTCCCCCCCTGGATGACCAACGACATCTCCAGCGCCGCCTATGCCTGGGATGGCGTGGCACCGGCGAACGGCTGTCGTTTCAACTACCTGGATCCGGCCTCCAACTTCTGGCGGCTAGCGCCGATGGGCCAGGGGACGCAGGGAACTACGGGTATCACCTATGACCCCAACGATCCCTACACCATCACCCAGGGACGGACCTACGTCAACAGCTTCTACAACTGGTACGAGGCAACCGGCCCTGGGCTCTATCTCGGCCTCCTGGCAACCGAGCTCTTCGACTACAGCGCCCTCGACCTGCCGACCATCGCCCGCCACGAGTGGGGGCACTGGATTCACCTGGCAGATATCCCAGTCCACTCCGGCGATATCATGCAGGGCGGCAGCGCCTTCTACGAGTCGCGCCCCATCAGCAGCGACGACATAAGCTCCTTCCGAATGACTTACGGCGGCTAGAAAGGGGGCAAGCATGGCGGCACTAACTCCCCGAAGGCCTCTGCCACTCCTGGCAGGCGTCCTCGCCCTGGTATCCCTGCAGGGCGCGAGGGCCCAGGAGCCGGCGAAGCCCGTGCGCGGCATGATCATCAGCAACAGCTACGCCCCCGGTATCGAGTCGATGGATATGCTCATTGGAGGCTTCACCTGTGGCATCGTCCCGGGAAGGGTGGATTCGGTAAGCCAGCCCCAGTCGTTCACCAGGGATGGCGCCACGGCGCCCAACTCCCTGGGGCTTGGGCTCGAGCGCGTCTACCGCGACGCCGTGATCAAGCCTCTCCGATGGTTCCGGCAGCATCCGCTCCGCAGCAAGCCCGAGGGCGACCCCCTCACCGTGCGGTACAACACCGATGGCGTTGCCGGCGGGCTCCAGATCATCACCGATGACGTCTGCTCGCTGACGCCAGGAGAGTTCGTCCTCTTGTTCCTTGACGAGGACTACCTGACGCCTGCAATGGGGCTGGCCCACCTGGACATCCGCCACTCCGCCCTTGGCGTGTTCCGGCCGCAGAAGGATGGAACCTTCAAGCGAGACAGGATGTTCATCGCTACCTGGAAGTTGGGCGACATCCTGGCCTGCATCGACAAGTACCGGGCCAATGAGGCCAGGACCGCGGGCTACCTCCAGAGGGTGGGCCGGGGCAGTATCGCCCAGTAGAGTTGGCCACGCCAGCGCCGCCTGAGGCCGGCCGGCACGGCGCGTCGTCCGGCCACCCCCGGGGCGTCGGAGAGCGGACCCGGCCTCAACCGGGAGGTCAGGGATTGGCTGACGCAGCAAAGCCCGTGGAGGCTCCTCCACGGGCTTTGCTGCCATATCCGCGGCCTGAAGTCGGCCATGCTCGCCCTGGGCGCGCCAAGACGGCAACCACGCCAGGTCCGCGTCTCTACCGGGCCTCCACTGGAGGCGCTGAGGGGCTAGAGGCCCAGGCGGTTCCTGAGCTGGGTCCCCTCACAGTCCTGCCCGGAATCTGAGCCCGCTTCCACGGCCCGCGGAAGCCTGAGCTCAAAACGGCTACCCTCGCCTGGAACGCTGCGGACCGACACCGTACCCCCCATCGCCTCCACCAGGTGCCGCACGATGGAGAGCCCCAACCCGGTTCCGCCGACGCGGCGCGACCGGGCCTTATCTACCCGGTAGAAGCGCTCGAAGATCCTCTCCACCTTCTCCGGCGGGATCCCTTCGCCCGTGTCTTCAACGGCCAGCACGACCTTCTCGCCCTCGCATAAGGCGCTGAGCCTGATTCGCCCGCTCGTGGGCGTGTACTTGATGGCGTTGTCCAGCAGATTAAGAAGTGCCTGGCGCAGGCTCTCCAGGTCTCCCGTGACCGACAGCGGCTCCTCGGTGTGAAGAATGAGCTCGTGGCTCTTGGCGCTCGCCATGGGCGCCAGGGCCTCGGCCACCTCCTCCAGAACCGGCTTCACAGGGATGGGGCCGGCTTTGCCTCCGGGCTGTGCCTCGGAGCGGGCTAGCGCGAGGAGGTCGTCCACCAGAGCTTCGATGCGTGTGAGCTCACGGTTCGCAATGCCAAGGAACCGCTGGGCCGTCTCGGGTTCCGACAACGCGCCACTGGAAAGGCTCTCGATCATCACGCGCACCGAGGCGAGGGGAGTGCGCAGCTCATGGCTGGCGTTGGCGACGAAGTCGCGCCTCAGCTTGTCCAGTCGTCGCGCCTCGGTCACGTCGCGGAGGACCACCAGCACCCCCGGCGCGCCATCGGAGGGACGGTCCACCAGGCAGGAGTAGAGTGCCGCCGCTCTGACGGGCCCCGTTCGCAGCTCCACCTCCTCCGTTCGGGGCTTCCCATCGCCCAGGGTATCGGCCACCACGTCAGCCAGCGTATGCTGAAGAGTGGCTTCCAGCACGGTCTGGCCCAGCACCGTCTCGGCGTTCAGGCGAAGCATCCGGGCAGCCGCCGCGTTGACCAGGGCTATCCGGCTGCGAGCGTCCGCCACCAGGAGCCCCTCCCCCATCCGCTCGAACAGCGCGCGGAGCGTCTTCTCGGACGCCTCCGACTCCTCAACCAGGTCGTGGACGCGGTCCGCCATGCGGTTGAAGCTTCGCGCAAGCGAACCCAGCTCGTCCGTCGAGCCGATCGGGGCCCGAGCATGAAGGTCGCCGCCGGCCATCCGGCTCGCCATCTGACTCAGGTCTTGAACCGGTTTCGCGATGGATCTGGCCGACCGCAGCCCGGCCAGCCACGCGATGCCCAGCGCGATGAGGACTCCAGTCAGGAGTGCTCCGCGCAGGGCGCTGACTCGAGACCGCACCTGCGAAAGGGGAAGCGAAAGCCGGGCAACGCCCCACAGCCGGCCGTCCTGGTGGAGTGGGCATGCAACGTAGAGCCTGTCCATTCCCTGGGTGCGGCTGAAGCGCCGGCTCTCCCCGGATCCCTGCCGCAGGGCAGCCATCACCTCCGGGCGGTTGGCATGGTTCTCCATCCTTGCCGGGTCGGCTTCGCTGTCAGCCGCCACCTTGCCGTCCTGGCGGATGAGGGTTATCCGGGCCTCCATCCTTCGGCCCAGATCCTTAACCCGCGGGTCGAGGGAGCTCTCGCCCGAGTACTGCAGCGACAGCGCTGACGCCGCGGCCACGGCCTCGGTCTGGTGCTGGAGTGATGTCTCCATCTCGCCCAGCAGAACGTGCTCCGCCAACCCTGGCAGGACAACCACCAGCACCGCGCCGCAGACAAGAAGCACGAGTAAGCTTGAGGTAAGCAGACGACCACGGAGGCTGCTCACGTCAGCTTCCGCCTCGTGGCAGTGCTGACCCGCCAGTGTGGCATCGTGGCCGTGTCGACGAGCCGCCTACCGGGGGCGATGTTGGCCGATCAGTCGCCAAACCGGTACCCCACGCTTCGAACAGTCTGGATGAACCTCGGGTGGGACGGATCCTCCTCCACCTTCTGCCGTAGCCAGCGAACGTGGACGTCCACGGTCTTGCTGTCGATGTATGTATCCTCGCCCCATACGCGATCCAGCAGGAGTTGGCGCGTTAGGACCCTGCCGCGGTTCTCCATCAGAGCGCGGAGCAGGTCGAACTCCTTGGGTGAGAGCTGAATCTGCTTGTCCTTCAGGGTCACCACGTGCCGCCCCAGATCCATGAGAAGGTCGCCATGGGAGAGGACCTCCGGAGCCACCTCTGCCGATTGGGCTCTGCGCAAGATGGCGTGGATCCGCGCGACTAGCTCCGCGATGGAGAAGGGCTTGGTGACGAAGTCGTCTGCCCCCACGGACAGGCCCACCACCTTGTCGGTCTCCGTGTTCTTGGCTGTAAGCATCAGGATCGGCACGTTGGAGCGCTGGCGGGCGCGACGGCATACCTCCATGCCGCCCATTCCGGGCAGCATCAGGTCCAGAAGCACCAGAGTCGGCCAGCCCGACTCGATCATCGAAAGGCCGGAGGGGCCGTCGACCGCCACGCGCACGTCGAACCCCTCCCTACGAAGGTTGTAGGCCACACCCTCCGCGATGGCCTCCTCGTCCTCAACAATCAGGATACGCTGCATAGTCACCTTTGCCGCGCCGCGGCGCCGCGAGGGGCGGGTACCCTTGCCTCTGGGTCCGTGGCCCGTCGTCAGCCGGAGGCGCCGCGCGACGCCGTAACCGACGGAGCGCCTCCTATGCCATCATAGCCGCTTTTGGGGGCTTCCACAGGAGGGTGAACCCCTCCATCTGACGACTTTAACGACACCTTAACCCCCGGCTGGGGCCCACAGGCAGCCTAGTTCTGGAGGTACAGCCTTCCCAGGTAAAGAACTGGTTAAGGAGAAAGGATACAGTCACTGCCCTATGATGCATCTTGTGCCCCGTGACGAGCGCTTCTTTGATCTGCTGGAGCAACAGGCCAGCAACCTTCGCACCACCACGGAGCTGCTGCAGAGCATGTTCCGGACTCCGGAGTTGCACGTCGACCTCCTGGAGCAGATTCGAGTGCTGGAGCACAGCAACGACGCCGTGGCCCGTGAGACCATCCAGCGAGTCCACCGGAAGTTTGTGACTCCGCTCGACCGCGAAGACATCCATCGCCTATCCGTGGAGCTGGAAGATACCCTGGACCACGTCCATGTGGCCGCCAAGCGGATGGTCCTCTATCGCATCTCGGCGCCCCCTTCCGGCGCGGCGCGCATCGCTGACCTGCTGTGCGAGGCCGCGTCTCTGCTGGAGCAAGCCGTGAAGGGCCTGCGGAACCTGAAGCAGCGAGCCCGGATCCAGGAGCTCTGCAAGGAGGTTACCAAGCTCGAAAGGCGGGGGGACTACCTCAATCGGGCCGGCGCGGCCGAGATCATCGAGATGCGCGACGATCCGCTTACAGCCCTGAAGTGGAAGGAGCTCTTCGACAGCCTCGAGAATGGGCTGGACCGCTGCCAAGACGTGGTAGACAGTCTGGAAGAGATCCTGCTTAAGAACACCTAATGGCCCACGGGTGCCGCCTGGGTGGCCCAGGACACTGCCAAGCACGCAGCATGCAGTCGCGAACCCGAAGGACGAAGCATGAGGTTTCTACCTAAGGAAGAGAACTTTTTCGAGCTGTTCAACCAGGCGGCGGACATAGTAGTTCGGGCCGCCGAGGCCTTCCTGGACATGGTCCAGAGGTATGAGGATACGCAGTTCAAAGCGGCGGAGATTCGGCGCCTCGAGCATGAGGCCGACGCCGTAGTCCACCAGATCGCCCGACGCCTAAACTCCAGTTTCGTCACCCCTATCGATCGGGAGGACATCCATAACCTGGCCCTGGGCCTTGATGATGTTCTTGATTACATCGAAGCGACCTCCGACCGCCTCTTTCTTTACCGCATCACTCAGCCGACGCAACTCCTCATCGACATGGCACAGGTCCTCGTCAACTCGACCCTGGAGCTGCGGCTTGCTATCCAGGCGCTTCCCAGCGTCCGGGACCCCGAGAAGATCCTATCCCACTGCGTCCGCCTGAATGCGCTGGAGAATGAGGCGGACGGCATCCTGTCCAAGGCGCTCTCGTGCCTCTTCGATGGCCATACCGAGCCCTTGGAAGTGATGAAGTGGAAGGAGATCTACGAGCACCTGGAGACCGCCACGGACAAGTGCGAGGATGTGGCCAACGTCTTGGAGACGGTGGTGGTAAAGAATGCCTGAGCCCGGCATCACCCCCATGCTCGTGCTGATCGTGGTGCTGGCGCTGGCCTTCGACTTCATCAACGGCTTTCACGACTCCGCCAACGCCATCGCCACCACGGTGCTCACCCGGGCGCTCTCCATGCGGAACGCCGTGCTCCTCGCCGCGGCCCAGAACTTCCTTGGGGCGCTGATCTGGGAGGGTGTAGCCAAGAGCATCGCGGAGGGCATCATCGCTCCGGAGGTCGCCCACACTATCCCGGCCGTCGTCATCCTGTCCGCCATTCTGGGGGCGATCCTGTGGAACCTCCTCACCTGGTACCTGGGCCTTCCAAGCAGCTCTTCACACGCTCTGATTGGGGGCGTAATCGGAGCCACCGTCGCCTACCAGCCTCACGTCGTCAAGGCTCTGAACGTGAAGGGGCTGGAGAAGATCATCACGGCCCTAGTGCTCTCCCCCATTCTGGGAATGATCTGTGGCGCGATCCTCATGGTTCTTCTGATGCGAGCCTTTGCCAACCTTCCCCCGGCCCGCATCAACGGTTGGTTTCGATGGCTGCAGATCGTCTCCGCGAACTTCATGGCCTTCAGCCATGGCACCAACGACGCCCAGAAATCCATGGGAATCATCACCCTGGCGCTCTATAGCGGCGGCGTGATCCATTCTGTCCACGTGCCGATTTGGGTGAAGGTGCTCGCCGCGTCCGCGATGGCCCTTGGCACGGCGGGAGGCGGCTGGCGCATTATCAAGACGGTGGGCCGAAAGATCATGGGCCTGCAGCCCGTACACGGGTTCGCCTCCGAGACGGCCGCCGCGGGAGTGATTCTGGGAGCCACCCTACTACACGCGCCGGTGAGCACCACCCACGTCATCTCCAGCGCCATCATGGGTGTGGGTGCATCGCGGCGCCTCAGCTCCGTTCGGTGGGGCGTCGTGGCCCAGATCGTTCTGGCCTGGGTCTTCACGCTCCCGGCATCGGCGCTGCTGTCCGCAAGTTGTTACCTGGTGCTCGGCAGGCTCCTCCGGCTCTAGCTGGGATTCGCCGAGAGGCGCTGGGGCCGTTGCCATGCTGGACGAGACGCGGCGGGCGGCTCCGTCCAACCTGCGAGGAGGCACTTAACCTAAGCTTAACGCGGGCTTCACAGCCCATTAAGGGCCTTGCGCGACAATCAAGGGGAGTGGCGGGCAACCGCGCCACTCCCCTTCTTCGTTGCGGCAGCGACCGTCCCCGTACCCCAGGACCCAGCCGCAGCGCGCGGCGCGCCCTGTCTCCGCACCACGCTCCGGCGGAACAGCAGGCACGCCTGGGTCGCGGGAGATCAGTCGCCAATGGCGAGAGGCCTTATGGAACCCCCTACCAGTCCACCAACCACCGGGACGCCCCAACGCCTGCAGATGCCGGCCGCACCAGGGGCCGCCAAGCGCCAAGCGCCGGTACCGGGCCAGCCGGAATCCGGCTCCCAAACGAAGTTCAGCGTCAAGGACCTAAGCCTGTACTACGGCGCCTTTCGCGCCTTGCAGGGCGTGAACGTCGATATCCCGGAGAGGGAAATCACGGCACTGATCGGCCCCTCCGGCTGCGGCAAATCTACGTTTCTTCGCTGCCTCAACCGAATGAACGACCTGATCCCTCTGGTGCGGACGGAGGGGAGCATCCTGTTGGACGGCGAGCCCCTCTCCTCACGCTCGGTGGACGTCGTGACTCTCCGCCGGAGGGTGGGCATGGTCTTTCAGCGCCCCAACCCGTTCCCCAAGACCATCTTCGACAACATCGCCTACGGGCCCAGGCTCCACTCCCGACTCTCACGCGGCGACCTGGCGGACCTGGTGGAGCAGAGCCTGCGCCAGGCGGCCCTTTGGGATGAGGTGAAAGACAAGCTCCGGCAGAGCGCCTTGGCGCTCTCCGGCGGGCAACAGCAGCGACTCTGCATCGCCCGGGTTCTGGCCGTTCAGCCCGAGGTGATTCTGATGGACGAGCCCTGCTCAGCCCTGGATCCAATCTCCACCTTCCGCATCGAGGAGTTGATGGCGGAGCTCAAGCGCGACTACACTGTGGTGTTGGTGACCCACAATATGTACCAGGCCAGCCGCGTGTCGCGCTATACCGGCTTCTTCCTCACCGGAGAGCTGGTGGAGATGGATGAGACGGTGCGAATCTTCGAGAACCCCTCTGACCCACGTACGGATGACTATGTCCGCGGCCGGTTCGGCTGAGCCGTGAACCCTCGACAGCTCTTCGAACAGCAGCTCCGCGACCTGGAGCAAGACCTTCTTCGGTTGGGCAGCCTTGCGGAGACGATGATGCGGCGCGCCATCCAGGCCCTGATGGAGGGTGACCTGCAGCTCGCCGACGAGGTGATCGCCTCCGACGCTGAGCCTGACGCCCTGGACCTCGAGATCGAGAGCCGGTGCATCCACCTTCTGGCCCAGCAGCAGCCCATGTCCAAGGACCTTCGGGTCATCGGCTCCATCCTGAAGGCCATCTCCGACCTGGAGCGAATCGCGGACTTCGCGGTCGCCATCTGCCGCGCCACCAAGGGGATGGGCGACCATCCCCCCACCCGGTTCCTCTCCCGAATCCCACCCATGGCGGACCAAGTCTGTGAAATGCTCCGGGTCACGATGCGGGCTTTCGTGGACCGGGACCTGCAGGCCGTGCAGTCGGTTGGCACCACGCTGGACGACAGGGTGGACCACTACTACCACCAGCTCTTCACTGACCTGCTGCCGGCTATGCAACGGGAGCCGGAGACCGTGGTCCCAGGGGCGTACCTGCTGCTGATAGGGCACTACCTGGAGCGGAGCGCCGACCACTGTACCAACGTGGCCGAGAGGGTCCACTACATGGAGACGGGTCGACTCAAGGAGCTAGCCGGCAACCGCCACTTCTAGCCACAGGGCGCCGGGCACTCCTCGACGCTCAGCACCCACTGCAAACACACTTGCGAACGCGCCACCAGCCGCAGGCTGGTGGCGCGTTCGCATCTCTGTCACGGCACTCGACACGCCACTGGCCGTGGCATGCGAGGGTGGAAACCGGCGCCCGATGCGCGGCCCAACCCCGGGAGGCGCCACCGCGCCGTCGCCGTGCTACATTACCCTTGCGAAGCCCGTCCCCCGGCTCTGACACGTCGGGAGGAGAGCCCTCTTGGGTATGGATGACCTGGGGGCAGGCCGAAGCTGCTAGGAGGTACACACTGGATGCTTCACGCGGATGAGCTCAAGACGGCCATAGAAGCCGGGATCCCGGGCTCCACTGCTGAGGTAGTGGACGTGCGAGGAACGGGCGACCACTTCGACGCCGTCGTAGTGGCCCCGGCCTTCACCGGACTGGGCCTTGTGGACCAGCACCGGATCGTACATCGGGCCCTCAAGGGCTACCTAGACAGCGATGAGCTGCACGCCTTCCATCTGATCACGCGTGCACCGTCACCCTCCGCCGGAAGCGCCGCACCCACGGGGTGATCTGGCAGGAGCCAACGACTCGAACACTGTGCCCGCCGCTCTGGGTGGGCAGGGACACTATATGGACGAGAGACTCAAGCAGCGCTTTGACCGCGAAACCGCCTCGGCGCCCGTGGTCATCTACATGAAGGGTTCCCCGGAGATGCCCCAGTGCGGGTTCTCCCGAAACGCCGTACTCGCCTTCAGGGAGCTAGGCGTTCCCGTCGCACACGTCAACGTGCTGGAGGACCCGGAGGCCTGGTCCGGCATCAAGGAATACACCGACTGGCCCACAATCCCACAGATCTTCGTAGGGGGCAGATTCCTGGGAGGCAGCAGCATCGTGCTGGAGTGCCTGGAGTCCGGCGAGCTCAAACGCCTGGTGGATGAGGCCCAGGGGGCCGGCGTGCCAGCCTGACCCCGTGGTGAAGGCGACGGGGGAGCCACTGGGCCACGCCCGGCTCCCCCTACCCCTCCTCCCTCGGGCTGGTCGCCTTGCGACAGGGCCCGCGGGCCTCGCTCTTACCTTCCGCGTCCAGCGCGTCGTACTTGGCCAGCAGGTCGTCAACCGCGACCAGCGCGACGACTGCTGCCAACCCCGGCCACACCAAAGCCAAGGGGATCACCGCCAGCACACATCCGGCCGTGATAGCCGCCATAGCCAGGCAGAGAGCCGCCGTGTAGCCCGGGTTGTCCAAGGCCAGCAGCAGGGCTCGCTTGAGCGCCAGTACTGGCCCCACGCGCTGTCGCCAGACCAAGCCGGCCTGGTAGACCCAGGTTGTGACCAAGAAGGCGAGGAGATAGAGGAACGGCACGGACAGGAGCTTCAGACCTGGCGATGGCCGGGTGGCGTAGAACAGCACGTTCGCCACGACCAGAGAGCCCACCGCCACATTCGCCAACTCCAGGCGGAACAGCTCCCACCAGCGCGAGCCCGCTGACCTCAGCACCGCCCTCAGAGCCAGGTCCTCTCGGCGCAAGAGACTGTCGGCGACCTCCAGCAGCACGCCGGCGGCCAGAGCCAGGACTGGGGTGACGAGCAGGAGCAACACGGGGTCACGCCCAACGGGCACCGCCCTTGCCACGGGTGTGAGTAGGATGAGCGCGCCCAGGCTGCCGAGGAAGGTCACGAAGCTTACCAGAAGGGTGGCGCCCAGGGAGTCGTAGACGAGGCCCACGGCGCGTTTGAGCGTGCGTCCGACCCTCGGGCGCAGGGGATCCGGGGGGTCTTCCTCCGGCAGCGGAGGGTCTAGGCGGTTCCAGGAGCTCGGGTCCACCTTCAGACGGCCGCCTCCTCCAGGCTGGGCTGCACCACCACCTTCACAGCCTGTGGGCTGCGGCTCATGGCCAGGGCCTCCTCGAAGGCGGCCACGGGGTAGCGGTGGCTGACCAGGGGCTCAACCTTCACGCGGCCCTTGGCCAGGGCCTCGAGCGCGCGCTGGTGGGTGAAGGGATTAACGAAAGAGCCCAGGATGGTGAGCTCCCGAAGGAAGATGTCATAGGGTCGAAGCTCAGCGATGGCGGCCTCCGGAGCCACACCGAAGAAGAGGACGCGGCCGCCCTTTCGAGCGCAAGCTACGGCCTGCTCTGCCGTGCGAGCCGTCCCCGCGCACTCGATCACCAGGTCGGCGCCACCCTCGGTCAGCTCGAGCACCTCGCCCCGAACATCGGTGGCCACCGGGTTCAGCGCGGCTGTGGCGCCCAACACTACACCCAGTCCGCGCCGGCTCTCGGAGGGTTCACTTAGGATAACGTGTGATGCCCCGGCGGCGAGCGCGAGCTGAACCATCGTGAGTCCAATGGAGCCCCCGCCGATGACCAGTACCCGGTCCCCGGCCCTGAGCCCGGCGCGGTCTGTCCCATGCAGGCAGCACGCTAGCGGCTCCGCGAAGGCGCCCTCCAGCAGGGACATCCCCTCCGGCAGGCGGTAGACCTGCTTGGCCGGGGCGCGGCAGTAGCCGGCGAAGCCCCCATCCATCCGAACACCCACCGCGTGCAGGTTGTCGCACAGGTTGATCTGGCCAACGCGGCAGTAGGGGCAGACGCCGCAGACGATGTTGGGGTCCACGGTGACCCAGTCCCCCACCGCGACGTGGGTCACGGAGGAGCCGACCTCCACCACCTCACCGGAGAGCTCGTGACCGGGCACCACGGGGAAGCGCACCAGGAACTCGCCCTGGTAGATGTGGCTATCGGTACCGCAGACGCCACAGGTGTTCACCTTCAGCACCACATCGGCCGGTCCAGGATCCGGGATCGGCCGCTCCTCAACCCTCAGGGACCGGGGTCCCTCCAGAACTGCCGCTCTCATCCTGTCCGTCTGTCTCCTCGGCCTCCAGCTCCACCATCACGGCAGGCCGCTCACGCGACAGCGTGCCCAGGAGGCCATTCACGAACTTGCCGCTCTCCTCGGTGCTGTACATCTTTGCCAGGTCCACCGCCTCGTTGATCACCACGCCCTCTGGCATTTCAGGGCCTAGCATCATCTCATAGGTGGCCATGCGTAGGAGGTTGCGGTCCACGTTCGCGAGCCGCTCCAGGTCCCACCCCTCGGCCCGGCTCGCCAACACCTTGTCGATCTGCCTTACCCGAACCGCGGTGCCGCGAACCAGTTGACGAGCGTAGTCCTGCACCTCGGGGTCCTGGATCATCTCGTTGCTGGGGCTCTCCTGGTCCCACATGAAGCTGACCAACACCTCCCGAAGAGGGACCCGCCCCACGTCCACGGCGAAGAGCATCTGCAGCGCGAGCTCGCGAGCGGCACGCCGTTTGGCCTGGCTAACCAAGGAGGATCCCCTTCCACGCGGGCTGACCCATCAACGAGCGACCCGCCGATGGGCACGAAGACGCTGGCGACGGGGTCCTCACTGAAGCGTCTCCAAGAAACTGGTGCTCACGTCGTTGGCCCTGAAGCGGGGACTGTTCAGGATGCGGCGGTGAAGGGGTATGGTCGTCTTCCGATCGCCCACCTGAAGCTCGTCCAGGCTCCGAAGCATCCGCGCGATGGCCTCATCCCGATCCTGTCCCCAGGTGATGAGCTTCGCCACCAGCGAGTCGTAGTAGGGAGGGATCTCGTAACCGGCGTACAGGTGCGTGTCGATCCGGACGCCCAAACCACCGGGCAGGCGGAGGCTGCCCACCGGGCCCGGGCAGGGCGCGAAGTTCCGGTCTGGGTCTGCCGCGTTGATCCGGCACTCAATCGCGTGGCCTAAGAAGCGGACCTCCGACTGCTGAAGGGGCATCGGCTCGCCCGCCGCCACCGCGATCTGCAGCTTCACCAGATCGAGGCCCGTGATGGCTTCGGTTACGGGATGCTCCACCTGGATCCGGGTGTTCATCTCCATGAAGTAGTAGCCGCCCTGGCGGTCCATTAGGAACTCCACCGTACCGGCATTGGAGTAGCCGGCCGCGCGGGCGACCTTGACTGCCGACTCGGCGATCCGTGCCCGAAGATCGCCGGGCAACCCAGCGAAGGGTGCCTCTTCGAGCAGCTTCTGGTTGCGGCTCTGGACGGAGCACTGCCTCTCGCCAAGGTGGAGCACCGTGCCATGCTCGTCACCCAGCACCTGCACCTCGATATGCCTGGGGCTCTCCAGCCACTTCTCCAGGTACACCGAGGAGTCGCCGAAGGCGGCTTGGGCCTCCGTCTGCGCCGCCTGAAGGCTGGGCAGCAGGTCGTCGTCCGTCAGCACCACCCGAATGCCCTTGCCTCCGCCGCCCGCCGCGGCCTTGATGCCCAGCGGGTACCCGTGCCTCTTCGCGAACTTCAGGGCATCCGACTCGCCGCTGATGGCGCCCTTCGTCCCTGGAATGGTGGGGATGCCGGCGTCCTCCGCAATCTCGCGGGCCCGCGCCTTGTTGCCCATCTCCTCCATCGCCCGGGGGCTGGGACCGACCCACACCAGTCCGCACGCCTGGCACAACTCCGCGAAGCTGGCGTTCTCAGCCAGGAACCCACAGCCCGGATGCACGGCCTCCGCCCCGGTTATAAGGGCGGCGCTGACGATGTTGGACATGTTGAGGTAGCTGTCCTTGCCGGGCGGCGGCCCCACGCACACCGCCTCATCAGCAAGGCTTACGTGCAGGGAGGGCTGATCCGCTTGGGAGTAGACGGCGACCGTGCTGATGCCCATCTCTCGGCAAGCACGGATGATCCGTACGGCAATCTCCCCCCGTGCCGCGATCAGAAGCTTACTGAACATACATGATCCTAGATCCCTCGCTCTACGGTGCCGGAAGTCGCTTGCCCAGGGCCTGGCATCTCTTCCATGGTACCATAGCAGGCCCAAGGGACTGAAGGGACCGGGGGCCTGGGGCTAAGGGGGCTAAGAGGACTAAGGGGGCTGAAGGGGCTGAAGGGGCTCAGGGGAAGAGCCTCAGCGCCCGGACTGTCGGCAGCCGGCCAGTATGGGGTACGGCGACTCCGGCACCGCTCTGCCATGCACAGAGGCGGCGTGTGCGTCTGCGACAGCCCAGCCGCTGACGAGGCGAGCTCGAAACCACGGCTGCGGCCTCCGCTAGCGAACGAGCCAACGCGGCGCAAGGCAGTGCGGCGCCAGAGCCGCCGCACTCCATACTGGCCGGCTGCCGACAGTCCGGGCGCTGAGGCCCTCTCCCCTGAGCCCCCTCAGTCCCCTCACTCCCCTTAGCCCCTAGCCCCTACCCCTGCCACGCTCTGCCCTCGTCCAACATCGCCAGGTAGTTGTTCAGAGGGATGTAGTTGGCGACGCTGTTGCCCGTCCCCAGGCAGTAGCGGCCTCCGGGCTGACAGACGGCGAGGGTGTGGCGTACACGGTCGCGAACCTGCGCCTCGGAGGCGCGGCAGAGGAAGTCTACGTCGAGGCCACCCAGCAGCGCGATTCGGTCACCGTAGCGCGCCTTGGCGTCCGTGACCAACTCAACGGTGTCCTCGAAGGAGTGCTTGCCGTCGATGCACACGTCGTCCAGCAGGTCTCCGAGGATCGCCTCGAGGTTGCCGCAGGAGTGCAGAAGGTACGGCCTGCCGGCGTCGTGAGACATCTGGGCCATGAGGCGGTGCCCAGGCAGCACGAACTCCCGCAGGTCGGCTGGGCTGATAAGCGTGGCCGAACGGAAGCCAAGGTCATCGCTGCCCCAGACTACCTTCACCCGGTCGAACTGGAGAAGGAGGCGGACGACATCCTTGAAGATGTCGATCAACCGGTCGCTGATGGCTCGCACCAGGTCTCGGTTGTCCTTGAGGGCGTAGCATAGCTCTTCATAGCCCATTAGCCATACGAGGTGCTCCGCGAAATGCGCGAAGCCACCACTGCCGATGAGGCACATGTCGTCGGGGAGGCGCTTCTGATACCACTCCAGCGCGTAGGTGCTGGCCTTGCTGGGGTCCGGCCAGGGGTAGGCCTCGAATTCCGCCCAGGTGGTGATGGGGCCGCGATGCTCGTTGATGTAGGTCCGCCCGCCGCTCCGACCCAGCTCCGCAGTATCCGCCGTGGTCTCGCGGTTCATCGGCCAGTCCATGCCCCAGAGGCCGCAGCGCACATAGTCGTAGCCCAGGAAACGCTGAATCGCCAGCTCCCTCCTCAGGGCAAAGTCAGGGTCGGCCGAATCCATACCATCCAACAGGCCGAACCGCCGGCACACCTGCTCCTGAACCTCCCAGTCGAGGAAGAGCTCGATGAAGTGGACCCGCCGGGGAGTATCTGGTCGCAGAAGGCAGGCGAGGAAGGCCTCCCAGTCCGGTTGCACACTTCCTTGAAGCACGCTATCAGCCATGGTCGCCCCTCCCCCCTCTTGCGTCTGAATCGATGGCGCCGGCCTTCGCGGGCACCAGCTTCAAGATGACCAACTCGTCAGGCACGCTCACTCGCACCCGTGACGCGGCTAGAAGCGCTCCCAGCGGCCTGTCGGACAAGCCTGGTCGGTAGAGCGCACCGGCGGACAGAGGGCTTGCCAGGGTGACCATGACCCCAAGGGCGGCGGGGCTCAGATCCCTCTTCGCGCGAACGTCGAAGCTCGGCACCTCCTGCCAGAGCAGCAACCAGTAGCTGCCGTCACGCTTCTGGAGCAGCAGGTGGCGTACGTTCCGCAGGTCTCCCGTCAGCGTGTAGTCTAGCCGGCCCGGGCTGAAGCCTGTACCAGGATCCCGCAGAATCCTGATCAGGTTCCTCAGCGCGATGAAGGCCGGCTTCCGGCTGCCGTCGGACCGGAGGAGTCCGAAGTGCTGCTCCATATCGGTCATGCCGGGATCCGGTTTCTCGTCCGCCAGCTCGTAGGAGTACCGGCGCTCGAGTCCCAACCCGAACAGCAGGGCGTGCATGCGCGGCAGGTACTTCGCGGCCGCGGCCTCGGAAACGCCGGGGTGCCCAGTCTGCTCGATCCGGTTGTGGTAGCCGCACTCCGTTGACCATAGCGGCCTGTCTCCGCACACCGTTCGCGCCTCGGCCAGGGCCCGGCCAAGCTCGATGCCCCAGCCTCCGGACGTGGGTGGCAAGCCGCCCGCGTAGTTGTGGGTGTTGCCCAGGTCCAGAGCGTCGCTCAGCGGCCCCAGCTTCCCCGGGCTGTCCCGAGTGTTCGCCATGCCGGAGACCAGCACCGGGAGGTGGCTGGTGAGGTTGGACCCCTTCACGGCGCGGTAGAGCGCCGTCTGCTCCTTGCGAGTGACCTCCACCCAACCCTCGCCATGGTCGGGCTCGTTAAGCCCCTCCACCGCCTCCAGGACGGGAAGCGCCATCGGGACCTGCCGCGCCGCCTTGTCCGCGCTGAAGATGAGGACCAGCTTGATGCCCAGCGAGGCAACATCGAAGTATCGAGGAACCAGGCGGTCCTGGAAGTACCCCTCCCGAATGCTCCTTACGCCTAGCTCCTTCAGGCGCGGCTTGATGATATCCTCGTACCGGCCGTAGAGGGTGTCGTCGTACCCCAGGTGGGTGTTGACGCCGATCCCGGCCACGAAGGCGTCCGCGGACAGCGCCGCCTCTGGCGCGGCCCAGGAAGGGCCCGTAGGCCCTACGGCTAGGAGGAGCAGCCCTGCCACGGCTGCGGTGAGCCAGCCCCGGCGATCACCCACGCCGATCCGCCTCCGGAGCCCCATATGCCGCTCGCGCCGGTAGGGCGCCCCGGTCGGCCCGGCCGAACCCTCTGCCAGCCCCTCCACGAGAGCGATCCTGGACCACGGCCGCCACTCCCTCACCCTCAACAGCCCCTCCCCCAGCGCTCGGCTGGCGGTAGGGGCCCCTACCGCCAGACCAGGCCCCGTCATGGTTCCTCCTTTGCCGTCGGCCAAGCACTACCTTCCGGGCCGCCGCGACGTCAGATAGGTGTGGGCCTCTCCCTCGCGGCTCGTGTGCCTGCCATGCTATAATGCCCAGGAGGGGGCGGTCTCCCTCTGCCTCTTGAGTCCACGCATCGAGGGCCCGCTTTTACCCACTACGCCTTTGCCCACCCTATCCGGAGGAGTCCGAATGTCCCAGAAGGCCTATCTTGTAGGCACCGCCGTCTTTGCCCTGTTGGGCTTCGCGTCCTGGTCACGCTTACTGGCCGAAGGTGAGACTCCGGCGGTTTCCCCTCCTGCTCCGGGCGCCGTTGCCGTCGCTGACGTGCAGAAGATCGCGCGGGAGTACAACCAGATGAAGGCCGGGGAGCAAGAGCTGCAGACCATGCAGACGGCCATTGCCAAGGAGATGGACTCCAAGGACCAGGGCCGATTCCTGGACGATCAGGAGCGGGTCACCCTGGCGACGCTCCAGAAGGTGGCGCAGCCGACCGCCGACCAGCAGAAGCAGCTTCGGGACCTTCAGGACAAGAACGCCGCTCGGGCTGCCAGGCTGCGCACGCTTCAGCAGACCCCCAGCCGCAGCACGCAGGAGACCGCTGACTACGACCAGCTCAACAAGCAGTCGCAGGCGATGGACGAGGATCTCCGCAAGATGGACGAGGACGGCCGCAAGCGGATGGACGCCAAGCTGACGGAGATCAACGACCGGCTGACCGCTACGGTGTTGGCCGCCATCGCCACCGTCGCCAAGGAGAAGAGCCTCGCGGTAGTGTTCGACAAGTCCGCCGTCCTGTACGGTTGGAACGAGATCACGGCGGACGTGCTCAAGAAGGTAAACACCGGCGTCACGGCCCCCGCGGCAGCTTCCACCACGGCTCCCCCAGCCAAACCGGCGGGATAGAGACCTTCGTGCCAGCACCGGCCGCGGGCTTGCTCCTTCCCCAGACCTGAGAGGGAGCAGCCCATAGCTGCCATAGTTGAAGCACCCCTGGGGCCCAGCGCGCGCTGGGCCCCTT
>DASXUI010000508.1:0-2877 GCA_036504955.1 Armatimonadota bacterium
TGTCGGATGCGAACTGACTGGGCGTCGAACCTCTTCTGAAGAGACTGGTACGCCTTCTGCTGGGCCGCCGTGAGGCGGATCCCCGGAGGTAGACCGCCGCCCATCGGCGGGCCGCCCATGAAGCCAGGGCCTGGCCCCCCCTGCTCCCTGAGGCGCCGGTACTCCGCCCTCTGAGCCGGGGTCAGTACGGCGTCGATCTGTCCCAGAGTCCTCTGACCCAGGGCCGAGAGACGCGGCGTAGCTTCGCCCGGCCCAGACGCCTGGCCCTGTAGCCTTTGAACTTGGGCTCGATAGCTATCGCGGATTGCGTTCAGCTTGGTCCTCTGCGCCGGTGTTAGCTTCTGCAGAGAGTCCAAAGCTCGCCAGTTCATCCGGGCGCCCATCCCGAATCCGCCGGGACCGCCGGGCCCGCCCGGGCCGCCGAACCTGCCGCCTGGAGGCGGCCCTCCCGGCCCCGGGCCCTGAGCCATGCCTGGCACGGCCGCCGCTGATAACGCCAGTCCGCACAGTACGGCAGTGATCCCCCTCTTGTTCATGTTCGCGTCTCCTTCCGACGGCCGGGTGGACGAGCATCGAGCTCTCCGCCACCTGGCCGAGCATCGCCGCGGTCCCTCTCGTCCCGCGACCAGGGGGCCAGGGCGGGCGGCACGCAACGCGGGTGTCGAAGGCTTAGACGGGAGGGCGCTGGGCCGGTTACGCGGCCCAGTCTCACGCCCGGCCCTTTGCGGGGGCGCTCGTCCGGGCAGACCACGCCGGCCGAAGGGCTATAGGCCCAGAGCGCGGGTTGCTCCCAGTCTGAAGACCAGGGAGCGCGCTGGGCGAGTCGCGATAGCAGGGGGCCGGCGGCCTCCTGGGCGAGGCGCCAACCGGCTGCCGGAGTCGACGGGCCGGTGTTAGGTACCTGGCCCAGCCGACGTACTGCAAGTAAGGCCTACTGCGCGACTTCGGTCGCGCGTCGCACATCGCGCGGAGAGGCAGACCGGAGGCCCCAGTGGGATCCTCCGTGTCGTAAGGGGCGCTCAGCTCCGGCGCGGGCTTCAGCGTTACTGACAAGCTTTCGGAGGTCGGAATGAGAGTCAGGTCCGCTCTGTTGCCAGCGATACTTCTGCTGGCCCTCGCCGCGCACTCAGCCTTTGCCGCGGCGCCCAGGCTCCAGACACAGATCCTCGGCCAGTCCTCCTGGCTGTCGGGCAGCCGGGCTTCCCTGCGGCTAAGGGCCCTGGACCACTCCACCGGCCTGGGGGTCGCGAACGCTCAGATCCGCATCTCCCTGGGGGAGGCGGGGAAGGCCCAGCTACTCCTTTCCTCCACGACGGACGCCGAGGGGAACCTAACCGCCCAGTTCCAGGTGCCTGACCTCCCCAAGGGCAGCTACCCGATGACGGTAGAGGTCTCGGCCCTGGGCGAGAAGGATGTGGTCACCAGGTCCATCGGTGTTCGAGGCGAAACCCGCTTGCTGGTGACCACGGACAAGCCGCTCTACCAGCCGAACCAGGTCATCCACCTGCGCGCTCTGGCCCTGAAGGAGCCGGACCTGAAGCCGCTGGCCGGGGCCCCCGTGACACTGGAGGTCGAGGACAGCAAAGGCAACAAGGTCTTCAAGCGCTCCGGCCTTACCTCTGAGTACGGCGTCGCCTTCGCGGACTTCACCCTGGCGGACGAGATCAACCTGGGCACCTACCGGGTGCGCGCCGTCGCGGATTCCGGCACGCAGGAGCAGACGGTCACCGTCAGCAAGTACGTGCTGCCCAAGTTCAAGGTCGCCTTTGCCGCGGACCGCGCCTTCTACCGCCCCGGCGAGACGATGACCGGCCAGGTGCAAGCCGACTACTTCTTCGGCAAACCCGTCGCCGGCAAGGTCAGCATCAAGCTCTCACAGTTCGACACCGGCTTCACGGACTTCGCTCTTGTGACGGGCACGCTCGATGCCGCGGGCCACTTCAGCTTCACCCAGAAGCTGCCTGACTACTTCGCGGGAGTGCCTCTGGAGCAGGGCGCGGCGTTTGTGAAGGTGGAGACCACCGTCACCGACTCCGCTGACCAGAGCTCGACGATCACCTCCACCGCCCCCGTGGCCCAGGACTCCCTCAGGGTCACCGCCATCATGGAGGGCGGCCAACTCGTCTCCGGGGTTGACAACATCGTCTACCTGGTGGTGACGACCCCGGACGGGCAGCCAACCGCAGCCGATCTGACCGTGAAGGTCAACGGCGGCGATGCCAGCACGGTCTCCACGGATGCCTCGGGCCTGGCGGAGTTCCACGTCAATGGCGGTACCGGAACCGTGAACCTGTCGGTCACCGCGAGGGACGCCCAGGGGTACACCGGCAGTCTGAAGCAGGACCTGTACGCCGGCTACGCATCAACCTCCATCCTCGCCAGGCCTGACAAGGCCATCTACCGGGTCGGTGACTCGCTTCAACTCGACGTGCTGACCACCACCAAGACCGGGACCGTCTACGTAGACGCCATCAAGGACGGCCAGACGATGTCCACGGCCGCGGCGAACATCGAGGCCGGCAAGGCCTCCGTCGTGGTCAACCTGGGACCCGAGCTCGCCGGAACGCTGGAGCTGCACGCTTACCAGATCACCAAGGAGGGGCAGATCATCCGCTCCTCACGCACGGTCGTCGTGAACCCGGCGAACGACCTTAAGATCTCTGTGCAGTCGGATGCGGCCACCTACGCGCCGGGGGGCACCGCGAACCTCACGCTGCACGTGACCAATGCGGCCAACGCGGGAGTGGCAGCGGCACTGGGCGTGAACATCGTCGACGAGAGCGTTTTCGCCCTTCAGGACATGCAGCCTGGCATGGAGAAGGTCTACTTCCTCCTAGAGAAGCAGATCCTACAACCCAAGTTCGAGATACACGCCAT
>DASXUI010000509.1:0-13472 GCA_036504955.1 Armatimonadota bacterium
GTGCGGCTCGCTCTGATACCAGTAAGCGACGCTGGAGTAGTCCGCCTTGTACTCGTTGGCGTGCCCGTGCTCGATGGTGAACTTGATGGACTTGTGGAAGGGCATGGCGTCCTCGATGTGCCACCGATAGGCGCACACGCGGGCCTTACCGCCCCCCTCCTCCTTCAGCGTCACTCCGTGGTACGGGGCTGAGTAGAGACCCCGGTCGAAGTACCATCCGCTGGAGAAGTAGTCCTCGGTACCGGTCCCAATGACCGACGGCTTCGTCTCGCCGTCGACGTACACCATCTCGTCGCCCTCGAGGAAGCCCATGTTCGGCCCCTCCATGAAGAGGGCGGTCCCCACGAAGTGCCCCTCGCCCTTCGCTTCCAGAATGGTGTAGTTCTTGCTGGGGTTGGTGGGGTTCTCGTGGTTCCACTGTGCGTGGAAATGACGAAGGTCCTTCGCCAGCTTGTCGTACCCCGTGAAGTCGATGTTGTAGTAGAAGGCATCGATGCGCTTGTTGCTGAGGTTGGTCAGCGTCCACCGGGCAGACTTGTGGAAGGGCATGGGCCAGTAGCAGTTGTACCCGCCGCTGGTCTCCGTGAGGGGCAGCGAGATGAAGTCCCTCTGCTCGCCAAGACCCACGCCGAAGAAGTCGCCGATGGGCGCCTCCACGCTGGGAGTGGTCTCACCGTCCCAGTACATCCTAAGAATGGCGTGGCTGTGGATGCTCTTCTCAGCACGAGGCGCGATGGTCACCCAGAAGCGACGGATGACGCCGGCTCCCTTGTAGTCCAGAAGGGTAAGGGTCTCTCCCGGACGGACGCCACGGGCGTCCCCGTTACCGCCACTCCGATCCCAGCTTCCCTCGTGGCGCGTCACTCCCGCATGGGGAAGCGCGAGGCCCGCCAGGGGGCTTCCCATCCCGGCCGCGGGGTTCGCTCCCTGGGCGGTGGCCAGAGAGCAGCAGAGAGCCAGTGGCGTCCCAATCAGGGCAACTAACCCGCATAGGGCACGAGTCGCTCGCGCGTCGTGCCTGGCGCGGGCTTCCACAGGCTTCCTGTGAATAAGGCAGGCTAGGGCTTTGCCAGATAGCTTCACTAAGATCCTCCTCGGATACTGCGCGCGTGTCTCGCCATGAGCACGCGGCGGTCATCTCCGGGCACGCTCCGCGACCCACCTCGCCACCCCGAACACCAAGTCCCAGCCGCCGCGCCGAAGTTGGCACGCGCTCACCGTCACCGATGCTTGCGTGCTCCTACGCATGGCCGCCGGACCCAATCCGGGTCTCCGCCCATCAGGGAAGGGTCGTACCCCAACTACCTAGCGCCGGACGGCTCCTATCGCCCAGGGATGCGCGCGCGAACAGTGGGCCACCCATCGGCGGCAAAAGCTCGTGGGAGCATGTGAGGGGGAAGGGAGCCCGGCAGCGACTGCAGTACCGCGTGCCGCCGGCGCGGCCCAGAAGCCCAGGTTGGGCAAAAAAGCCTCCTGGGCCGGACGCCGCCACCGCTGCGCGCCTCTCCACGCGGATCACCCCTAACCTGCGCTGTTACCGAGCGCGGGTGGAAGCCTACGCCCGGCACGACGCGCAAGCGCCTCGTGCACCGCGGGCTAGAGGGTGAAGGTGTCGGCCATCCAGGCCGCTTCCCCCTTCGCTACAAGCCGCCCAGCACCTGCCGCCTATCCCCCACCCCCTCTTCCCGAAACGGGGGAAGGGCTCCGTCCTGGCGAGGCGCCGTCCTACGCTGCCTACAGCAGCCCAGCCGCGCCACACGCTCCGCCCTTGCCTCTACGCCGTCACCGCGCCCCTCCTCTTCCCGTCTCGGGAAGAGGAGGGGCGCGCGCGGCGCGGCCTTGAGGAGATAGGAATGCCCGAGACGGGAGGCGGACCCGGTCTCGGCCGGCGCTACAGGCCGGTCGGGCAGCTCAGCAGGGAGTCCATCAGCTCCGCCATCGGGCACGTCGCCAGGCCCACGTACTTGTCCGCGCCGCCGTAGTAGACGTGCAGCGTATCCTTCAGGATCACGCTGCCGCACGGGAACACGACACCCGCGTAGTAGCCCTCAAGCTCATACCACTCCTCCGGCTGCAGGATCCAGTCGCGCGTCCGGTGGGTGACGCGGCTGGGGTTCCGCAGGTCCAGCAGCATCGCCCCCAGGCGGTAGTGGCGATCCTCCCCCACGGCGTGGTACAGGGTCAGCCATCCCTGGTCCGTCTTCAGTGGTGGGGTATTGCCGCCGATCTTCTGGTTCTCCCAGGGGTACTCCGCCTTGGCCAGCAGCTTCGAGTCCCCCCAGGACAACAGGTCGTCACCGAAGGAGATCCACATAGCCGGAAACTCCGTGCCGTAGCTGCCCCCCACCCAGGTCATGGGGCGATGCATCATGGCGAAGCGGCCGCCGATCTTCTCCGGGAAGAGGATCACGTCCCGGTCGTCCGTCGTGGGGTCGGTCAGGCGCCCGGCGCGGATGTAGGTCTTGAAGTCCTGGGTCAGCAGCAGGCCGGTGGAGGTGGCGTTTTCGCGGATGCCCCAGGGAAACCAGCGCGGGAAGTTGGGGGGCACGTAGGGTCCGGTCTTCCAGTACTGGCCTGGGGGGAAGGGGCGGGAGGCGTAGGTGATCACGTACCACCCCTCAACCTTCACGATGCGGGCATCCTCCACGCATCCGGCATCGAAGCCGTCCACGCTAGGTGAGAGGATGGGCTGGTCGGAGGCGCGCTCGAAGTGGATGCCGTCCTTGCTGGTGGCCAGGCCAAAGTGTATCCGGTGCTCCGGGTCGTCGCCGGCAGCCCGGTAGAGCATCAGCACCTCGCCCCGCTCCTCGTCGTACCAGGCGCCCGGGTTGGTGTTGACCAGGCACTCCCAGGGGTGGTCCGCGACTGGCGACAGAATCGGGTTCCCCTCGTAACGTCTCAGCTTCATCGAGCAACCTCCGGATACGTTAGCTACTCAGGACCTCGGCGGGCCCAAGGGAGCGAACAACCAGATCCCTTACCTGGTCTATCTGCCGCAGGTTCCGGCCCAGGGCCCCCTCGATCACCTGGGCTCCCCATGCCAGCCGCTCCGGCCGGCAGCCGGGCAGCAGCGACTCCCCGCGCCTCAGGTGCTGATCGAGACCGGGGTCCCACTCGAAAACGAGCCGGTGCTCCTCCTCGCCCCGCGACTCATAGACCGCGCTGACGCGCCTGACTGCGCCCAGCGGGGTCTCCCTATAGTGGATGAAGACCAGCAGCCCCAGTCTACTGAAGGCCCCTTCCGGCAGGCCAAGCCGGCCCAGCAGCGCGTCCCGCATCTGCGGCAGCGTGTCCGCGTGCAGGCAGCTCGCAACGGTTTGCCCAGCTCCCGGCAGCCCAAGAAAGCGAACCGCGTCGCGCCCCCAGAGGTAGGAGTAGATGGAAGCATCGCCGATCTCGTGCAGCAGCCAGCAGACACGCCCAGCAGACGGGGGATTGGGCGTCTCCTCCAGGTCAGCGGGGCTCGCCACAGTTCTGACCACCGAATCGCCGGGCAGGAAGGTGAGCAGGTTCGCCAGCACCGTGGTCTTGCCGGCGTTGCCGGGGAGCGAGGCGGTAAGGAAGGAGGCCCCGCCGGAGATGGCACAGAGCAGGTACGCGGCGAGCTCCGGACTTAGCGTCCCAGCCTCTATGAGGTCCACAACGGTGAGGATGCGCCCTCCGCGCTGGTTCAGGCCCTCGATCTCCCTCAGGTTGCGGGTCTGGTCCAAGCTGCCTCCTTGCCTCTCGTGGCTCAATGCGGTTCGGCTCCCAAGCCTGGGCGGTGTCCACAGAGGGCGACCATGAGGGGCCTGTTCGTCCCTTGCCCCGGCCGCCCCTCTTGGGTTACCTTTCGGCCGGACACCCCGCTCAGCCTGCACCCTCCGGCCCGGCCCGATCGCCGGCAGCCTCCGGGTACTGGCCCCGTGCTGGAGCAGAGGGTATGGCCCCATGGAGGGAGCAGACGCGATGCCCACCGGGACGCCTGGGATCGCCTACCGTCTGGACGCGCCCCTGGACCTTGATGCCGCCATCGATCTCTACCGGGCTTCAACGCTGGGGGAGCGCAGGCCCGTGGACGACCGGTCACGAATGGCCCTGATGCTGAAGGAGGCCAACCTGGTGATCACGGCCTGGGATGGCGACCTGCTGGTGGGCATCTCGAGGGCCTTCACGGACCACGCCTTCGTCACCTACCTCTCCGATCTGGCCGTCCGGGCGTCACATCAGCGCCTGGGGATCGGGAGGGAGCTCGTTCGCAGGACCCGAGAGGCGGCGGGACGCCAGGCAACGCTGGTGCTGCTGGCGGCGCCGGCTGCCGAAGCCTACTACCCAAGGGTGGGCTTCAAACACCACCCACAGGCCTGGGTACTTCGAGAGGAGGATGAGCTAGCGTAGACTCGCCCGTGCCAGCGGCGTGGTTCCGCACAAGCCCGTCATGGGCAGTGCAGGCTATCGCTCCACGCGTGGCACCGGCCCCTGTGTGGTATCGAAGGAGACCGCAGGCCCGTCGCGACCGGGCATCCAGATCCCCCAGTGGCAGACGGACGGCGGCAATCGCAACCGAAAGGACAGACCGATGGATCCTAAAGAGCAGGCTGCTAAGCACGCTGAGAGCGCCCGAGACCGGCTAATCACGGCCATCACCCACGTTCCTGACGACAAGCTGGGGTACACCCCCTCACCCACCGCCAAGAGCGCTCTGGGCATCGCCGCCCACGCCGCCAACTCCAACGGTTACCTGGCCCGCATGATGCGTGGCGAGCCCATGCCCAACGTCCCTAGAGAGGAGCTGATGGAGATGGCCGCCAAGGCCGACGCCGCTCTCGCCACCCGCGACCAGGTGATCGCCCGCCTCAAGGAGAGCACGGAGGAGGTCGTCAGCGCCATCAAGTCCCTCACCCCCGAGCAACTCCAGGGCGATGTAGCGGGCATCTTCGGCACCAGGCCCACCAAGGACTTCATCGGTGTGCCCGGTTTCCACATGGACGGCCACACCGCCCAGATCAACTACCTGCAGACCGTCTGGGGCGACATGGAGTTCCGCATGTAGCGCAAGGGCTAGGGGACTGAGGGGACTGAAGGGACTGAGGGGATTGAGGGGGGAGACCTCCGAGCCCGGCCCGTGGGCGGCATCCCTCATGGAGTACGGCGACTCCGGCGCCGCTATGCATTACGCGTCGGGAGGGCATTCGTTCAGATGGAGCCTCGGCGGCAGACCCCCATGACAGGGTCCGCCACCAGGACTCCTGCCAGCGAACCGACAACCGCTGTGTAAGGCCTAGCGGCGCCGGAGTCGCCACACTCCACAGTTGCTTCCGCCTACAGACCGCCGAGGCTCCTCCCCTCAGCCCCTTAGCCCCTTAGCCCCTCAGTCCCCTCAGTCCCCTCAGTCCCCTATCCCTTAGCGTAGTAGCGCTCTACTGCTTCGAAGTCCACGGTTGGGTCGGGCTCGCGCCCGAGGCGGTCGTAGAGAGCGCGGCGGGCGCGCATATCGGCCAGCAGGATCGCTCGCGCGTGCTGGGCGACCTCCTCGGCCAGTTCCTTGGGCACCACCACCACGCCGTCATCGTCGCAGCCCACCATGTCGCCGGGCCGCACCTGGACGCCTCCGCAACCCACCGCCGTCTGCGTCTCGATGACCTGGATGCGGCCCGGGATGATGGTCCGCCCCCTTGCCCGGCTGCAGATGGGCGTCTTCTGAAGGGCCACTTCCGCCGTATCCCGGCAGTAGCCGTCCGTCACGATGCCCACCGCGCCCCTGGCCATCACGCCGAGGCTGTTGCAGGATCCCCAGAACCCCACCTCGCCCGCTCCACCGGTATCCGTCACCACCACGTGTCCCGGGCGGATCAGCTCCTCGAAGCTGGGGCTGCTCACCTCGGCGAACCAGAGGCCGTGGGCGTTCACGATCTCCTCGGTGCTGCCCAGCTTCCACATGGGGCGGTTCGCGGGAACGCATCGCACCGTGAGCGCCGGCCCCCAGAAGCGCATCCCCAGCCACAGCGGCCGCACCTCCGGCGACATGAGACCCTGGGTGAAGTACCCCAGCCCGTCCAGCGCGTCGCATACGTCCACGACGCGAAGCGGCTGGTACCGAGCTCGCAGGCTGAAGGTGTCAGGGTGCATCGCGGGCGGCTGGGACTCCATGGCTCTCCTCCTGCCCATCGCAGCCGAGGCGTGACCCCCATCATGCGCGAGGCGCTTACGCGTCGTGAATGATGCGGGCTTGCACACGCTCCTGCAAGCAGTGCTGGCCAAGGCGTGGGCGCCTCTGAAATGCTGGGCTAGTGCAGGGTTCGAGCAGGACCGGCCGTCCCCTTCCGGGGGCACCATGGCAGTCGGCGGTTCCGACGCCCTGACCTACCAAGCGCGTTGCCGAGGCATGGCGTGGATCCGGAGACCGTCATGCGCTCTGCTCCTGACTGTGCGGCCTGGAGGGCGTCCCTGAGCGTCCGGAGGCCCAGGGGCATCTCAGTCGAGAGCGGCGCGCCAGAAGTGAGCCCAAGGTACTGCACTCGCGGTTCCCTTGGCCCTGGATGCGCCGACGCAAGTGCACAGCAGGCTCTGAACAGCTGGACTCCGCAGTCCAGCCCCCAGAGTGCCCCTCGGGAGAGCTACGCTGGAGCCAAGCGGCGCACGGCTCCAAGGTCCACCTGGCAGCGGACACCTTGGGGCATCTCCTGGCCCTCCACGCCACTCCGGCCAACGAACAAGACCGAGTCCAGGTGGCGGCATTGGCCCAGACCCTCCAGGTGGTCACGGGAAAGAGGGTCACGGTGGCATCGGAGACCAGGATCAAGCGGGTGAGGCCCCTGCCCAGACCGCTCAGGAGCAGGGGCACCAGAGGGAGGCGGTGAAGTTGCCGGAAGCCAAACGAGGCTTCGTGCTTCTGCCCAAGCCTGGGTGGTGGAGCGCGGCTTCGCCTGGGTCAGTCGTTTGCGCCGCCTAGCTCGGGACTATGAACGCCTGGCCTCTAGTCTTGCCGCCCTTCACCTCCTGGCCTCTGTCCGTGTGTTGCCCCATCGAGCAGCCTCCCTGCTTCAGGTCCCCTGAAGTACATAACAGGCTCTAGATGGTAATGCGGCCCCGGGGGCTGATCCCGGGGCCTGAGTTCGGACGGCTTTGGCTCCAACCCAAGAGGGTCAGGCCCTCCGGCCACGCCTCGACACGGCTGCGAGCGCGGGACCCAGCAGGCCCAGCAGCGCCAACCCCAGACCGCCGCCGTCAGGCGTGGAGACACCGGTCACGCGGATGCGAGCGTCGTTGAAGTCCGGCTCCACACACTCGTTGGCCGCGCCGGGAGACTGAGTGGGGGAGTCACGCCAGACGCCGCCCCGAAGCTGGGGGAGGCCCTGGTCCTCGAAGTTGACGATGAAGCTGCCGTCCGACTGGGGCTCGACGTACGCGTGGCCCTTGCCGTCCCAGTTCGCGGAGCCGAGGCCGGAGAGGTAGGTGTGGCCATCGCCGGAGGCGATCTTGAAGACTAGCTCCTGCCCAGCGGCGAAGGTCCCAAGGCTGATGCCCGCCGGGCCAGTGATGGTGTTGTCGATGCCGATGCCCTGCTCCGGGCCCGGCAGAACCAGGGACATCACGTCGTTGTAGCCTGAGTAGGAGTCCAGGATCCAGACCTTCACCTCGCCGCCGGTGGCGTAGAGTCGAGTCTCCGTGGTCTGAGCGGAGGCCGGGAGGGCGGAAGCCCCCAGTACCGCGAGAAGTGCCGCACCCCGCAGTCCGAGCGCCAGTTTGGATCGGGTAACGCCGGTCATCTGTCGTTCACTCCCTCTGCGTGCCGCTTGGGGGCGGGGCAGGACTCACCCGCCGCCAGGGCACAGGCGCGTGGGACAGCATGCGCCCCCAGCCCCTCAGACTCCGAGCCGCCCCGTAGTACCTCCCAAGGCTCTATCGGTTGAGGATGCCGTCCCATCACCGTCCAGCCTACCTGCACTCCCGAGCAATATCCTGACATATATCTGACAGCAATGGTGGCGAGAGTTGTCCACCTCCGGGGCCCCGCCTGGGCCCTTCCCCTGTCTGAGGCGCATACCCAAGGGCCAGACGGGCTCGGGGTTAGGCACCGCCACACCGGTGGAGGAGCTCCAAGGCAGGGCCGCTTGGGCTTACCCGTGTGGGTCTCCCCTTGGCTTCGGTGGCCCCAGTGCATACAATACGTGTACGAATAGTCTTTATACTTAGCTGAGGGGCTGCCATGGCAGAGATAGGCTTTGTGGGTCAGGTAGGGAGGCTGAAGAGGGCGCTGCGCCGGGACTTCGAGACCCGTGCCGCCCCTCTCGGCGTAACCGCGTCTCAGTTCCACGTGCTTCGCAATCTCTGGGAGGAGGACGGAATCCAGACCTCCGCCCTCAGCCGCGGCACACCCTACGACTGCGCCACCATGACGGGAGTGCTGGACCGACTGGAGTCGAGGGGCCTCGTTCGCAGGGAGCGGAGCTCGAAGGACCGCCGGGCCGTCCGCATCTATCTGACCCCAGCGGGTAAGGCCCTGGAGGAGCCCCTCATGCGGGCCGTGGCCCAACTCAACGAACGCGCGATGGCCGGGCTGTCGCCCTCCGAGCGTGAGGAGTTGGTCCGGATGCTGGACCATGTAGGAGGTAACCTGGATGCCTGGTGAAACCACCACCCCCGTGATCCCAAGGGACCTGCGCGAGGATCCCTCGAGAGGCAACGGTAGCGGCGAGAGCCGGACTCCGCCCGGGGCCACCTCCCGCGGGCCGCGAAGGCGCACCTTGGCGCTGCTGGCGGCTGTCCCCGTGCTGCTGATCATCGCCGTGTTCGCCGGCCGGTGGCTCTCCTACAGCCACACGCATACCAGCACCGATGACGCCACCGTTGATGGTGACATCTACCCCGTCAGCGGCAAGGTGGGCGGCCGCGTGCTGCGGGTACTCGTCTCCGACAACCAGCGCGTCCGCCGGGGCGATCCCCTGGTGGAGCTCGACCCCGCTGACCTGAAGGTCCAGCTCGCCGAAGCGCAGGCAGCGCTTGCCACCCAGCAGGCCAGCGCCAAAGCGGCCCTCACCGCCGTTTCCATCACCCGCACCACCACCCGCTCGGCCTCCGGCCAGGCCAAGGCGGCCCTGGAGGCTGCCCTGGCGGAGGCCCAGGCGGCACGGCAGCAGGTGCTCGTGGGCGGATCACAGATCAGCGCGGCCTCCGCCAACCTATCCGCCAGCGAGGCGGCGCTGGAGGACGCCGGCCACGCGGTCCAGAGCGCCCAGGCGGGAGTCACCTCCGCTCAGGCGGCGTTGAGCGCCGCCGACGAGGGGGTCGTGGCCGCGCGTCAGGCCGTCACCGGAGCCAACGCCGGGCTTCGTTCCGCCCAACAGGGGGTCCTCATCGCGCAGGCGGATGTCCGGGCCGCCGAGGCCAACGCCAAGAAGGCCAACGCGGACTTCACCCGCAACCGGAACCTGCTGGCCCAGGGGGCCATCTCCCAGAGCCAGTTGGATATCGCGGAGGCAGCGGCCACCACGGCGCAGTCGCAGGTCTCCGCCGCTCAGGAGCGCGAGGTGTCGGCAGGGCAGGCCGTTGAGCAGGCCCAATCGGCCCAGGCTACCGCCCAGAGCGGCGTTGCCCAGGCTACTGCCAGACGGAACCAGTCGGCCGCCGGACTCAGCCAGGCGCAGGTCGCCCTGAAGAGCGCCCGCAGCGGGGTGCAGGGGGCCAGGGCCAAGGTTCAGCAGGCCCGGGCTGGGGTCCAGCAGGCCACGCTGTCGCTCTCTGAGCTGCGGAGCAACGCCGCTCAGCAGGTCGCGAAGGGCGCTCAGGCTGAGGCCAGCCTCCAAGGAACCGCCACGGCGCCCCAACAGGTGGGCGTCAGCACCGCTCAGGCGCAGACCGCCGCCGCGCAGGTGCGGCAGGCCGCGGCCAAGGTCAACGAGATCGCGCTTCAGCTCTCCTACACGCGCGTCAAGGCGCCCGTGGACGGCGTCGTCAGCCGCAAGAACGTGACCGAGGGCCAGATGGTCCAGGCCTCACAGCCGCTAATGGCGGTGACCGATCTCCACTCCGTGGACGTGACCGCCAACCTGAAGGAGACCCAGCTCAAGGGCGTTCGCGTGGGCAGCCCGGCGGAGTTCACCGTCGACTCCTATCCGGGGCGCGTCTTCCACGGACACGTCGCCAGCCTCAGCCCTGGGACCGGCGCCGTCTTCAGCCTGCTGCCGCCGGAGAACGCTACCGGCAACTTCACCAAAGTGGTTCAGCGCGTGCCTATCAAGGTCGCCATCGACTCAGGTGAGGACGCCAGCCATCCGCTGCGCCTGGGGATGTCTGCCGTGGTGACCGTGACGGTGGGTAGCTGATGCGTCAGGAGAACCCCTGGCTGGTGACCATCGCCGTGACGGTGGGCACCCTCATGGGCGCGCTGGACACCAGCATCGTCAACGTGGCGATGCCCTACATCCGCGCGAACCTGGGTGCCACCGTTACGGAGGTCACCTGGATCTCCACCGGCTACATCATCGCGCTGGTCATCATCATGCCGCTCACGGCGTGGCTGGGGGCGACCTTCGGCCGCAAGCGCGTCTACATGAGCTGCCTGGTCCTCTTCACGGTGGCCAGCTTCTTCTGCGGCTCTGCCCGAAGCCTGATGTCGCTGCTGGTCTTCCGCGTCATCCAGGGGGCGGGCGCCGGTGCCCTGCAGCCTACCGAGCAGGCCATCCTTCGCGAGACCTTCCCGGCGGAGAAGCAGGCCATGGCGATGAGCCTCTACGGCCTGGCCGTCATGATCGGCCCCGCCATCGGCCCAACGCTGGGTGGCTGGATCACGGATAACTACAACTGGCCCTGGATCTTCTACGTGAACGTGCCGGTGGGCATCGCGGGCCTGTGGATGGTGAACCGCTTCGTCCACGATCCACCGCACGCCAAGGTTCAGCGGGGCAAAGCTGGCGTCGACTTCGTGGGTATCGGCCTTCTGGCTGTTGGCCTGGCGTCCCTCCAGACCGTGCTGGAGGAGGGCGAGACCAATGACTGGTTCAACTCCCCGATGATCGCCGGCCTGACCTTCATCGCGGTAGTAACGCTGGCAACCTTCCTCTGGTGGGAGCGGCGCGTCGAGAAGCCGGTGGTCGACCTCTCGGTGCTCAAGAACCCCTCCTTCACCACGGGAACCGTGATCGGAGGTGTGCTGGGCGTCAGCCTCTACGCCAGTCTCTTCTTGCTGCCGTTGTTCATGCAGGAGTTGCTGCAGTACCCCGCCACCAAAAGCGGCCTGGTGCTGATGCCCCGCTCCCTGATCATGATCCTGCTGATGCCGGTAGCCGGCGCGCTCTACAACCCCCTGGGGCCCAAGATCATGGTCGGCGCGGGCCTGTTGGTCGCGGGCGCGGCGCCCATCATGATGAGCCACTTCAGTCTGGACACGGGCGGCATGAGCCTGTTCTGGCCACAGGTGGTTCAGGGCATGGGCTTCGTCATGATCTTCGTGGCGCTAAGCACCGCCTCGCTCTCCGGCATCGAGCGAACTAAGATGACCAGCGCCACCGGCCTCTACAACCTGGTAAGGCAGTTGGGCGGCTCCTTCGGCACGGCGATCTTCGCCACCCTGCTCTCGCGTACCACGCAGACCGGGCACGCGGTCTTGGCGGAGAGGGTGAATGAGTTCAACCCGGCCTTCATGACCCGGCTCCAGCAGCTTCAGCAGGCCTTCGTATCCCGGGGCATCGATCCCTGGGCCGCGAAGCAAAAGGCGATGGCCGTCATCGAGGGGTCGATCTCCCAGCAAGCCGCGGTCCTGGCCTTCGAGCGCGCCTTCTTCCTCATCGGAGCCCTCTTCTTCGTCTGCTTCCCCCTAGTCCTGCTGCTAAAGGCCGCCCCCCGCGGCGGCTCCGTCGCCCAGCACCCGGAGCCGGTGGAGGTGTAGCCGGGTGTGGGGGAAGGTGGTGACGTCAGCGCGCGGGCGAGCCGATGCCGGTCCGGCCGCGCGCCCTCTTGGCGGTAAGCGACAGCAGGCCGTTGGCGAAGGAGCCGCGCCAGCAGACCTCGCTGTGGCCCCCGGCGAACTCCGAGTACGTTACCCGGTAGCCCTTGGCGCGAAGCACATCTCGAAGGCGCCGTGCTTGGGACAGCAGACTGGCAAGGTAGTAGGTCTCGTATCGCCCCACCTCGAGGTGGATCTGGAGCGGCCGCCGCCGAGCCGAGGCGTACTGCTGGGCCAGCATTCCCGGCGCCTCCTCGGTCCAGGGGTCCTGGGGCTCCTTCTGGCCCGGCGCCATGAGCAGCGTCGGCGATAGCGCCAGCACCTTGCCGAAGGTCTTGGGCTGCTCAAGCCCGCAGTATAGCGCCATGAAGCCCCCCAGGCTCACCCCGCCCACGATGGTATGCGAGGCATCCGGGTAGAGCCGGTAGGTCTTCCTCGCCCAGGGCACCAGCTCGTCCGCCAGGAAGCGCCCAAAGGCCTCCGACCCACCCAGGTCCCGGTCGCGCGACTCCTGACTCAGATTGCCCACGCCAACGACCACCACAGGGGGAATCCTCCCGGCCGCCAACAGGTTGTCCAGCGTGGTCTCCGTCGCGGGGAGGCCCCCGTCAAAGGCTACCAGCAGCCAGCACCGATCCCGGTTGGCGTCATAGCCGGGGGGAGTGTAGACGGTGAGCGGGTACTCAGCCTTCAGCCCCTCGCTCTTGAGGGTCGTCTGAGTCATCTGCCCGTGAGTGATGCCGCTCTGCTGCCGGACCCAGGGCTGCGGCGGGGCGTCCGGAAGCTCCACGACCGACTGTCCGCCGAAGGTCAGCGGGTTGAGGGGATCGGGGCGCAACTGCCCTTGCCGCATGGCCCGCATCAGCCCGGCTACGTCAGACGACGGGGCCGTTGGCCCGTTCAGGACGAAGAGGTAGCCGAATCGGGCGTCCGTGGGGTGGGTCTCGGTGAGGTACCAGAGGTCCGTGTCGCCCAGGCGGACCAGGGGCTTCGCCGGGTCAGGACTCGCGAAGCCCCCCATCAGGGCGACCCCTGAGGCCTTGTCATCGCCACGCCATACGAAGGTCACCAGCCGGTGCTTGTCGTCCCCGGGGGTTCCCTCAACCAGAGGCGCCTTCCCCTGCACCTCCTGCCAGAACGCCGCAAGCGCCTCACGCTTGCCTGCCCCCAGATCGCGGGCTAGAGCGGCCAAGCGTGGACTGAGCGGTTTCCGTTCGCCAGCCCCTTCCCCTCGCGAGCTGCCGGCTGCCACCAGCAGCAGACCCATCACCACTACCCCCACCACGCGCCCAGCCCACCCCATCCAGCGTCTCCTTCCGCCACTCCGGAGCGCAGCGTGACTCGCGGCGCCCACAGGTAGACCTGCGTGGGGGGCCACAGGTTCAGCAAGGGCTGCTTGTGGGTGGGTAGAGGGTCGTGGGGTCGTGAGGTCGTAGGGTCGTAGGGTCGTAGGGTCGTAGGGAAGAGCCTCAGAGGGCGCGAGGCGGTGGGGCCGTAGGCTGTGATGCGCCTAGCGGCCGTCCGCCCGGCAGTGAATCGCCGGGCGGAC
>DASXUI010000510.1:0-5048 GCA_036504955.1 Armatimonadota bacterium
GTCCCCATGACGGCCTCTGCCCCGCCCACCGCCACCAGCACGGCCACCTCCCGAAGCAGCGGAGCCAGCCTGGGCCAGCTTCAGCCCCTCAGCCTGACCCTGAACCCCACCGGCACCGTCGAGCCCCGCCTACTCCTGGGCAACAACCACACCTGGCTCCGCCGCCACTCAGGCCTTGGCGCCGTCACCGTCTCCCGCTCCGGCTCCGGCCGAGTCTGGACCCTCGACCCCGCCACGAACAACCCCACCTTCGCCACCCTAGCTTTCAGAGACTGATGCACTGAAGGCGGGTCGTAGGGTCGTGAGGTCGTAGGGTCGTAGGGGAAGGGCCTCGGAGGGTCCACCTTAGGTCCCTTCAGCCAAGGGACGCAAGGGGCCAGAGGGCCGGAAGAGACTTAAGGTGGACCCTCCGGGGCCCTTCCCCTACGACCTTACGACCTTACGACCCTACGACCCTACGACCCGCCCCTGGTGCATCAGTCCCTGAAGGCTAGGGTGGCGAAGGTAGGTTTGTTCGTGGCGGGGTCGAGGGTCCCGACTCGGCCGGAGCCGGAGCGGGAGACGGTGACGGCGCCAAGGCCTGAGTGGCGGCGGAGCCAGGTGTGGTTGTTATCCAGGAGCAGGCGGGGCTCGCCGGTGCCGGTGGGGTTCAGGGTCAGGCTGAGGGGCTGAAGCTGCCCCAGGCTGGCGCCGCTGCTTCGGGAGGTGGCCGTGCTGGTGGCGGTGGGCGGGGCAGAGGCCGTCATGGGGACAGTGCTGACGGTCCACTGGGTGGAGCCCAGCCTGCCGCTGGCGGAGAGCACGACGTTGGCGCCGCTGGAAGCCACGCAGAGCCGGAGCGGGAGGCCGGCGGTGGTTACCGTCGAGGTCACGGCGTCGGTCGCGCTCCAGCGCACGTAGTGCGCCACAGTCCAACCGTTGGGGACTCCGGCACTGTGCGTTTGGTAAAGCGCCCGGCACTCCGCCCCCAGCATCACCAACCCCAGGGCCCTGTAGCCGTCAGTCATGCTGGTGCTGGGATTCAGCAGCACGCCGGAGTCGCTGAACCCGAGGGTGCCGCCCTCGACGAAGCCGCTGACGTGGTCCAGGTGGGCGCTATCACCGATGGCGGAGCCGCCGTGTAGCAGGTACAGGCCATAGCCCGGCACCTCGCCGAGGTCGATGGCGGCGTCCGCCAGGGGCGTAGCGGCCGAGCGGACGACTGTGCCGCCAGCCTCCGGCACCGACGCGAGGGCGTACTGGGTGGGGGCGGTGAGCGAATCAGTGAAGAGAAGGTAGAGGGTGCCGTCCGCGCCCCGCACCATCCGCTTCGCGACCGGGGCGCCCGAGGGCGGGTCGAAGGTGGCCACCACATCGGCGGCCCGGCCTTCGGCGGAGAGCCTCAGGATCCTCAGGCTGTCGGTATCGGCGCCCGGCGCCTGGAACAGAACCCGGCTCAGGCCACCGGCTCTCACGGTGAGATCCAGAGCCTGGTAGGTTGACGTCAGCGCCAGGGTGAAGTGGCCGGAGACAGCTCCCGCGACCTGGCTTACGGGCTCCAGGTACCCCACGCCACCAACCCCCAGCACCTTCACCGGCGTGGAGTGGGCGGTGCCGAGGTCTCCAGTGCCGAGCTGGCCCTGAGCGTTGTCGCCCCAGGCCACCACCGTGCCGTCATCGAGGCGAGCCAGACTGTGCAGGGCGCCGCCGGAGAGGGAGACCACGCTGCTGAGACTGCCGGTGCCGCCCACCCCCAGCACTCAAACCGGCGTGCTCTGGGAGACGGCAGCCCCGTTGCCCAGCTGTCCGCTGCCGTTGGCGCCCCAGCAGTTCGCGGTGCCATCCTTGAGTAGGGCCAGGCTGTGGCACCCCCCCGCCGCCACGGAGGCCACGTTGATCAAGAAGCCCGCCCCCCCAACGGCGCGGACCCTAGCGGGCGTGCCGGAGGAGGCGGTGGAGTTGTTCCCCAACTGCCCGTCCGTGTTGAGCCCCCAGCTCAGCACCCGGCCGTCGGAGCGGAGGGCCACGGTGTGGGAGCCTCCCGCGGAGAGTGAGAGAACTCCCGTCAGAGCGCCCGACCCGGTGCTTCCCTGAACCTGAACCGGTGAGAGGCCGTCGGCCGTCGCGTTGTTCCCCAACTCGCCATCGGCGTTGTAGCCCCAGGCCACCACGCTGCCGTCGGAGCGAAGCGCCACGCTGTGCGAGGCCCCCGCCCAAACTGCGACCACGCTGTTCAGCACCCCCGTGCCGCCCACTCCCAGGACCTGGACCGGCGCGCTTCTGGACAGAGTGGTACCGTCGCCCAACTGCCCGTGGTCGTTGAGGCCCCAGGCGACCACCGTCCCGTCGGCCCGCAGCGCCAGGCTGTGCGAAGCTCCCGCCGACACCGCGACCACATTGGTAAGGGTCCCGCCGCCCCCCACGCTTGCCACCGAAACGGGGGTAGGACGGTCCACGCCGGACCCATCGCCCAGCCGGCCGTCGAGACCACTGCCCCAAGCCAGCACGCCGCCATCGGAGCGGGCCGCCAGGCAGTGGGACTGCCCCGCCGCGAGGCTCACCACCCCGGACAGAGGCCCCACCCCGCCGAGCGCTGCGGTAACCACCGGGGCTGCTTGAGATGCCGTGGTGGAATCCCCCAGCCGGCTGGGGGAGTTAAGCCCCCGGGCCCGCACTCCGCCGGGCGCCTGCGGTACATACGCCTGAAGCGGGCCGACCGTGAGGAGCGCAAGCAGGGCACCCAGCGCCAAGGTCCGTGGACGAAGCTGCGGGACTTCGTATCGCATTGGTGTCCTCTCCGCCCTCCGCTCCGATGGGGGCCGCGTCACGGAGCAGGGCGGAAGTCGATGCCAGCCAGGCATAGGGCCGGCCACAGAAGGGCGGTATCATGCTTCTCGGCCCAGCGCACAAGGAGCTTGAGCGGAGGGGGTGCCAAGTTAGGCCAGGGAGCCGGGTGGGAGGCGCCGCTGACGGGGAGAGCGGGACCGTGCGCCGAGGGGTGTCGCCAGTCGCGGAGGGTCCGCGGGGCCGGGCCGGTGGGGCCGGGTGGGGCCGGACGCCCAGGCCCGGGGGTCCACAGGGGAGGATCGGTGGTCACGGTCGCCCACCCCGTGAAGGGGTGGGCTGGTCTGGCGCTCCGCGCGGAGCTGCCGCCGGACAGCGTCGCAGCACGCTACCGTTGGGTGGAGGAGGCGCGGCGTAGGGTGCCAGGGGCCGAGGCAGGTGGGGGGCGGCAAGGCAATCTCGGCCTGCGGCCGAGTCGCAAGCGAGCTACGGGGTGTCGGGCGGCCGGGCAACCGGGTCGTACTTCGTCTCCAGACTAAGGCCGAGGCAGTTGGGGCGCAGGCATCTTGCCTGCGCGGCTTGCGGTCACCCTCAGCCCCCGCCTCAGAGGCAAGGTGGTCCCAGGACTCCGAGCCACATTCGCATGGCACAGGCCACTGCTAGGCCGCGCAGGCAAGATGCCTGCGCCCCAGCCGCCCCTCAGCAGGGACGACGGCGCACAAGTCATCTGCTGGGGCTGAGCAGGTGCAGAAGACCCACTCGGCCTGCGGCCGAGTCGCAAGCGAGACGCTCGCGCCGAGTGCGAGCCTCCGGCTCGCGCCACGGGGATCGGGCCGGTGGCCGGGGGGCAGGGCGAGGTCCGGACGGGCTGGCGTGACCCCTGCTCGGCCTGCGCCCGAGCCGCAGGCGGGATGCCCACGCCACCAGGGCCTCAAAGGGTCCGGGTGATCGGACCGGTTGCGGTTGAGCCGGAGCTTGTGAGGTGGATGGCCTTGGGCGGCCGGGCCGTCTTGCCCAACCGGGCTCTGCTGCCACTGCCCGACCCAGGGTCTCGGCTGATCCTGCCAGGAGGAACGAGCAGGCATCCGAGGGAATGTGGGATCACATTGAGCGGTTGATGCGGGAGTCCGGTGCCGCGCAGAGGGATGATCCGGCAGACTGCCGAAGTGCGGGGGTCATGGCGATGGGAGGATGAGGGGTCTACCGCACGGTGACATTCCACCCTTCAGCGTGGCTGGCGTCCTGCCCCCGAATAGCGTGGCCGTCACAACGCTCCGCCAGATGCGCCATTCCCATCTGATAACCGGCGAGGGGAACAACTGGGAGAGCGACGCGGTTCGCTGGCGGGGGGAGCTGTTCAGTGGCCTCTGTGAGGTCTGCTTCCAGCTGAGGTATGCCGGCCTCGCGAGGATCTACGTGGACGGGTCCTTCGTCACGAACGTGGAATACCCGAACGACATCGACGCATACACCGTGATCGGACTCGAAGCGGCGGTGGACCCACGCCTCGTGCGGTCTTTGGATGAGGCCTTTGACGTTCTCCACCCCGATCAGCCGAGCCCGTGGCCGGAGTTGTTCGGAAGGGACTACAATGGGGTCACGAGACCTCGTGGCGACGGATCTAGCCTTCTGTGGGACTACCATGGAGTCCATCTCCTCACCTGTGTGGAGGGTGAACCCCATAGGGTTCGCACATCCGATGGCAAGGGACGATCGGTGCCTGGGCTCTTCTATGAGACTCGCGATGGCATCCCGAAGGGGTTGGTGGTAGTGCAGCTATGAATCTGTCTCTGGGGGTTGGCGGATGGGAAACGCGGCAGAGACGGTAACTGAATGTCAGGACGGAGTGGGTCGCCTTGTGGCTGAGCTCGACCATGCACAGAGGGAGCTTGAGGAGCGCCAGCGCGCTGAGTGCCTGCGGGCAGGCATGAGTGCTCGGGAGGCAGAGGCTGTCCTGTCTCCGGTGATCGCCATGCACGCGAGCATCCTTCGGCGCTACTAGTCAGAGCTGGAGGCCGATGGAGGGGGCGGCCCTGCCACGAGCCCCGTCTCTCCCATACTCATGCGCCACTCCGAGGCTCAGGCCAACACAGGCCCAACCCCAGACGACGCTTAACCCACGAGCGAAGGTGGGTGTAGACGCGCTAGAGGGAAGGCCGGAAAGGGCCTTCCCTGAGAGTGCTACGCGGCCAGGCCCAGCGACCGGTACGGCCAGAAGTGGGGAGGGGTTAAGCCCAGCAGTGCCCACCCGCCCGGCCACTTGGTGCGCGACGACCGGGTGAGGG
>DASXUI010000511.1:0-2135 GCA_036504955.1 Armatimonadota bacterium
AACTGCCCGCCCCACTTCGCGAAGTTGCGCTGCGCCTCCTCGGAGCCGTAGATGTTGGGGTAGTAGTAGTGAAGCCCCAGAGCCCCGGAGGCCGTGGCGTTGTACACGCGCCCGATCACGCCGATGGGGTTCACCTCGCCCGCCGGCTCGAAGCTGTAGTAGGCGCCATATTGCTCGCCCCCGGACGCCACCCACCGCGTGAGCGAGAAGTTGGCCTTGTAGTCGCTGCCCTCGTTCGTGATGCGGACGCCGCCCTTCACCTCCGCGGCCGCCTTGCACTGGTCGCCGAAGTCCGAGCCGTGCTCGGCGGGCGCGTGGCCGCCGGTGCATAGGTAGATGCCGCCCTCGGGCAGCGACGCCCGCGTCTGTCGCAGCCAGAAGCGCGACCAGTCCGTCATGGAGCCGATGTACCACGCGCAGAAGTCCAGCCACGCGCGGTCGTTCGGCGCCGCGTCTCGGAGGAAGGGCCGCGCCCGCGCAAGCTCCGGAGCCGAAGCGCCCCACGCCCCGCGCAGGACCGCGTTACCCTTGTACTTGCGCGTTAGCCAGGCCCGGAAGCTCTTCACGGCGTAGGGGTCGCCCGCCCAGAAGCCGGGGTGCGTGTGGGTGGGGCCGTGGATGTCCGCCGTCCAGTCGTTGCCTGTGGCCGGATAGATGGCCTCGCCGTAGTTCCCGGTGACGCCCAGCAGCACGGACTCGATGACGCCGGCCCCCCGGTAGTGGTCCAGGAAGGCCTTGATGAAGCGGGCCACGTGCTTGCGGAGCACCGGATTCCACAGCGACTGGACGTCGCACTCCTGGCCGTGCTCCAGGCACACGTAGCCCTGGAAGCCGGGCTTCTTGTAGTACCAGTTGGGCAGGCTGTAGGCGGAGCCGATGATGAGGAAGGGCACCCACTTCAGCCCGTGGCGCTGATAGACCCTCACGAAGCGGTCGTAGACGCTCCAGTCGTACTTCCCGGGCGAGGGCTCGCAGAGGTTCCACCGCACGTAGCACTCGTGGCTGGTAACGCCCAGCGACTTCAGCGCGGGAACGGCGGCCTCCAGAGCCCTGGACTGCGGGATGCCGTCCGAGGTACGCGCCGGGTCGAACCCACCCACGATGAGCTGCCCCCCGGCACCGATGCGCACGAGCGGCTTGATCTTCGCCGCCGGCATATGGCTGAGCTTCTGCCAGTCGGCCGGCCGCACCGTGGAGACGCTGACCCGTCGCACCAAAATCTGCGAGCCGGCGAGACGAAAGTCGGCGCCCAGGTTTTCGCGGCCCTGGAAGAGGGGCTTGCGGAGGAGGAAGCAGGCCTGCCGCCACTGGCGAGAGCCGGTGAACCACCCACCTGCCTGGTCGTCGGCGCCAAGGTATCGGGCCCCCTGGGCGTCCCCCGTGGCGCTGTCATACTGAAGACCCAGGTTGGCGCCGATCGCGCGGTCGAAGTACTCCACGCTGACGTAGACCGGGCCCCAGGCACCGGCCGGGGCCTGAGCCTCCACGTCGAAGTACAGGAAGGTGGAGGCCGGCGTCACCCCCTGCGCGTTGGTCAATCCGCCCCCCGCCGGGCTGGAGACCAGGGCCGTCACGCCGTCCGCCCCGTCCAGGGAGCGCAGCCCCGAGGCCGTCACCCCCTTCGGCGATGCGCTCAGCACCCCCAGAGGTCGGCTATCAGGGCCCGCCGCCGCGCCCATCCCAGCCCCCACACACACCAGCAGAGCCCCCAGCCCCACCAGACGCCGCCACCCGTTCCCCATCCCCAACCTCCCCGCTTGCCTCGTTCCCTGCTCTCCGTCTCTATCTTCACGCGGAGGGCAGCCTATCTCCTCCGGCTCCCCTTCCCGAAGCGGGAAGAGGAGGGACGCAGTTGCGATTGTTAGGCAAGGGTGGGCACCCTAGTGGCACTGCAGGGCCGCTCTTCGCGGTGGAAGGCGCGGCATCGCCAGCGCGGAGCGCCTCTTCCCGTCTCGGGAAGAGGCGGCTTAGTGACAACAGAGAGGCTGAGACGAGGCGCTTGGTGCCGCCGGGCTGTCCCTGGCAGGGGAGGGTGCGGCATCGCCAGCACGGAGCCCTCTTCCCGTCTCGGGAAGAGGGTTGGGAGATAGGAACGCCTACCCCCGGCTGATCACGAAGAGGGCTTCCTCGGCGAG
>DASXUI010000512.1:0-15547 GCA_036504955.1 Armatimonadota bacterium
GCTCCTGACGAAGGCTGCCTAGCCCATGACCGGCCATAGGAGAGCAGGCGTCTCGCCTGCTCTCCTATGGCCGGCCAAGAGTGTTTGGGTCCGGGCTCATGGGCTCCCTTGGCGCCATCGCCGGGCGGGACCGCGCGGCCCCGTAGGGCGTGCCCGCCTCTAGGTTCGGCCCAATAGCGGCCCGCCGTAGCCGGTGAGCTCCACGTACCCGCGCCCTGTCACTGAGCGCCCTCGAAGGGTTCCCCGCACCGTAACGGCCCCCTCCCAGTAGGTAACCCCTGTACTTCGCCCGGTTCGCAGCTCCTGGTCGGGCAACAATGGCGTCACTTCCAGGCTACCCCCCAGCCTGGGTAGCGTCAGCGTCCACGTCTGCGGGTAGGTGATCCCGGTCCGGGGACTCCGCCAGCGTGACCTTACCCTCGCCGGGCAGTCGCCGGCACGCAGGTGGGCGGCGCCTCCCTGGGCCGGGACCCAGGTACCGCCGGACTTGGGGTCAAGGGTGCCATTCCGGCGGCGCATGCGGTAGACCATCAGCTCCTCGCCGGTGGACAGCTGAAGACCGAACCAGTCCCATCCAACCTCGTCCGGAGCCAGAGAGTCCGTTGAGAACTCGTGGTCCATCCAGCTCTCGCCGGTCACTGCCAGGGGTCTCTCCGCGCACCGAAGGGTGCCCCAGGTCCTCAACCTCGTGAGTGAGTAGTACAGGGAGGCGTGCCCCGTCCCCGCGCCCTTCCGGCTGAAGCCCCTCTGGCCATGCAGTGCCGGCGGCTTCAGGGCATCGGCGTTTAGCTCCAGCTCCCAACCAGGCTGGCTTGCGCTCAGGAAGTGACGGCCTCCTCGCACCTCGGTACTCCATCCCCGAACCCATACGTGCTGCCGGCCAGCCTCCGCCCCGGCCAGTCCGATCGCGGCCCGAGAGGCCCGCTCGTCGAAGGCGAAGCGCCGGCCGTTCACGTCCGCCACCGCGAAATGGGCAAACAGGAGATCCCGCGCGGCCCAGGCGGAGCGGCCCCTCGGTGATGCCGGAGAGAGGCCGGTGCGGAAGAAGGTGAGCTCATAGCCGTAGGTCCTTCCCCGCTCATCGGTGAGCTGGCCCGTGTAGTACCACCATTCCGTTCGGTAGCTCGGATGCGCTCCCATGTCTCGCGGGAAGCTCCAGCGGTAGCCGGGTCGGGCTGGGACGAAGCTGACGCCTGCCCCCCAGGCAGCCTGGATAGCCGCCAGGAGGCAGGCCACGAACACGGTCCCCCGACGCGAACCTGACCTTCTCACGCCACCCTCACTCCTGCCTCACGGCTTCCGCGACCCTCACCCTCAGCGCCACCCTGGCCGGGATTGTGGCGGCCAGCATCCCAGAGAGTAGGACCATCACCAACGAGCTGGCGAAGGGCCCCACTGACAGGTGGAGCTGCAGCGTCCAGCCGAAGAACCGCCGGTTGATCACGTAGACCAGGTAGTAGGTCAGCGCGATGCCGCAGACGCTGCCGACGAGGTGCCCCCAGACCGACAGCACGCTGGCCTCCAGAAGGCACATGGCGGCGACCTGCCGCTTGGAGGCGCCGACAGCCCGGAGGATGCCGATCTCGCGGGTGCGCTGCAGCAGGATGGCGAGCAGCGAGTTGGCGATCCCCAGGACCGCGACCAACATGGCGATGGCCTCCAGGGCGTAGGTCACGGCGAAGGTCTGGTCGAAGATTCGCAGCACGTTGGTCCGTATCTGCCGGTTGTCGGCTATCTGGAGGTCGTAGCGCCCCGCAAGCTGCCCCATCAGCCGGGCTTGAACCGCCTTGGCCGCAAGCCCTGAAGCCAGGTACAGGCCCACGTTGTTGACCGCGGGGTCCCGCCAGTGCCGGGCGTAGACGGCGCGGTCCATCATCAGCACGCCCGCCTCGGTTGAATAGTCGTAGAAGACCCCGCGCACGGTGGTGCGGAGGGGGCCGCCAGGCGCCGGCAGCGATAACGGGTCACCCACGCGGAGACCGAGCCTGCGTGCCAGCGCCTCGGAGACCACGACCTCGGCCTTGCCGGCGATGCCTGAGAGGATGCGCCCCGAATCCCCCTGCATGAAGGAGAGGTGGCCGTAGCGGGCGAGCACGGCCATGTCCGGCGCCGAGAGCTCGGCGGCGCGACCCCCAAGCTCGATCCCCCGGCTTCGAAAGGTATCGATGGCAGCCACACCCGGCAGCCCCCGGATGGCAACCAGCACCTCGGGGGGCAGCGCCGCCTCGGAACCGGCCACCGCCTGACCCGCCGGGCCCAGGTAGAGGTCGGCCTTCAGCACCTGCGTAACCCAGTCTTGCACTGTCCCCCGAAAGCTGGTGACCATCAGCGCCAGGCCCAGGTGCATGGCTACCGCCACACCCAGCGCGCAGACTACGGCCGAGGAGCGGTCCAAGGCCGCTCGCACCTCGTGTACCGCCAGCTCACCCGTCACCCCAAGGGCCCGCGTGTAGAGCCAGTGGGTCCAGCCGCCCAGACGGAGCAGCACCGACGGCGTCGCTAGGGCGACTCCAACCAGCAGGAAGAAGGCGCCCGCGAAAGCGGCCAGGCGGGAGTGGGATAGAGGAGGCGCCAGAGCGCAGACCAGGCACGCACCCTCCAGCGCGATGCCCGCCGCAAGCCACCGTCGGGACTGCCGGCGGCGAGGACGGGCTGCCGTCTGCTCCCGGAGCGTCTCCGCCGGGGAAGTGCCGGCCGCCTCGAGGGCGGGGGCCAGCGCAGCCACCAGGGCGGACGCCATGCCCAGCCCAAGCCCGAGCCACAGCACGCCGGGATCGACGACCACCTGCCTCGCCTTCACCTGAAGGTAGAGCGCCGTGATGGTGGCCGCTACCGCGTTCAGCGTGAAGCGCGCCAGCCATACTCCCAGCGCCAGACCCAGGCCTGAACCCAGCACCCCCAGTAGCCCGGCCTCCGCCAGGAAGAGGGCCGCGATGCTGCCCCTTGTCACGCCGAGGCTCCTCAGGGTGGCGATCTCCTTGCGGCGCCGGAGCACGGAGAGCAGCAGGGCGTTGTAGATGATGAACAGGCTGACCAGGGCAGAGATCAACGAGAGGGCGGTCAGGTTGAGCTGGAAAGCAGAGACCGCCTGGTCGGCCTGGCGAAGCCTCCGTGACGGTGGACCGATCACCACCCCCTTCGGCAGCGACGCATCCAGGTTGTGGGCGACCTCGGCTGCTCGACCCTTCGCCGTTCGGATGGAGATGCGGTCCAGCCTCCCCAGGCGGCCCAGCAGGTCCTGGGCGTTGGCGATATCCATGACGGCTACATCCCCGCCGAAGACGCGGGACAGATCGCTGGGGGGGAGCACGGCCAGGACCTCCAGGGCCGCTTGCCTGCCGTTCACGAGGACCGGCAACCGAGAGCCCTGCCGCAGCCTCCGACGCACTGCGAGCTCGCGGGTGACCAGCACACCCTTGGGGCAGGTGAAGAAGCTGACGTCCTGGGCCTGCGGCGTTCCTGATGGGCCCGCGGGGCCCTCCGGTTGGAGCTCGGCCTCGAGGAAGGGGTCGATCCCCAGCAGCATCACGGAGTCGTCGGAGGGCACCGAGGCGGCGGACCCGGGCGTTCGGTGGCCAGGCAGCGGCAAGATCGCCTGAACCTGCGGGGAGGCGGCAAGGACTCCTGGGGTGGCAAGGACCCTCCGGAACGCGGAGTCCGGCAGGGGACCGCTAGAGGGGGCCACAAGCAGATCAGCAGGGCCGGACACCAGGGATACCGTGGCGCGGAGGGCACCCAGAGCGCTGACCATCGCCAGGCGCACACTCACGAAGGAGCCGACACCAAGGGCGATTCCGGCCAACACCAGGAGCGTCCTGGCCCGGTCCCTCAGTAGGTGCCTTGCCGAAATCCAGGCGAACAGCCAGGCGCCCGTCCACCAACGCTCCCCGTGCCTCACCGACGGCACAAGAGGGCGATGAGCCCCTCTCCGCGGCGCCCGCTCCAGCACGAGCGCGCCTGGTACCTACCGGAACGCAACCGCGTCCTCCTCGCTGATCTCGCCGTCGCTCATCCTCAGATGCCGGTCCGCGCGGGCTGCCACCTCCGGGCTATGGGTGACCAGAAGCAGCGCCGCTCCCCTTTCGGCGGGGAGCGCGACGAGCAGATCGAGGACCCGTGCGGCGGAGTGCGAGTCGAGGTTGCCGGTAGGCTCGTCGGCCAGCACCAGCGCCGGGCGGTGGATGAGGGCCCGCGCGACCGCGCAGCGCTGCATCTCGCCGCCGGACAGGACCTCCGGCGTGGAGCTCGCGCGGTGGCTGAGTTCCATCAGGTCAAGCAGCTCGTTGGCCTCACGCCGGAGCTCGGCAATCGGCCGCCCGGCGAGCCGGCCAGGGAGCATCACGTTTTCGCGTAGGGTGAGGGTGCTGAGGAGGTTGAAGAACTGGAAGACAAGCCCAACCTTGTGGCGACGCAGGAGGGTGAGCTGTGCGTCGCCCATGGTGTCCAGGTCCTCACCCTCGACCAGGAGCCGCCCCGAAGTGGGTGAGTCGAGGCCCGCGCACAGGTTCAGGAGGGTGCTCTTGCCGGACCCGCTGCGCCCGGTGATGGCAACGGTGGCTCCCCTGGGCAGCTCAAAGGAGACGCCGGACACCACCTGGATGGGGCCCTCCGGCCCCTCGAAGGAGCGGGAGACGTCGTCGAGGCTCAGAACGGAACGCGCGCGGGGCGGCTGGAGGTTGGGCATGGCTTCGGCTGACGCCTCACGAGGCGTGGGGTCTGCCTCTATTGTAGCCCCGCCCCAGCCGCGCGGGCAACGCCTCGGCGGTACCGTCTAGGCTGACTCGGCCGCCTGCTGTACCGGGTTCAGGAAACACCTCAAAGCGAAAAGCTGCTCGGCCGCGCGCTCCAGCTCCCGACGGTGCATCAGGACCGAGAGCCACCTCTCCGGGAGGCTCTCCGCTCCATAGGTGGCGCCGGCCAGCGCGCCGGCCAGCGACGCCACCGTGGCGGCGTCTCCGCCCAGGTTGGCGGCAAGCACGATGGTCTCCTCGGCGTTGTCGCCGTGCAGCCAGCACCACAGCGCCGAGAGCAAGCAATCTGAGGCGGACGCTGCCGCCCCGGAGGGCAGCAGGTCACGGTAACTGATGTCGGCAAGCCGTGAGAGCGGCAGCCAGAGGGACTGCCGAAGAGGCTGGCAGCCGGGGGTATCCTCGCTTGGATTCCGAGAGCTTGCCCAAGCCCTGGCCCGGGCCGAGGCGGTCCGTAGCGCCTGCCTAGCATCCCGACCTCTAAGCGCCGAGTGCAGACAGAGCGCCAGGGCTCCGCAGCAGGACTCCACCGCGGTGTCCCAGTGGGTGATGGCCGAGACACGCGCGGCGGAGGAGAGCATCCTCTCCGTCTCCCCGTAGGCCAGCGAGACGGCCACGACCCGCCCCAGCGACCCGCTGCCAGTTCCCTGACCACCCAGCGCCAGGGGAGTGGCCTTTGCCGCGCGGGGCCAGTCGCCGTGGTATCCCCTCAGGGCCGCTCGGGTGGTCTTGTCCAGGTCGGCCCGGCCCTCCGCGACTCGGAGAAGGCGGGTGCCGATTCCTCGTACGGGATCGTACGGGTCTGAGAGGATCCCCTGAACTGCCGCGAAGACCGTGATGGATCGAGACGACCATTCCCCTGCCGCCGCACGGTCCGTGCCCACCATGTCCTGCAGGATCCCCCAGGTGCGGCGCACCTCCTCGCCCGACAGATGCTGTGCTGGAGCTCCTAGGGCATCTCCACACGCCAGCCCCAGCAGTGTGCCCCGGAACCTGCTCGCGTTCATTCGGCGGCCTCTGCTCCCTGCACCCTAACGCCTTCGTCCATGGCCCGCCCGACCGTGGCACTCCCACCGTGCTGTGGGGGCTGGTCAAGGGTGAGCCCAGCGCTGGGCACCAGCAGCCGGCTCAACCTGGGCTGCGCGAGGCCTAACGGCAGATCCGCGCTGCCCTCCATGCCTGGGAAGGGCCCCCACCATTCCACTCTGGAGAGGCCCTTGAGCGCCCGATTCACCTGAACCAGCGCCTCACCCATGCCCATTTGACCGGCACTCGCCGCGCCAACGGCACCCTCAAGCCGTGCCCTTAGTTGGGCCAGGCGCTGGGGACCCACGCCGGGCCTGCTGGCGGCGAGGTACACCTCGTACCGGACGAGGGATAGAAGCATCTGCTCCCTGCCCTGGAACCAGAAGAGCGCCGCGCTTCCTCGTCCCCCCGCCTCCAAGGGGATGTCGCGAGCGTAGTATCCCCAGCTCGCCTGTCCTGGTAGCTGCCAGGGGTTCGAGTGTGCCGCGCGGAAGACCCGCGCCCTCGGCGTCGCCTGTGCGGCCGCGCTACCCGCTGCGTTCACCTTCATCTCAGTTCGTCCCTATCCGGAAGGGGGACCCCGAGCACGCCTAGCGCCTCGGGGTCCCGCCCGAAGCTAGCGCCCCAGCACCGCTCGGCGCAGCAAGAGCACGAGGTCGGCCAGATCCACCTTGCCGTCCCCATTCACGTCACCGGTCACCCCAGCCGTGGCGTCGCCGTAGCCGCCCATGGCGGACCGAAGGAGGCTGAAGAACACGTCCGTGTTGTCGATCTCGCCTCGATACTGCAGCCACCCTGGGCCGTACGCGGTGAGCGGAATGTCGGTGGCGGAGTGTACGGCCTGGTCGCCTGGCACCTGTCCGGCGATGAAGTAGCCTGTAGCGGCGTTCCGCTGGATGGTTCCGTAGGTGCCAGTCGGTCCTCCGGTACCGGCGGCCGGCAGGTAACCCTTCGCCTTGAGACCGTCGGAGAGGCTCGTGGGGAGTAGGCTATCAATGAGCGGTCGCGGCTTCGACAGCCAGTCCTCGGTGCGGTCAGCATTGGCGCCGAAACCGAAGAGCATGCGCCCATCGGGGTCCAGGTCCGTGGGGTAGCCATCGGAGTCGAGGGGGTACGCCGGGAAGCCGGCCGCGTCGTAGGTGCCCACCGCGGCCTGCTTCTTGTCGGCCGGCAGGGCCCTCAGGGCGGCCGTCGTCTCCTTGGAGGCGCCAATAATCGAGAGGCCCGAGCATTCATGGTCGGCCGCTACGATGATGACCGTGTCGCCTGCCTCGCCCGCTCGGTTGGCAAAGGCGCCCTTCTTGTCCGCGAAGTCGCGAGCCACTTGTACGGCGCGGTCAAGCTCCAGCACTTCGACCACGGCCCGGTCGGCGTCCATAAGGTGGCTCTGCTTGTCGATGTGGGCGCCTTCAACCATCAGGTAGAAGCCCTGGGGGTTGTGGTTGAGCACCTGTAGCGCCGCGACGGTCATCTCGTCCAGCATCGGCTGATCAGGAGCCAGGTAGTCGTCGACGACGCCCTCCGCCGAGGGGTTCCGCCGCTTGGATAGCTTGTCCCAGGCCACGTTCATGTTGCCGTACCCGAAGAGGCCCAACAGCTTCGTGGTACCCCCGCCCAGCACGTTCAGCTCCGCGCGGTTGCTGGCGTAGTAGTAGCCATCTTTGACGAAGTTGGAGATGAGGTCTCGGCCCGGGTCGATGGCTCCGGCCGGCACGCCCAGAGCGGAGGCGGAGGCGGCATCGAACTGGTAGTCCGTCTTGGCGGATCGGCTGGAGCCCGGAGCCGTGTTCGGGAGGAACCACCGGCGGCCGCCGCCCATAAGGACCCGAAGACCGGAGTGGTCGCGCTCGTCGAAGTACTGATCGCAGATGCCCGTCCCCGCGTTCCGGTTGGCCGTGTGAACGGCGTTGGCCGCCGGGGTAGCGTCTTCGACGTCCGCCGTGGTCACGATGCCCGTCACCTTGCCCAGCTTGCGGTGCAGGTACTCCGACAGGTACTCCACGCGTGGGTTGTCGAAGGAGAGCGACTGGTCGGCCGCGTCGGTGGCAGCCACCGTGTTGTCGGGGTAGACACCCTCCTGGTTGTTGTTGGCCTTGTTGCCGGTCACGTAGCAGGACATCCCTGGCGAGGAGTCGGTTACGATGGAGTTCAGGGAGTGCGTGCTAACCATCGCGGTGCCCTGAAGCCGATCCATGGCTAGGTGGCCCTTGGGGCGGCCGTTCGCGACACCGTAGCGCATGATGCGAGCCGCCGTCCGGTGCGAGGCACCCATTCCGTCTCCCAGGAAGAAGATGATGTTGCGGGCCGGCCGGGCGTCGCCCACTGAGTCCACCACCTCGAAGGTGGCCGATGCCGACCCCGAGCCGCTGCCGTCCTCGGCGCTGGCGGTGATCACGTGCGGCCCCGCGACGGTGCTGCTGAGCCCTCGCAGCGTCACCGACCCATTGGCGTCCAGAGTTGCCGGAATCGGCTTGGAGTCGAGGCTCAACCGCAGGCTCTTGAGGGAGCCGCTTGCTGCCTTCGCCTCGATGCGGAGGTCAAAGCGCTGGTCCACGGCGAAGCGAGCGCCGTCGGGAGGGGTGATCTTGATAGACGGCGACGCCTGACTGGCTCCTATTGGTGCGGAACAAGCCATGGTGATCAGTGCCGCCTTCAGCAAGCGTCGATCCATTGTCGTGGGTCTCCTTTGGCGATGTTGCGCTAGGGGCGCCTACTTCGGCCGCGCGGCCCGCCTGCTCGCGGGCGCGCCGGCCTGGCCAGCCTGAGTCGACACCCCCGCGACCGTCCGGCGTTGGGTGGGCCCGGCCTTGGCCAGACGCCGCGCCGCCGCCACATCCTGGGGCGAGCTGGGCACCAGCCGTAGCGTCCACACGTGCTCGCCAGGGTCCTGGGCGGGGGTCAAAAGCAGGCGCCCGACCACGCGGACTGGGCCAGCCGCGACACCACTCAGGGGCGCGGGCGAGCCCGGAATGGGCACCCAGAGGGAGGATGGAGGCAGGTCGCCGGTCCCGGCGCCCTCCTCGTCCACTTTCAGGGGTATGGGCGCCAGCAGAAGGCCGCCGACTGGGGGCTCCTCCAGGTCCGCCACGTAGCCGTAGGCCTCCACCCTTCGGCCGCTGAGGGCCAGAAGGCGTGGGCTGAAGCGGAGCTCCCTTGGCCCAGGTGTAAGGAACAACCGGAAGGGCAGGAGCGGGCCGGTGGTTCCGGCAAGTCGAACGCCGGTCCCTGGGAGTGGACCCGTGCGGAGAGGTTGCAGGGGGGTGCCGGCGCCTGCCGGCAGCAGGAGGGCCATGCCGATAGTGAGAAGCTGAGGCAAGACCACGGTGCTACTCCTTTTCAGCTCGCATTCCGCACGAAGCGCTTGTGCGTCGTGCATGATGCGGGCTTCAACACGCTCGCGTGAGTTGTGCAGGTTCGGCCGTCGACGGCGGCGCGGGGTACGGGGGATACCCGGAGGGCAGATCCACTCTCCGGTGGCCCCGTATCTCGCTGCCGGCTTCCGCGCTCAATCCGTCCGGGGCTCGAGGGGGGAGATGCCCAGTTCAGGGCGCGGGCCCGTCCGCGGCGACCACTAGAAGGGTGCCACCGCCTCCTTAAGGGCAGGCTAAGGACGGGCAGATCGCGGGGTTAAGCTGTATGGAGGGGTCTGTGCCTGTTCTTGGGCTGCTTGACGGCGCCAGGGAGCCTCTCTATCATGGGGCTGACCAGAAGACAGGGAGGCGATCATGAAGGTAGTGGTCCTCGGCTGTGGTAGGGTGGGCTCGCAATTGTCGATGAGCCTGTCGAACGCCGGCCACGAAGTTTCCGTCATTGATAAGGACCGTGAGGCGTTCGAGCGGCTGGGCCACAGCTTCAAGGGCCGGAAGTTCGTGGGCCTGGGAATCGACGAGGACGTTCTGCGGGCGGCCGGTCTGCCCGAGGCAGACGCCTTTGTTACCGTGGCCTACGGGGACAACACCAACGTGATGGCGGCGCAGATCGCCACCATGAAGTTCAAGGTCCCGCGAGTCCTCTGCCGGATGAAGGACCCTAGCCGCGCTCGGGCCTATCGTGATATGGGGGTCTACACCTTCGCTAGCACCCTTCTGGCTTCCGGTGTTATTGAAGACTTCATACTCGGCACACCATGGCAGTCGGTGGAGCACTACCTGGGCCTGCCGGAGCCTACCGAGGAGCCTGGCTAGTGTATGTCATCGTAGTGGGCGGGGGTAAGGTCGGGTTCTACCTCACGCGGACCCTGATCGCTGAGAACCACGAGGTCCTTCTGGTAGAGTCAGACGCCAAACGGGCCCGTGCCGTTCGCGAGGACCTGGGCGATGTGGTGGTCCACGGCGACGGCTGCGAGATCCGCACCATGGAGGAGGCGGGAGCTAACCGCGCCGACGTGGTTGCGGCGGTCACCGGCGACGACGAGGACAACCTTGTGGTTTGCCAGATGGCAAAGAAGCACTTCGATGTTCCCCGAGTCATCGCCCGGATCAATGACCCTGAGAACAAGGCGATATATAACCATCTGGGTATATCGTGCGTGATAAGCTCGACCGAGATCATATACCATATGATTGAGCAGCAGATCCCGAGCGCGTCGCTGATTCCCCTTGCAGCGCTTCGCAACGGCGATATTGAGATCGTGGAGATCGATCTGGATGGCCGCTCCATGGCGGTCGGCAAATCTATCGGCGCACTGCCCCTTCCCCCCAATGCGCTTGTGATCTCCGTGCTTCGGGGTGACGCGGTGACGATCCCCCAGGCGGACACGGTCTTGATGAACGGCGACACCGTGATCTCTATCGTGAAGGCGAATGAAGCAGAGCGTTTGCGGTCACTGTTCCAGGTCTCCGCCTAGAGGAAATGCCCCCCATCGATAGGAGCAGCCCTCAGCTCCTGTCCTCACTTCCCTCGGCCAGGCTTACCGGCCCGGCCGGTGCGCCATACCCGCGAATCACACACGGTCGCGACAGCACCCGCGCTCTGCGGCCGGCCGGCCTCTGGTCCGGCATGGAGGGCACCTTGGAGGTTGAGGCCAAGTACGAAGTGGCAGACCTGTCGGCATTGGACGAACTGCTCGGCGGAGGCCGCCTCGGCAGCTACAGGCTCTCCGCCCCTAGAGTTGTCCAAGTTCGTGATACCTACCTCGATACCCCCAGCCACCTCCTGTGGCGCCAAGGCTATGCCTGCCGTATCCGGCAGATTGGCGACCGCTACCTGCTGTCCGTTAAGAGCCGTGGCGGCACCGAAGGCCAAGTTCACCGGCGAGAGGAGTACGAGACGGACATGACCGGCCCCCTCCCCCCGGAGGAGTGGCCCGCCTGCCCCGCCCGTGATCTCGTGCGGCGCCTCACCCAGGAGGAGCCGGTCGAGACCGTGGCCTCCGTGAATCAGGACCGGACCGAGCGCGAGGTTCGCTTGCGGACTAGAGCGGTTGGCGTTCTAAGCGTGGACCAGGTCATCTATGAAGGTGGGGGTCAGCACGCCAACTCGCTGGAGCTCGAGGTGGAGCTTGGCAGCGATGGCACTCCGGACGACCTAGCCCGCCTTCACAGTGCCCTCGCCCCCGCTGGGCTAGTCCCGCAGTCCCTCTCTAAACTTGAACTTGCCGTGAAGCTGCTAGGTATCCCCTGGATGGAGGATGTGCCGATGACACAGGAGGAAGCTCCGCCCGTGGCCCTCAGCGTTGAGCAGCTCTGCGCCCGGAACGCTGTTGATATGGCCCACGCTAATCACGTGGCCGACCTTGCCGTGCGCCTCTTCGATGAGCTCCCAGGCGTGCACGGACTGCCGCCAGACCGCCGCGAGCTGCTTCGAACCGCCGCGGTGCTGCACAACGTCGGGATGGCGTCAAGCCCTGACAAACACCACACCGTTGGGCGCGACATTATACTTGGCCAGGAGATCCAGGGGGTCTCTGTTGAGGACCGTGACATCTTGGCATGTGTGACGCGATTCCATCGCAAGCGCGTCCGCCCGGCCGAGGAGCGCGTGTTCCAGGGTCTTTCACCCGAAGCCCAGACGGTCGCGCTGGCTCTGGCTGCTCTGGTGAGGGTCGCGGACGGCCTGGACTACTCACAGAGCCAGACTACATCCATCGTTTCCGTCCGAACCGATGAGTCCGCAGTTCGGTTGGTAGCTGCCGGTCCCCACGAGGCCGAGGACGCCGCGCGCGCGGAGGTGAAGGCGGATCTCTGGTTCACCCTGTGGCAGCAGCCGCTCAGGGCCATCCCCTCGGCGGATGCTGCAACCCAGGACGCCCCTGCTCAGCCCGCCGAACCGGCGGACGAACATGACTCGGAGGCCGCCCCGGTGGAGCCCTCGAGTAACGGGAGCCATCCAGCCGCCCAGGAGCCCCAGGAAGAGGAGGCCAAGCCCACCCGCCGGAAGAGCCCGGGCGTGGAGGCCTCCGACCCCATGGTTCTGGCTGGCATGAAGGTCCTCAGCTTTCACTTCGAGCGCCTGCTGGGACAGGAGCAGGGCGCGGCCGATGGCGAGGACATCGAGTGCGTGCATGATATGCGAGTCGCCACTCGTCGGCTCCGCGCGGCCCTACGCCTCTTCGGGCCCTACCTGCCGCACAAGTCAGCCACCACTCTCTCCGGCGACCTGCGGCAGCTCGCGAGGGTGTTGGGCGGCGTCCGAGACCTCGACGTGCTGCTGGAGAACGCTCGAGGCTACGCCGACTCGGCGGGCCAAGCCGAGGGGATGGGGCCCTTGCTGGACCACTGGGCGGCCCTCCGCGAAGACGCTCGGAAGCGACTGCTTAAGTTCCTCGAGAGCCCCCGGTATGCCAAGCTGAAGTTGGACTTCGCCAAGCTGCTCAAAGCGTCTCTGAACAGCGCGGAGAAGCACGCAACCCGGCCCTCCGGCGGCGATCAGGGTATGGTCCCCGTCTACGCGGTGGCCCCCAGCGTGATTTGGGACCGCTTCCAGACGGTGCGAGCCTATGAGCCGCGCCTTGTCAAACCCAAGCTCGCTACCCTACACTTGCTGCGGATCGACTGCAAGCGACTCCGGTACACGCTTGAGTTCCTTAGGGAGACGCTGGGCGATCCTGGCACGGAGGCCATCAAGACCGTCACGGGTGCCCAGGACCACCTTGGCGCGCTGCACGACGCGGATGTTGCGGTACAGCTCATCTCGGAGTTACTGGACAGAGCTGCTAAGCATAGGAAGGCGAGTCGGGACCTGGATCCGGGTCAGGCTGAGGCGATCGGGGGGTACCGCGACAGCCGGGCCGACGAGGTCCGCCGGCTCGTGGAGGGCTTCCCCGAGATCTGGGAAGGGCTCAGCGGACAGGAACTGCGCTCGCTGTTAGGCCAGGCGACCTCACTTGTCTAGAGCAATCGGGCACCGGTGAGGGCAGGCGGGAAGACTCCGCGCAGCATGGAAACCGAGGCGGCCGTTGGGCCGTAACGTCGCCATCATGGACCTCGGCTCCAACTCCGCCAGGCTTGCCCTCATGGAGGTCTACGAGGACCGGTCCTATCGGCTGGTATCCGAACTCAGGGAGCCTCTGCGCCTGGCCCAGCATCTGAGCGATGAGTGGCTCCTGTCGGATGAGGCGGCCGAGACCACCGTGGCGGCCGCGGCAGGGTTCGCTCGCTACTGTGAGTCTCACGGGGTGGAGGAGGTCCGGGCCGTAGCCACCAGCGCGGTCCGGTCCGCGCGCAACGGCCCTGACCTCGTGGCCCGCATCCAGGCGGAGACCGGTCTCAGCTTCGATATCATCTCCGGCGAGCAGGAGGCGCTCTACGGCTACGTTGGCGTCGTGAACACGCTGGACGTCGCCAACTGCATGGTTCTGGACGTGGGCGGCGGCAGCGCGGAGGTCGTTCGGGTGGAGGGGCGCCGTGCCGTGGAGGTGACCAGCCTTCCCCTGGGTGCCATCTCGCTGACCAACGGCTTCCTTGACACGGGGAAGCTGGCGCCTGAGAAGGTGCGCCGGCTCGAGCGGTATGTAGCGGACGCCTACGGACGCGTGAGTTGGATAGGTCACCACGCCGCCCGGAACCTGATCCAGTCCGCCTTCGCGTCAGGCCAGCCCAAGGGCCGCCCAGGGAGGAGGGCCCCCTCGCCCCCAGACGCGGAGAACGTGCTGGTGGGGCTGGGCGGGACTGTACGCGCCATCGCACGCATGTACAAGCGGGAGGTCGGGTATCCCCTGGAGCTTCTCCACGGCATGTCCGTGCCCGTCTCGTACGTTGGTGAAGCCTACCAGAAACTGCGGAGTATGACCCTTCAACAGCGGCGTGAGGTCCCAGGCGTCTCTTCCGCGCGGGCCGACATCATCGTGGCTGGGGTCGCGGCCGTCTACGGGTTCGCGTGTGTCATGGACGCGGACAGACTCGTTGTCAGCGGCAGGGGCCTGAGGGACGGCGTGCTGTTGTCCCTGCTCCTCGGCGGAGACGCGCGGGCGCCCCTGCTGGAGGATCCTGGCGAGATGGGCGCCAGGAGCATCATGCGCCGCATGGAGGTCAACCAGCCGCACGCCGAGCAGATCGCACACCTGGCTCTGGCCCTGTTTGACCAGCTTGCCGACGTCCATAGACTGGGACCTCGCGAGCGCCGGCTCCTGCGCCTGGCCGCGCTGCTGCATGACGTCGGATCCGCCATCAGCTTCTATAACCATGATGAGCACGGTTTCTACCTGCTGACGCGAACGGGGATCGACGGCCTGCCGCACTGTGACCTGGCCCTGGTCGCCTACCTCGTCGCCGCTCATGCGCGGGACATCTCGGTACTGAAGCGATGGCCCGAGTTCAGGCCACTGCTGGAGGGGGGAGACGAGGCGGCCATCACACCCCTGGCAGGCATTCTGCGTTTCTGCGAGCTTCTGGAGCGAACAGAGAGCGGCAACGCCAGGTCTCTGCACGCGCGTCGGTCTCCGGATGGGGGACCGATCACCCTTCGTGCCGTCGTCGCCAAGGGCACCGAGTTCGAGTTGAAGGACGCGAAGCCGGCCGCGGCCGAACTCGGCCGCGGCCTGGGGGTCCCCGTGAGCCTTGAGGTGGTCGTCAGCAGCATGGTCCAGCCAGCCGGAGACAGCCCTCCTCCAGGAGGCCAGGGCAGCCCCGGCGCCCGGTAGTTGCGCCGGGCATCTCGCGCTCACGCCACGTGGCGGTGGCGGTGATTGGCGTGGCTGATAGCTAACGGACGATTGGCGAACCGCAGAGAGACTGTTTCATCATCCTGGCCCGCGACCTTAGGGGGCTACTGACTACTTCCGTCCATGCCGGGCCGGGGGGGACCGAGTCGTGGCGGCGATGGAGGCAACAAGACGTGACACTAAAGAAAGTGCGTGGCCTGGGACTTGGAAAGCGCTACCCTGGTCGGTTGATAGTCGTGGAGGGCTGCGACGGCTCCGGCAAGAGCACTCAGCTCCATTTGCTCAGGGTATGGCTTCAGCACCAAGGGTACCCAACCTTCTACACTGAGTGGAACTCCTCCGACCTGGTCAACAGCTCCGTGCGCAGGGCGAAGAAGAAGAACCTTCTGACCCCCACCACCTTCAGTCTGATCCACGCCTGTGACTTCGCTGATAGATACGAGAAGCTGATCCTGCCCCCTCTTAGGGCGGGCTACATCGTGCTGGCGGACCGCTACGTCTTCACAGCCTACGCCAGAGACGTGGCTCGGGGCTGCGACCCGGACTGGGTCCGCAACATCTACAGCTTCGCCGTGCGCCCTACCCTGGCGTTCTACTTCCAAGCCCCACTGGACGTCTCGGTATCCCGCATCCTCGTCGGCCGGCCGACGCTCAAGTATCACGAGGCGGGTAT
>DASXUI010000513.1:0-41773 GCA_036504955.1 Armatimonadota bacterium
CAGGTGCGCCTGATGCCGGTCTACCTGCACCCCACCCTACAATCCGAGCCCTTCCAGGCCAAGGCCGACCAACTGGGGAACGTGCGCCAACGTGTCCGCCGGTCCTTCGAGGAGATGCAGAGGCTGGAGCCCGCGCCGGGCTGCGCCGCCGACGAGGCGCTCTTCCCTCGGACCGAGGACCTGAAGGTGTGCCGCTGGTGCACGTTCCAGGGAGCCTGCGACCGGATCAGTGTCCCAGCTCCGGACCAACCGGGCGCCAGCGCGCCCCAGGGCTCGGCAGCCTCACAAGCCCTGGAGCGCTGAGGCGATGCTCTGCTGGTAGTAAGCGGGCTTCTAGGCCCCCTTGGGGTAAGGAGCCGGTGGGGTCAGGCGGGTCACGCCCGCCCGCGGCGCCGAGCCAGGTAGGGCTACATCACCAGGCAGGGCAGGAGCCCCGCCAGAGACCCACCCTCCGGAACTGGGGTGACGCCGGGGGAGAGGACGATGCTGTCGTAGGCGACGTTATCGTCCGGCGCGCTGCCGTCGAACTCATTGAACAGGATCCTCTTGATGTTCCCAGTGGTGCTGACGCAGCCCACCAACCCGTAGCCCGGCGCTCCGCTAGGCGAGGGAATGAAGCCGTTGGAGGCAAGGGTGTGGCCGTCCTTGTCCATGAAGGTAACACTCACGAATGAGAGGCCATCCGGCACATCGTACACGACGTCGAGCCCGGCCGCCCGCACCGGGTTGTCGAAGACGAGCATCAGGTCATCGTTCTGCGCGCTTGGGTCGTTCCCGCCGGGTGACAGGACCTTGGGAGGAGTGGAAGGCGACAGGACAAACCGGATGGACCCTTCCGTGACCAGGAGCGGGCTGGTGCCCGGCGCCTGGAAGGTCACGCCATCGATGGTCGCGTTGGTGAGGTCCCTACCGGTGAGCAGGTCATCGAAGTTGATGGAGGAGGTCGTGGTGATCGCGGCGTCCCCTAGGAACGAAGCCCTGTCGTAGTAGAGGGTCTGGGCTCTCGCGGGCGGCCCTATCAGGCCGACGGCGAGGGGCACCAAGCATACTGCGCTGGTTCGGGTACGGTGAGAGAGCATCGAGCACTTCACTCTTCGGTAACTTGCAGCAGCCTATGCGGGAGTGGCGCAATCTGGTAGGTCGTCGCGCAGCTACTGAATGACTGGTGGCACATGGGCAGAACAAGCCACAGCAGGCACCAGTTCGTCTGTGACAGACCACTAGGCTAGGCGCCGGGCCAGGGGTGCGTTCTTGGCCACTGAAGGCCGTGTGCCTAAGGGGGGCGGCTCGGCCCAAAGCCCACGGCGCCTCGGCCTGCATTGTGGCCTCTTCGCTCCTGGATCGGCGTCTAGTATGGACCGTTTGCGCCACTTGTCAAGCCTGTCTGCCCGTGGGGTGGGCATGCATACTCATAGGGGTGGGGTGAAGCAGGCACATGGACGGCAACCAAGGGGGAGTGGCGATCACCGGCCGGCTGCCCAGGGGCCATGCGAGGAGGGTACGCCGGGAGGAGCCGAAGGGGGTCACCGGACCTTGCCGCCGACTAGAGGTCCGGGTGGTCAGTAGATGCTGGGACTTCGCTGGTAGGTGCGGGAGGGTGGGGGCCGCCAGCTCGCTCGGCCTCGGCGCGGGCGGCGCGTAGCTGCCGGAGGAGCCTCGGGTCCGCATGGGGTGGGGGGCCTTCGGCGCGCAGGACCTCCTCCAATTGGGGCCACCAGCCGAACTGATCGAGGTGGCTCATATCGAAGATCATCACTCCCTGCGTCGTCGCCAGAGACGCTCGGACCGCCTCCTGGAAGGCCTCTGGTTTCCCGGCATACTGCTGAAGGTAGAGGCTTCCATAGAGGAAGGTGTCGTCGTCGACCGCCCTCAGAGCCACCTCCGCGGAGCCCTCAACGGTGCTGGCGGGGGACTGGGGGGCGTCCTTCTTCCAGGCTGTCGGGTAGTAGGTGCCGGAACAGAGGAAGTCGAGCTGGTCGGCGTAGCCAGTGTCCGGGTAGCGCGCGGACATCCAGTCGTACCCAGGCTGGAAACGAGGGCTGCCCCAGTTCACCCCCACGTCGAAGTAGGCCTCGTACCAGGATCCGGCGTACACGCCCACCTGGGCACCGGGGCGCGCGGAGCGGACCCGTGCTGCGGCGTCAACTAGGAAGCTCCGGAGCGTGGCGGAGCGGAACTCCAGCCAAGGCCTGAACAGCGGACCTCGAAGCACCTCATCGCCTGGTCGCGAGGGCCACTGAAGGATGTCCTCCGGCCAGTGCTCTACGGCGCGGCCAAGACGCTTCTCGAAGGCCTGGCGGCTGAGCGGCGAGAAGTCGGCGTGCAGGCCGGGGTAGCGCATCCGGTCAAAGACGACTCCGTCTACCGGATACGAGCGGGCGATCTCCTCGATCAGGTCAAGCTCGTGGCGCCGCGCGTCTGGCTGCAGGGGGTTCACGAAAAGCGCGTACCTGTCACTCCGGCTCTGCTCCACGGGGACCAGTACCGGCGCCACCCGGAAGGTAAGCGGCGCGCCCACCGCGAGGTGGTCCAGCATCCACTTGGCCGCATGGCCACGCCCGACCAGCATACCTCCCGGCTTGGCGGGGATGGCAAGGGCCGTGCTCTCGCTCTGCCCCTGCTCGACCAGCGCCGTAACTCTGGTCCCATCGTAGAGCGCGGCGACCTCACCGGCGAGCAGTTGGCGGTCCGGGCCAGCCGAGGTGAGGAAGACGGTAAGCTCCTGGGGTCCAGGCGCGCCGTTCTGCCCCGCGATCGGCAGCTCCGCGCCATCGGGGGCCACCACGATCCGCCGGGGGTCATAGGCGACGGCTTGCCACTCCGGTTGCTGGTAGGCGAGCCCCCGAGACACAAACCGGTGCCCCTCAGCGAAGACGTTCACACTGGCGTAGACCCTCAGGCCGCGATGGTGCCCCTCCTCCGTCAGGGTCCAGAGCACGTCGAAGTCGGCCGGGGTACGAGTCCCAAGCCACTCGGTCAGGCGGGGTGCCACCCTGGAGGGGAACAGCACCTCCCCCACGATGGGCTTCACGTCAACCACGAGGCAGTTGATGTGGGCTCGCACGGCGCGGTCCACCGCCGCCCGGGCCTTCTCCGGCGAGTTGAGGTTGGACAGGTTGGCGGTGGCATCCATCCAGAGGATGCGCCCGCTGAGCCCGACGGCTCTGGCGGCGGCGTTTGTGAGCGACGGAGGAGGGGAGGGCAACTGGGCACTAGCCATGGCGGGAAGGGCGAGCGCTACCGAGGGGAGCAGGAGCGGCGCCACGAATCGACAGAGGCGCCCCCATGCACCGAGGAACCGCTCATCGGCGGGCATAGGTCGTGCCGACCCGCGCGATTATCGTGGCCGGGTAGTTCGATCCCGCCAGCGGCATGGTCTTCAGCACCACTTCCTTGCTCTCCCCCGCCTTAAGCATGTAAGTCTTGATCGGGAACTCGTTCGGGGGAACGAGGTGCGACGCCTCAATCATCTCGTTGTCCAGCACGAAGACCCCGCGGGCGATCCCCGCGGAGGGCTCGAAGAGCACGCTCACAGGCTGGGCTACGGGCTTCGGGTTGCTGAGAGTCAGGTGGATGTCGTAGAGGACCCCGTAGTTCCCATCCAGCCGCCGGTTGCCATGGGCATCTTTGATGGCATCCTTGCCGATGCCAATGAACGCCCACTTGCCTCCCACCTCGTAGGACGCGTTGATGACCTTCTGGGGGGTGGGGAAGACTTCCTCGGAAGCCCTGGGGTTGGCGGGGAGAGAGGGGGAGGTTTTCCAGGCCGGGTCATCGGCGCGACACTGAACGTACACGGTTCCGCCGGCGATCTGACGAAGCTGGAAGATGCCGCTGGCCGTCTGGTTGTTGCTCAGCCGCTGCTGGACCAGAAGGGTCCGCTCGCCTGGCTGAAGGTCCAGGATGTACCCATCGTTTCGGAAGTAGCTGGGCAGGAACTTCGCGGTAGCCCGGTGGCCGATCTGGAAGGTATCGACCTGCGGATCGGCGACTCCCTCGATCACCTGGACGCGGCTGATCTCGTTGGACTGGTTGAACAGCTCTACCGAGAACTCAACTCCTCGGCCCATCACGTTCTGATGATGGTAGAGCAGCCGGGTACAGCCTCCATCGCGCAGCTTGCCCAGGAATAGCGGACCGTACTTCTTCAGCATCTCGGGGTTATTGGAGTAGAACAGCTCCTCAGGATCGCCGGTGACCACGTCCTCGCGCTGGACACTGACCTCGAGGGTGCCCTTCACGGGTATGTAGCTTCCACCGTCCAGGCTCACAGGTAGGGTGGCCTTGGCGAAGGCGACGCTACCGGGGGTTCCCTTGGTGATTTGGAAGGGGCCCATGTGGATCTTGGCATCGGGTTCCGCGCGGATGGCGCTCCACGCCGCGCGCTGCATCAGCTTGCGAAGCGTGGCCGCCGAGGGACCATCGCCCGTCACTCGCACGGAAGCCGGGTAGATAGAGCCGGCCAGCTTCCTTACCTCCACTGGGATCTGGGCGACCATATCGCCGATCTTGGCCTGCAGAACCCCGACACCCGTCGCCTTGGCAGTCACCACCACTGCCCTGCGGTCCGTGTCAACACGAAGGTCAGCCAGGGACTCAGGAGTGAGGGTGATCTCGATGGTGCCCTCTTCCACTCCCTGGATCTGCGCCGAGCGAGACTGGCCGAACGGGATGGTGAGTCTGGGCACGGTGAAGCCCAGGGCTGGCTGAGACAGCAGGGCCTGGAGGCTGGCGGCCCAGGAACGGGCCAGGGCGAGGGGGCTCAGGCCGCGCGCATCACCATCCTCCGCCGTGACGTCCAATATGCGGAGGTTGGGCGCGACCACTGCCGCTCCGTTGGGAACAGTCTTGGCGACGATGCTCTTGGGGGAGATGCCCTTGTCCAGAAGAGCCTGAAGCCGCTCCAGCACCACTCGACCGCGCTGCTGAGGGCCCATCCCGACACCGGTGTCAACCAGCCGGAGTCCCGCCTTCCCATTGACGTACAGGATGGCGTCGATCTCGGTCGATCTTAGCTCCAGCTTGGGGCGGGCCTCGGCCCCGAAGAGGTCAGCGGAGAACAGCAAACAGAGGGCAATAAGTAGGGCGGAACGCAAAAGCGAAGCTCCTTATCGGGGACCTGATCAGCGCGATGGGGGGAGCAGCAGTCATCCTACAGACGAAGGCACTGTAAGCCGCGCGAGGACGTGAGCCAACCATCGGATGGCACGCAGTCGCGGTGAGGTGAGGAGTGGCGGCTCCTGGGACGGGTATGGGCCGGCCCAATCCACTCCTTGGGCGCGGGGCCCAAGGGATCCTGTCTGCCGGCCAGGATCCCCCTCGCTCACCTCATCGGCCGAGTCGTCCCGTGGCTTGAGGCAAACCGGCGGCCGAACCTATGCGTGCGTCGCCCGGGCCACATCAGTCTTCGCAAGCTTCTTCACCACCAAGGCACCAAGGCTCAAAGAGAGCCCACGCTGGGCCCTTCAATGTGCGCCTTCGTACTCTCCGAGGCAGGGCTGCCCTTCCTGGTGTCTTGGTGGTGAGGAAGTCCCCGTGAACTGACTAAGGCTTCAGGTCGCCGAGGGAGAGCTTGTCGAGGTTGTAGTGGAAGTCTACCACCTCGTCAACAGTAATCTGGCCCAGGCCCTCGAAGCGCTTGCGCTCCTCAGAGCCGAACTCAGCGGGGATATCGCGCAGGAGGGAGTCGTCCCACTTGTCCTGCTCTATGAACTTCTCGCCCAGTCGCTTGCAGCGCGGACAGCGGAACTTCACGTAGACGAAGCTGGGGCCGAAGAGGCGGAGGTAGTTACCCTTCTGGATGACATCCTTGGAGACGACGCGTTGTCCGCAGTTGCAGGTGATACCCGTCTTCGTGTTCATCCTGGTCCTCCATCCGCTGACCTAACCCGCGGCGGGTCGCGAGACGCTGACAGCGCGTGGGCGGCGCGAAGCACTGCGGGCCGTGTTGCCTACTCCAGGCGAAGTTTCCGGGATGCCGGCTCCCAAGCGATGGAGAGCTGGGGCAGCCTGGAGATCGCCACCCCCATTATACCAGGAAGAACCAGAGCCGAGCCACGGAAGCAGCTCCGCCTGGCTGGGCCCATGCGCTCTGGGCGCTCCGGTCACGTCCCCGCGGGGCCCTCAGTCGCCCTCGAGCTCCAGACTGAGTTGTGTGAGGACGACAGCCGCCAGCGCCACGACAAGGGCTCCCACGGCGGTGACCCTCAGCGGCACCTCCTTGATGGTACGGCCGGCCAGCTTGAGCTTGAGCCGCTTCGTGCGCCCTGCCTTAAGAATGGTCTCGATCTCGCCGGCAACGCTGGTGCCCACGTCCAGCAGATCCCTGCCCTTCGCCGCCCTGTCGGCGGCGCTCGCCTCTGAGTCCACGTGTCCTACCTCCTCTAGCCTGCGATACCCACGAGAGCGTGTGGAAGTCCGCGCCATGCTCGACGGGCAGGCGCCTGCGCATTCGGCGGGCAAGGGCACCGGCCGCGTCGGCCGTGCCCTTACTGCTCCTGTGCCGTGTAGTGAGATAGCACCGCTAGCTCTGTGATGAAGGATACATTCCTCACGAGCACGGTCTTGGGCACCTCCAGTGCCAGGGGGGCGAAGTTCAACAGGCCTCGGATGCCGCAAGCGACCAGTTGGTCCGCCACCTCCTGCGCCGCGCTTCCCGGAACGGAGAGCATCGCCATCCGCGCCTTCGTGGTGGGGACCACCTCGGGGATGGCGTCCGCGTTCAGCACATCATGGCCGAGTACGCGTTTGCCGACTAGGCGCGGGTCCGTGTCGAACACGGCGGCGATGAACAGGTTGAACCGGTCCCACCCGGGATAGGTGAGGAGCGCTCTGCCAAGGTTCCCCAGACCGACTAGGACTACAGGCTGTGGACGGTTCAGCTCGAGGATGCGGGCCAGCGCGTGCCTGAGCAGTGTGACGTTGTAGCCCACCCCTCTTCGACCGAACTCGCCGAAGTAGCTGAGGTCCCTACGCACCAACTCGGCCGGCCATCGGGTGCGCTTCCCCAACTGGTCCGAGGAGATGAACTCCTCCACGTCCACGTCGGTCTCGGTGAGGCATCGGAGGTACTCCGCCAGGCGCTCCAGCGTGGGCGAGGGTATGTCACCGCGTGGTGTCACGGTGTCTCCTTTCGTTTGCTCGGGTAGGGCTCACTCCACCGATCGAGCGTGACTCTCCCCGTACCGAAGGGGTACGCTGCCGATGCGAAGCTGTCAAGCCCGGGTGGCAAGGATACCGCTTCCTGACCGCTCTCGGATCAGCACGCTTGTGACACTCAGCACGCCCGGGCCGCGGGTCGCCCGGCGGCCCTTGGCATGCACCCAGGCTAGGTCTTCCGGCTGAACAGGCTCGGAAGCTTCTGCGCCAGCGCTAGGTTCCCACTCAGCTTGACCTTGCCGCCTAGAATCGCGGCCAGGGGCTCGAGTCGGCCCTCTACGAGATCAAGGAAGTCCTCACTCCCCGCCTCGACGGTGATGTCGGCTGAGGGCATCAGCCCGGGGCCAGTGGAAGCCTCGCCTCGGTCCGCCTTAAGCCACCACTCACCGGGGGCGTCCCCCAGGAGCCGGACCTGGATCGCCGCGATCAGCGAGGGGTCCGGCGTCACGCGACTCGGCAGCTCAGCGAACCAGGACTGGGGGTCAAAGGGCACAAACGCCTCCTATCGAGTACAATCTGGTATAGCCTTTGGATGGTATCTTGATCATGCCCCAGACCGATCACCCGTGCATCGCCACGGTGTCGCCCCGGTCCGACTCACGGCCGCAGCATACTCGCCAGCGCGTCACGGGCCAGGAGCAGGGCCTTGCCCCGATGGCTGACAAGAGCCTTCTCCGGGCGGGTAAGCTCCGCCATCGTGCGCCCTAGCTCCGGGACCTCGAAGATGGGGTCGTAGCCGAAGCCTTCAGCTCCGCGTGGCTCGGATGTGATCCGGCCCTCGCAGCAGCCCTCGACGACGCGCGTCTGGCCCCGGGGATCGGCCAGCGCGATCACACAGCGGAAGCGGGCCGTCCGTTGCTCGGGTGGGACGTCGGTCATCGCCGAGAGGACCTTCAGGTACCTCTCCTCATCGCTCGAATCGGGCCCCGCGTACCGGGCGGATCGCACGCCGGGCTCGCCTCCGAGAGCGTCCACCTCAAGCCCGGAGTCGTCGGCCATGGCGAGGAGGCCGCACTGCAGCGCCGCGGCTCGCGCCTTGAGGAGCGCGTTCGCCTCATAGGTCGCGCCCGTCTCCTCCACCTCACACAACCCTACAGCCCCCGCACTTAGGACGACGACCGGCAGCCCCTGAAGAAGGGACTGGATCTCCCGCACCTTGCCCTCGTTGTGGGTGGCGAGAACCACTTGGACCACGTTCACCCCGGGGTCACGAGGCATGGCGGAAGAACGCGGACGCACCTACCGATTGGTAGCACCAACTCGGAAGGCCTCGCGATCCGCCTTGGCTAGAGACCAAGGACGTCCACAAGAGTCTGCTTCTGGATCTCCATGAGCTGGGTGATCCCGCGCTCGGCGAGATCCATCATGCGGTTCATCGTGTCGCGAGAGAAGGGCATGCCTTCCGCCGTGCCCTGGACCTCCACCAGCCGCTTGTTGCCCGTCATGACCACGTTCATGTCGACGGCGGCGATGGAGTCCTCCTCATAGGCGAGGTCCAGCACCTCTCGGTCGTTCACGATTCCGACGCTGATGGCTGCCACGAGGTCATACAGGGGAAGCTGCCGGACGACGCCGCTCTTCTTGAGCCAGTCCATCGCCTCGACGAGCGCGACGTAGGAGCCGGTGATAGCGGCGGTTCGGGTGCCGCCGTCCGCCTGAATCACATCGCAGTCGATCCAGATAGTGCGCTCGCCGAAGCCCTTGAGGTTCACGATGGACCGGAGCGCGCGCCCAACGAGCCTCTGGATCTCCATGCTGCGGCCATTGGGCTTGTTCGTGTCCCGTTGGTTGCGGGTCTTGCAGGAGCGGGGAATCATGGAGTACTCGGCGGTGACCCAGCCACTGCCGGAGCCCTTGAGGAAGGGTGGGACCCGATCCTCCACCGAGGCACTACAGATCACTTTGGTGTCCCCCACCTGAATGAGGCAGGACCCCTCCGCGTACTTCAGGAAACCACGTGTCATCGTGACGGGCCGCAGGTCCTGCGGGGTCCGTCCATCGGGCCTCTCAGCCATGCCTTCCAATCTCCTTGCCAGGTGACCAGTCCCGCCCACGCCTAGCCCGCGTCAGGCGCGAGGCGCTTTCGCGTCGTACTCGACGCGGGCATCCTCACGCTCCGGTGGTATTTGCAGGCTTGGGGCCCGGGCCGGGTAGCTGCAATCGCACCATTATAGCAGGTTGATGCTTGACCTACTGACCTATCGGTGGGCCTCCCCCGACCCCCCGGGCCCGGGCCGCGGCGGCATCGCCCACCCAGCGGTCACCCCTCCGGCGCGTCCTCCAGAAGCGGTGCCTCTTCGTGAGCGACCAGCAGAAGCCCGGAGACGATGATTGAGCCGCCCAGGAACGTCCATCGGCTGACGGATTCCCCTAAGACCAGGTGGGCTTCCGTGGCGGTGAAGAGGGGGAGGGAGGTCGTCATCATCGCCGCGGTTGTCGCATCGCTGAGCGCGATGCCTCGCGAGAGGAGCACGTAACTAGCCGCGGTGCCGAACACCCCAAGCACGGCGCACCAGAGAAGGATGATGGCCGGCATGGGGCGGTCGCCGCCGGTACCAAGGACCGCAACCACGGCGGCCGTCACTGCCATCGAGACTAGAAAGAGCGCTGTGAGACTCTCCAGAGTGCTGTTCGTGCGGGCTAACAGCCGCTGACAGACGGCGTAGACACCCCAGCAGCAACCCGCGAGGAAGACAAGTGCGTTGCCCGGCAGGTCCTGCGCCCGGAGCAGCGTGTGCAGTGGGCGACCGTCCCAGGCGACCAGGAGCACCCCCGACATGCATACCACGATGCCCAAGGCCTTGGCTCGCGTCCAGCGCTCACCCAAGACCCACCGGGCCAGCAGTACCAGGGCCACGACCTCCACCTGTACCACCAGGTTGGCCGCGCTGGCGGTTGTGTAGCGCAGGCCCACGTTGAAGAAACAGTAGTTGCCGGCCATCGCCACTCCGCCTAACAGGAGCACGCCGCGGGAGCCCTGGAAGGCGAAGAGCCGGCGCCCCCTCAGAGCCTGGATACCGGCGAGGGCGAGGACGGCGAAGACGAAGCGGCCCAAGGAGATGCCGAGGTTGTAGGGCTGAAGCTGCTTCACCACAACCGGCACGAAGCTCCACAGGAGGACGGTGCCGAAAACGTGGGCCGCGGCTGAGCGGCCGCGCGGCGAAGCGAGCGCGGCGGGCATCAAGGGGCAGGGGCCCCCTGGCCGCAGAGCCGCAGACCCCGCTCGGTTACCAGGTAGGCCATCGGCACGTCGAGAGGGCCCATCGGGATCGCCTCAAGGACCTGTGCCTCGAAGCCGACCCCAATCCGTACGGACGTCCGAGGAAGACCGGCCAGGTAGCGGTCATAGTAGCCCTTGCCCTGGCCCAGCCTTCCGCCCGACCGATCGAAAGCCAGGCCGGGCACGAGCACAAGGTCGGGGTCGGGCAGCGGGCCGCCGAGGTGGAGCGGCGGCTGCAGAAGCCCATAGGGTCCAGGCTGAAGGGAGACGTCGGGCGACCAGGGCACGGCCTCGAAGAGCTCCAGTCCCTCGGCCACGTGAGGCACGAGGACTCGCTTGCCCCCTTCGTGGAGGGCGGCAAGCAGAGCGGAGAGGTCAACCTCGGTACCGCAGGGCCAGTAGCCTAGAAGGCATTCGGCAGACCGCAGCAGCGGGGACCGCAACACTGCTTCAGCAATCAGCCTGGAAGCAGACTGTCGACACCCAGGGCTGAGGCGTCTGCGAGCAGCCAGGGCCGATCGCCGCAGTGAAGCCTTCTCGCCTTCGAGGGCGCTCTTTGGCATGGGAGTGGGGGGCCTCCATCGCGTCTCGCCGGACGCCCCACGGCAGGACGCCCTACCAGAGGATAGCACAGCAGGGGGTCCGGCCCGCGCCCAACAGTCGCTGAACAGGCGGCGACGCAGACAAGAGCCCGCCACCTACATCGGCCCGCCAGGGAGGGTTTGGGGGGCGCGGACCGGAGTCCGGCGCCCCTCAGCACGTAAGGGGTGAAGGCGAGCGTCTGGCAGGAGGGTTAGCGACGGGCGTTCAGGCCGGAGAGGGAGGGCATGGCCGAACGCTGAGGCTGGGTGGCGGGGCCGGCGTCCTGAAGAATTTGGAGCGACTCCAGGTCCCTCGCCATCGACGCGGCCTCCTGACGGGTGACAACGCCGCTCTGGATCAGGCTCTGCAGCGACTGCTCCAGCGAGATCATGCCCATCTGCTTCTGCGTCTCAATGACGGAGGGGATCTGGTAGATCTTGTTCTCGCGGATGTAGTTCTTGATGGCGGAGTTGCAGAGCATGATCTCCAGGGCGGCACGCCTGCCCCGGCCGTCCGCCGTCCTTAGCAGGATCTGGGCGACCACGCCCTGAAGCGACTCCGCGATCATCGCGCGGATCTGCTCCTGCTGGTCGGCCGGGAAGACATCGACCATGCGGTCGACCGTCTTGGCGGCGCTGACGGTGTGCAGGGTACCGAAGACCAGGTGGCCGGTCTCTGCCGCGCGGACCGCCAGCTCAATGGTCTCGTAGTCACGGAGCTCACCGACAAGAATCACATCCGGATCCTCGCGGAGGGCGGCCCGCAACGCCGCAGAGAAGGACTTGGTGTTCGTCTCCACCTCGCGCTGGTTGATCATGCAGTTCTTGACGGGGTGAACGAACTCGATAGGGTCCTCGATGGTGATGATGTGGCCCTTCCGCTCGGAGTTGATCAGGTCGATCATGGCGGCGAGGGTCGTGGACTTGCCACTGCCGGTCGGGCCGGTGACCAGCACCAGGCCCCGTTCCTTCTGCGCGAGGCCCCGAACGGAATCCGGTAGTCCAAGCTCATCGAAGCTCAGGATCTTGGTTGGAATGGTTCGAAAGACCGCGGCCTCGCCGTTCTTCTGCATGAAGAGGTTGGCGCGGAACCGGCCGGCGCCCTTCAGCTCCATGGCGAAGTCGACGTCCAGAGTCTCCTCGAATCGTGCCTTCACGCGGTCGGGCAGGATCTCGTAGACCATGTCGTGTACTTCCTGCCGGTTCAGGGGCTCCTGGGCGATGCGGGTCATCTCGCCGTGGATGCGCATCATGGGCGGCGCGCCGGAGGATAGATGAAGGTCAGACGCTTTGCGTTCGCTGACCTGGAGCAGCAGTTCTACCATATCCATGCTATGTGAGTCTCCTGAGGGTAGACGACCTGGCCTGCATAATAGGTAGTTGTGCCACAGGCGGGCGTCTGAGCGGACCACGGGGAGCTGGTCTGAGGGCACTCAGGACGGCCAGGGCGCGGTATCGGGCGGCGGCACAGCGGCCAGGCGGCTGCGTTGACACCCTTAACCTATGGCGATATAGTCGTTAGGTGCCCTGCCATCTCCTGGCAACCTGCCGGCTTCTGCCCCTTCTTGGGTACGACATGAGCAGTGGGTGGTGGCTGGTCCCGAGTGCGGGATGCTCGCGGCCGGACCTGACCTAGCAGCAGGCGGAGCACGGTGCCAGGCTCACAACACGAGCCCTTACACACCCAGACCGCCCGCCGCAGCTCGGGTTGCCGACGGGTCGGGTTAGGATCAGGAACGATGTCCACTGAATCGAATCACTGCAATGGCTGAGCCAGTATCCTATGTGTTTGCCGGCCTTCTGGCCCTGTTGGTGCTCTTCGTCGCTGCCAAGGCTATCCGCGCCAAGGGTGCCAGAGCCGCCGACGTGGCCTTCGCGGCCGGGCCGGCCAGACTGCTTGTCCCCTGCGTTCAGGAGGAGTTCTCTTTTCGCGCCGTCGAGCTAGCCGCCCGGCTAGCCCGAGACCGCAAGGCGCGAATTGTGCTTACGTATATCATCGAAGTCCCAAGAAACATGCCCCTGGGTACTCCCATGCTTGAGGATGAGCAGCGGGCCGTAGCCTCGCTGGCGCACCCAGAGCAGTTCCTTACCTCGCAGTGTCTCAAACCAGAGACCCGAGTCGAGCGGTCTCGGCAGGCGGGAGAGGGAATCGTCAAAGTCGCCAAGGAGCTGGGGGCGGAGATGATCGTGATGGGGATGCCCTCTGCTCACGGCTCCGCTGAGGCCCTCCTGGGGGAGACCATTGAGGCGGTGGTGAGCCGGGCGCCGTGCGAAGTTGTGGTGGTGCGAGCGGCTCCAAGCGCGGGCTAGAGGGGTCGTCGTAGTCGCTCCTCAGGGGTCGGCATCAGTGAAATACACACAGAAGAGGGTCGCGGGGAGACGTCCCGCGACCCTCTTCTGTGTGTCTCTGACTGATCTAGCGCCTCACGCCAAGCGGCGAGCCCGACGCGCAACCGCCTCGTGCGCCACGTGCGTTAGCTGTAGCTGGCCTGCTTCAGATCGCTGGCGATGGCCTGCAGGCGACGGACCCGATCCTCGGTGGAGGGGTGGGTCCTGAAGAGGCCGGCAAGGCCCCCACCACCCGTCAAGGGATTCACGATGAACATGTGGGCCGTGGAGGGGCTGGCGTCCATGGGGATGGTCTCGGCCCCCCGCTCCAGCCGCTGAAGCGCGCTAGCCAGCGCCAGAGGCCGGCCGCAGAGCCGCGCCCCGCTCTCATCAGCCTGGAACTCCCGGGAGCGAGAGATGGCCATTTGGATGACCATGGCGGCGATGGGCGCGGTGATCATGGTTAGAATCAGCACGATGGGGTTGCCACCCCGGTCGTCATCGTCCCTGCCCCCGTACCCCCCGAACATCATGCCCCACTGAGCCATCTGTGCCACAAAGGAGATCGCGCCGCCTATGGTCGCGGCGATGGAGCTGATCAGGATATCCCGGTTCCGCACGTGCGACAGCTCGTGGGCCAGAACGGCCTCTAGCTCCTCGGGGCCCAGTATCCGCAGGATGCCTTCGGTGCAGGCTACCGCCGCGTGGTCGGGGTCACGGCCAGTGGCGAAGGCGTTGGGCTGCTGATCCGGCACGATGTAGACCTTGGGCATCGGTAGGTTGGCCTTCCGGCAGAGCCCCTCCACGATGTGGTAGAGCTGAGGGGCGTCCGAGGGCCCGACCTCCTGGGCGCGGTACTGGGCCAACACCATCTTGTCGCTGAACCAGTACGCCGCGAAGTTCCCCACGGCGGCGAACACCAGCGCGATCGCCATGCCCTGCTGCCCGCCTAGAGCCTGGCCTATCACCAGAAGAAGCCCGGTCAGCCCGCCCAGTAGCAGAGTAGTTTTCAGACCATTCATGGCAACCTCCTCAGCCCTATTGTACCCAGTCGAGATCCGAAGCGCATGGGGGCCCTCGCCAGGGGGCAGACATAGGGAAAGACACCAAGCGTTGGCGGCCGGTTCCCCATCACGAGGCGCGCCGCTCCTCGGCTCGAGTCGGGCATCGCGGCCGCCGCGTCTATGTGGGCCCACCGCGCCCTGCTCCAAGCAGCGGGATGGGGGAGAAGCCCCTGAGCGCGGCGAATGCACTTCAGGTGGCAAGACTTCCCCGCCCCGCACCTACGCCGCTCTCGCCCTTGGAGGACCCCCGAGCCCATGGTCTACACCGTCACCCTCAACACCGCCCTTGACCGAGTCCTTCTGGTCGGCAGCTTCCGCATGGGCCGCCGGATGGTGGCGGAGCGGTGCGTGACCTCCATGGGAGGGAAGGGGTGCAACGTCTCCATGTTGCTCAAACGGATGGGCTGTCCCTCGGAGGCTCGCGGCTTTGCGGCGGGGATCCCGGGCCTGCAGGTCCGCATGATGCTGGAGCAGCTCGGAATCGCGCACGGCTTCACGGAGTGCCTGGGCGAGACGCGCGTGAACACCGTGGTCGTGGACCGCGAGCTTGGGAAGCAGAGCACCATCATCGCCGAGACGATGAGCGTCACGCCGGACCTCGTCGACGGGTTCCTGGCACAGGTAGCCGAGGCCGCCGGTCCCGACCAGACCTGGTGCTTGGGCGGCAGCGTGCCCCAAGGCGCCGCGTCCGACACGCAGGCTCGCCTGGTCTCAGTTCTGAAGGCCGCCGGAAGCCGGGTCATTCTTGACACCTCCGGTGAGGCGATGAGGCTTGCCCTCAAGGAGCGGCCACTGGTCGCGAAGCCCAACTTGCCGGAGATGGAAGAGGTGCTTGGCCGCAGCTTGCCGTCCCTTGACCACGCCCGCGAAGCCGCCGAGGAGCTGCTGGCCGACGGGCCCGAGTGGGTCGTGGCCTCCCTGGGGGACCGCGGGCTTCTCGCGGTCACCGACGGCAAGTGCCTCTTCTTTCCTCCGCTCCCGATTGAGGTGGTCAGCACCGCGGGGGCGGGCGACGCCGTCGTGGCCGGCATGACCCTGGCGCTGGAGCGGGGCATCCCCTTCGAGGAGGGCCTGCGGCTGGGCGCCGCTTGCGCCGCGTCCGCGGTGGCCCACCCTGGCACGGACCAACTGGACCCTGAGCAGGTGGAGAAGCTCTTCAGGTTGCAGGAGGTACGGGAGCTGGAGTAGGGAAGGAGTCACCAACCGGCCGGCGAGACGCCCGAGGCTCTCTCAATGCCCCCTAGACATGCAGTTACCGGAGGAACGATAGGCTGATGTCCACTACCGCGAAGCTGGGCTACCTGTTCAGTGTTGTCGCGCTCATGGCTGTGCTGATGCAGGCAAGCCCTCGCCAGACCTTCTTGACCGAGGCGAGGGAAACCGTGCCTCTACTGGTCTCTGGCTCTCCAGGACCAGATCCGGCTGTGTCGCCTCAACCAGCCTTCCCGGTAGCGAACTCCGACTGGACCTTCCACTATGTGCCCTACCTGAAGGCTCTGGACTGGAGCGGCCTGAACCTGGGGGGAAACAAGCCCACTTGGGTCACTTCAACCGCCCAGTCGCTTCTGGAGCAGGACCCCACCAAGGCCCTGGCCCTGGCAGGGGAGTCCGTCTCCGCCGCCAAGGGCTCACCGGTCTCTCTGTCAGTGCTGCTGGAGGCCCAGATGAAGGGCCTGGGCTTCTTCAACCTGGACAACCTGAAGCCAGAGAGCATGCAGCCCCTTGAGGCGACCGCGGCACGGGGACGCGCCGCCGTGCCCGACAACCCGTTCTTCGATCTGTTTGCCGTAGCGGCGCTGGTTACAAGGAAGCAGCCGGCCGAGGCACTAACCGTCCTTAGGGCCGCCTCCACGAAGACCGCCTACAACGACTACAGCAAGGAGCTGATGGGGGCTCTGGTGGAGCTGGCCGAGTCCCGGGGAGTCCGGCCCCTGCAGGCGCGCCTAGCCGCTCGGGAGCAAGTGGCTCTTCGAGCCTACCCACGACTTCTTCGGCAGGTCTACGTGAGCCTGTCCCGCTCCATTACGCAGCTGCCCACGCCTCAGCAGCGGTGCCAAGCAAGGCTGGTCATGCTTGGTCTGGCTCAGAGGATGCGCGATTCCGCCACCGTACCGACCGCGATGATGGGCATCGTCGGCGCGGAGATGGTGGCGGGCCTACAAGAGGATGCCCCCTCCGGATGGGGCTTGGTACGCTTCCTTCGCGAGCTTGACCAGAGCGGCATGCGGGTCCAGAATCGGATGGTTCAGCGGCAGTTGGGGATCGCGGGCTACCTGCGCGGGCGCTTGGGGGCCCCGGAGCAGGAGCATCCAAGGTGGCAGGAGCCTCTGCTTCGACTAGGGTACCTGTGGTTCAGGGCGGCGGCAGTTGTGGCGGCGATACTCCTGCTGGCGGTCCTGTCACTGCTCTCTCTGGCTCTGACGCCGCTGACTCGCGGATCGAGACCAGGGGCAGGCGTGGTTGCAACCGTGGCAGCCCTTGCGCTGGGTCTCCTATGGTCGGCGTGGGTGCTAGCTATACCTTCGGGACCGGTGGCACTTGGGGGCGCGGAGGTCAGCCCGGGTCTGTTCCGGCAACTGGCGCTCGCTCTGCCCTTGGTCGCGCTGGTGATAGGGTGCCAGGGGCTCAAGAAGGGCCCCACCAGATGGCAGGGGCTGGCGTCGACCATGCAGAGCGCGCTGCCCTGGACCCTCTGCGTGAGCCTCCTGGCCTTCATGGTCGCCGTGCCAAGGCTGGAGAGCGCGAAGAGGGAGAGCCAGGTGGCGGTTCAGCGCTTGACCTCGAAGGGGGACTTGCCGGCTGACGTGACGAAGTAGCCGCCCAGGTATCCAACCACGGATCCGCGGCGGCATCGTTCCGACCTTCCGGCGAAGGTAATAGGAACCTCCACCGGTCGGCCGCGGTCATTCAGACTGGCTGAGTGGCGCAGGCAGACGCCCCAGCCTGCGCCCTTCGCGATGGCGTGCGGGAGCCCGCGCCGTGCCTGGCGTGCATGCGCCTCGTGCTTTGTGCGGGTCAGACTGATCGCGTGGGGCGCGTGCGCCCGCGCTGTGGGTGCGCGCACTGCACTTCCGCCACCGAACACCGGCGTCGCTTCCGCGGCGGGGTGCTCTCCTTCCCCGCACTCCGCCGCGTCACGAGACGCTTCTCGGCTTCATCGTTTCCTACTGAGAAGGGAGGTCGCGTATGCCCCTTGCCATCGAGATTGAGGGGTTGACGAAGCGGTATAGGGCCACCATGGGAACCGGCAGCACGGCTGCTGTCGACAACCTCAGCCTGCAAGTGGATGAAGGAGTCATCTTCGGCTTCCTTGGTCCCAACGGCGCGGGCAAGACGACTACCATCAAGATGCTCCTGGGCCTCATCTTCCCTACCGCCGGCTCCGCCCGCATCCTGGGCAAGAAGGTCGGGAACACAGAGGTCAAGAGGCTCATCAGCTACCTACCTGAGTCTCCCTACTTCTACGAGCACCTCAGCGGCCAGGAGCTTCTTCAGTTCTACGGCAAGCTCTTCGGGCTCAGCAAGAGGGTGAGGGAGGAAAAGATCAACCAGCTCCTGGCCACGGTGGGCCTGCCCCGGGACAGGAAGCCGCTACGTGAGTACTCCAAGGGTATGCTTCAGCGCATCGGCATCGCCCAGGCGCTGATCAATGACCCCAAAGTGCTCTTCTTCGACGAGCCCACCTCCGGCCTCGACCCCATCGCCCACATCGACATCCGGGACCTCATCCTGGACCTCAAGCGGCAGGGGAAGACGATCTTCCTCAGCTCCCATCAGCTCTCCGACGTAGAGATGGTGTGCGATCAGGTGGCAATCCTCAACAGGGGCAGGCTTATGAAGGTCGGCCGAGTCGAGGATCTCCTCTCCGGCAGTGAGATCGAGGTCGCTGTTGAGTGCTCCGAGCCAGCGGTTCTGAGCAAGTTGGAGGCACTGGCTTCCCGAAAGGTGCCCAAGGCGAACGTAGAGCTCCTCTACCACCACAACGAAGAGGTGGTGGCGCAGATGGTCGACATCATCCGCTCCAGCAAGGCGCGGCTCATCTCCGTGATCCCCCAGCGGCGCTCGCTGGAAGCCATCTTCCTGGAGACGGTACGGCAGGACAAGCCCGGCGCGGCGCCCCAGTCCAGTTCGGAGGTGGGCCAGTGAAGACCGCTTGGGTAATCGCGACCACAACCCTGGGCGAGGCCATGAGGAAGCGCATCCTTCAGGTCTTCCTGATGGTATCCCTCATCCTGATCATCATCTCCCAAGCCTTCGCCTTCTTCAGCCTCCCCGCCAACACCACGTCCTCGGCCGTAGGTACCAACGCTACCACCTGGGGAAACGAGCTGGTCATCATCCGCAGCCTTGCCTACGGCATCATTTCGCTGGCAGGGCTGGTGATGAGCATCTTCCTGGGGATGGACATGGTTCCCACGGAGATCGAGAAGAGGACCATCTACACGATTCTGTCCAAGCCGGTGGCCAGGGCAAGCTACATCTTCGGCAAGTTCCTGGGAAGCGCGCTGACGCTCTTCGTGAATCTCGGACTGATGGCCCTAGCCTTCATGGTACTGGTTCTGCTGAAGAACCATACCTTGGAGTGGCAGATCTTCGTTGGGGTAGGGCTTATCTACTTCCAGTTCTGCATGCTGGGGGCGATGGCGCTGCTCTTCTCCATCCTGCTCACGCGCAACATCAACGTGGCGCTCTCCTTCTTCATGTTCGTTACCGGCACGCTCTCGGACTACTGGGAGTCGGTGGTGTCCCTGACGGGCCCCGGCCTGAAGCCCGCCTTCAGGGTGTTGCACGTGCTGATTCCGAACTACGGCAACTTCAACATGCACAATCCGCTCATCCACCCGGAGGTGCTGAAGGAGATCCCGAACTACGCCGCCCAGGTGCGCAACGTGATGCTCTATGGCGTGGGCTACACAGCCATCCTGGTTCTCTTCGCCATCCTCGTGTTCGAGCGCCGGGAGGTCTAGCGGTGAGCGGAACGAAGAAGGCGGCCTCCTCCCGCGATCCTGGCGTGCTGGGGGCGTACGAGGGGGTGGCGGAATGAACTCCGAGCTGCGCCGCGGCCCGATCATCGCGACTATCGTCGTGCTGGTGGTCCTGGTGGTGGGCCTTCAGCTCGCCATCGACCCGAACCGCCACTACTATCGTACCGGCAAGAGCCCGAAGGAAGCCCTGGAGACGCCCAAGGAGTTGTTCGGGGGCGCGATGCTGGGCTTCCGCGAGGTCGCTGCCGGTCTCCTATGGGTCAAGGCTGACGACTACTTCCACAGCGGACGGTACGACGAGATCGTGCCTCTACTGTACATCGTGACGTGGCTGGACCCCCACCAACTGGAGGTCTACTCCACCGGGGCCTGGCACCTCGCCTACAACCTTGGGGACCAGCGGCTCATTCCGGAGGCCGTGAAGTTCCTCAAGAAGGGGATCGAGGACAACCCCAGCGTCTACGACATCTACTTCCAGCTTGCCTGGCTCAACTACCACAAGATCCGCAACTACCCCGAGGCGTTGAAGTGGGGAGAGATCGCGGAGACCAAGCAGAACTCTGACGACCCGAAGAAGCCGCTGCCCTACTGGGTGCCCAACTTCGTTTGCCACATGATGGAGAAGTCGGGGATGTACGCGCAGTCGATAGAGCGGTGGAAGAAGCTCACGGCAGAGTCTGAGAGGACCTGGAAGTCTCACCCCGGCGACAACAACCTCTATGTGGAGTACGCGACCCGGAAGCACAACCTGGACACGAACATCCTGCGCCTAGTCCTGCGGGAGAACGTGGGCAAGCCCGGGTACCGGTTCGAGAGGGCCGCGCCTGGCCAGTCCCTGTGGGTGCCCTCCGGCGACAACCAAGCCCACCCGGTTCAGACGAACTTCAGCCTTCAGGTGAAGCGTATCGCCCCACGAAGGCTGAGGGTGGTCGGTCATCTGGAGATGCCGGACTGGCGTTACGAGAACCACGAGAACTACCTGACACTGACGGTTACCATCCGCGACAAGGGCTACGACAAGCTCTACGCAGCCCACAGGGACGACTTCCAGTGGCAGAAGCAGAACCTGACCCTCTACAGCAGGGACGTCTCGTTCCCGACCGACTCCAAGAAGCGCAATGAGTTTGTGACGGAGCTGGACCTGTCCGTCGATCCCTTCGATCCAGAGGGGCCGCGCGATCCCAAGAAGCTGTTCCCCTTCAAGTCGCCGGAGTACGAGGTTAGTGTGTTCTTCGATCCCGCGCGACAGGGCCCCTACGTCCAGGACGGGCTTGGGTGGCTGGGCGAGGGATACCAGGACAAGGATAGCCACATCGATCCGAAGCGTGGGATCAGAGTGCTGGAGAAGGATATCATTCTGCGCCGCGATCAGATCCTGTAGTGCCAGCGGAGCAGGACCTGCCCAGCTAAGCAGACGGCCAGGGACTACTCCACCACCAGGGCACCGAGAACTGCCTCGGCACTGAGAGGCAGAGAACACGGAGAGGGCCAGGCATGGCCTCTTCTGGTGCCTTGGTGGCAAGGCTGACTTTGGACACCGACTGAGCAGACAGGCGGACTTGCTTCAGGCCGCCTGTCGTGCTTTGTGGTGGCCGGTGAAGCACTTGCCGGTCTCTTGGTATAAGCGTAGAGGAGGCCTCCAAGCTTGACCGCGAGGCGCCGACAGGGTATGCTCTCTATGATCGTGCTAGACGGGGAACTAGCGGTGCCCTGTACCCGCAATCCGCTATAGCGGGGTTGAAATCCCTGCCGAGGTGCCGTTCCCTCAGGTCTGACCCGGAGCGACGGGTGCTGAGGGCCGGGTCCCGCGCAACGTAGGTCCGCGAACCCCGCCAGGTCCGGAAGGAAGCAACGGTAAGCGATCGCCGGCGTGTGCCGCGAGATTGCCTGGCTTGAGCCCGATGCACCGGGTGCCGCTGGGAGAGCGTCATCGACGCAGGGTGCACGATCACCCCTTTTCCTGAACCGTCCACGGAGCCCGCCGCCGGGCACTGCTTCGCACCAGGTGCCCCCGCCGGCCCAAGGCTCCTTACCCGCCCTGCCGACCACGGTTCGGCCCCGCTGGCCTCTGCAAGGCCCTTTCCCCGCCCCCCTCCCATGGCATACCTGTCTCTCTACCGGAAGTACCGATCCCAGGGGTTCAACGAGGTGATGGGCCAGAAGCACGTGACCCAGACCCTTCAGAACGCCATCCGGCGGGGGCGTATCGGACACGCGTACCTCTTCTGCGGCCCCCGAGGAACGGGCAAGACCTCCACCGCTCGCATCCTCGCCAAGGCCCTTAACTGCGAGCAGGGCCCGACGCCGGACCCCTGCAACGTGTGCGAGGCCTGCCTCCGCGTCACCGGGGGACACTCTCTGGACGTGCTGGAGATCGACGCCGCGTCGAACCGTGGCATCGATGAGATCCGGGAGCTGAGGGAGCAGGTGGGGCGCGCGGCGGCGCAGGAGCGCTTCAAGTTCTACATTATCGACGAGGTCCATCAGCTTACCGGCGATGCCTTCAACGCCCTGCTGAAAACGCTGGAGGAGCCGCCCCCGCAGGTCGTCTTCGTGCTCGCCACCACGGAGTACCAGAAGGTCCCCGCCACCATCGTCTCCCGCTGCCAGCGCTTCGACTTCAAGCGCGGCAGCCACTCGGAGCTCATTGAGCGGCTTTGTTTCGTGGCGGAGGCGGAGGGCGTGGCCCTGGACCCGGAGGCGGCAGCCCTGCTGGCGCGCGGCGCCACCGGTTCCTGGCGAGACGCGCTCTCGCTACTGGAGCAGGTGATGGCCTTCGCCGTGGACCACATAGGGGTCCAGGAGGTCACCGAAGGGCTAGGGCTCATCGCCACCAGCCTACTGCTTGAGATGGGGCAGGCCGTCGCGGACCGCAGGCCGGACAAGGCCTTCGAGGCCGTTGATGGCGCCCTCTCCGCGGGGCGCGAGCCCCGCCAAGTGCTCAGCTCGCTCTGCGCCCTTTTCCGAGACCTTCTCAGACTGAGCTCCCTGGGCCCGAAGGCAGCGGACGCCTCCGACACCTTCCCCGGCTACGCGGAGCTGGCGGCGCGCTTCGAACCCGCGGACCTGGTATGGGCCCTGGAGACGATGGCGCGGGCGGAGAGCCAGATGCGCCTGGCCGGCAACCAGCGCCTTGCCCTTGAGCTTCCCCTGGTGAAGCTGTGCCTGGGGCCCCCTCCCGCGGTTTCCGCCCCCGCGTCTTCGGCAGCCGAGGCGCCACCGGTATCCGGGCCGACGCGGACGGGTACATCCAGGCCCCGCGAGGAGCCGGTTCAGCGTGCCACGCCGCGCCCAGCACCAGAGGCCGTAGTCGCCGCTCCGCCCGAGCCGGCGCCCGAGGAACCGCCTCCGCCGCCTCCGAAGCCCTCCGCCGAGCCGAGTTCTGACGGCGAGGGCCCACCTGTGGGAAAGCCGCCCACAAAGGGATCTCGGGCGAAGGCTGCTGGCTCTGCTCCGCGGGCAACGCCCAAGGTGGAGGGAGACGACGGCGAGGCGCCCAGCGGGCCTGGCCGGACGGTGACCTTGGATGAGGTTCAGCGCCGATGGGGAGAAGTGATCCAGAAGGTCCGGCGGCCCAGCGTAGTGCCGCTAGTCCGTGATGCCATGCCTCAGAAGCTGGAGGGCATCAACCTCCTGCTGAGGGTGAAGTTCCAGGGCCACGCCGACGTTCTGGCCCGACAGGAGAACCGCGAGGCGGTAGAGAAGGCGGTCGAGGCCGCTCTGGGAGCCAAGGTGAGGCTCCGCTGCGAGGCCGGCCAGATGGCCCTGGGCGACCTCTCCAGCGACCCGGAGCTGAAACAGATCTGTGAGATGTTCGAAGGCGAGCTAGTCGAGGAGTGAAGGGCTTGAGGGGGTGAGGGGGCGAGGGGGTGTTGGAGCCTCAGCATCTGGCGTTTGCCAAACGATAGCCAGGTCCTGAGGCCCCTACACCTCCTCACCCCCTCACCCCCTTAGGCCCTGCGGCAAGCCGACAGGAGATAGGGAGGCACAATGGCAAAGGGCATCCCCGGCTTCGGGGGACTCGGTGGTCTGGGTGACATGGGGAAGATGCTCAAGCAGGCCCAGAAGGCCGCGGAGCAGATGAAGGGCATCGAGGAGAAGCTGGCTAACGAGCGCGTCGAGGGCAGCTCCGGCGGCGGCATGGTGCGGGTGACGGCTACCGGAACCGGTGACGTAGTGTCCGTGCAGATCTCGAAGGACGTGGTCGACCCGGATGACGTGGAGATGCTGGAGGACCTGGTTCTCTCCGCCCTCCGCGAGGCCCTGTCGCACGCGGCGGAGCTGCGCCAGAAGACCGTCTCCAGCATCACTGGGGGGATGGATCTGCCCAAAGGTCTCCTGGGCGGGTAGCGGCCGCCCATGTACTATGCGAAGTCGCTCGCGCGGCTGATTGGAGAGCTAGAGAAGCTGCCCGGCATCGGGCCGAAGTCGGCCCAACGCCTCGCCTTTTACCTCCTCCGGGTCCCGGAGGGTGAGGCTCGGCTGCTGGCCGAGGCGATCCTGGAGGTGAAGGCCCGAATCGGACTCTGCCAGCGGTGCTACAACTTCACGGACCAGGAGCTGTGCGAGGTCTGCCGGGACGCCCGGCGAGACGGCACCCAGCTCTGCATCGTCGCCGAACCCCGCGACCTCGTCGCTCTCGAGCGGACCCACGAGTACCGGGGCGTCTACCACGTGCTGCATGGCGTGATCGCGCCCATGGAGGGGATCGGCCCCGAGCAGCTCAAGGTACGCGAGCTCCTGCAGCGGCTCAGCTCCGGCGAGGTCCGCGAGGCGATCCTGGCGCTGAACCCCACGGTGGAAGGCGACACGACCGCGCTCTATATGAAGAACCTTCTCCAGCCCCTGGGCCTCAAGATCACCCAGATCGCCCACGGGCTCCCCATCGGGGGAGACCTGGACTACGCGGACCAGGCCACGCTCATCCAGGCGCTCAGTGGGCGACGGGAGATGGGCTGAGTCTCAGCGCGTGCCAACTCCGCCGCTAGCACTCCCGACGCAGGTCGCCGCGAATGCCCGGTCGTGTCACGGGCGGAGGGCCGAACGCCACCGTGAAGGTTAGGCTGGCGAGGGTGAAGCTGTTATAATGGGGTGACAAGTCTGGAGGCGTAGAGCGATGGCTGAGACATCTACCTGGAGAACGAAGGTTGGGCTGGCGGAGATGCTCCGTGGAGGCGTCATCATGGACGTCACCAACGCGGAGCAGGCCGTGATCGCCCAGGAGGCCGGTGCGGTCGCCGTGATGGCGCTGGAAAGAGTCCCGTCGGACATCCGCGCCCAGGGCGGCGTCGCCCGAATGAGTGACCCCCGCATGATCAAGGAGATCATGAAGCAAGTGACCATCCCCGTCATGGCCAAAGCGCGGATTGGGCACTTTGTGGAGGCTCAGATTCTGGAGGCGCTGGGAGTCGACTTCGTGGACGAGAGCGAAGTGCTGACCCCCGCCGATGAGCACTTCCACATCGACAAGCATGCCTTCAAGGTACCCTTCGTCTGCGGCTGTAGAGATCTCGGTGAGGCACTCCGTCGGATCGGCGAGGGCGCCGCGATGATCCGCACGAAGGGCGAGGCGGGAAGCGGCAACATCGTTGAGGCAGTTCGCCACATGCGCGCCGTCATCAGCGGCATGAAGCGCATCCAGGGCATGGGGCGCGACGAGCTGATGACCGAAGCTAAGAACCTGGGCGCCCCTTACGAGCTGGTCGTTCAGATCCACGAGACGGGCAAGCTGCCGGTGCCCAACTTCTCCGCGGGCGGCATCGCCACCCCGGCGGACGCCGCGCTGATGCGCCAGTTGGGGGCGGAGGCCATCTTCGTCGGCTCAGGCATCTTCAAGTCCTCGGACCCGGCGCAGCGAGCGAAGGCCATCGTAGACGCCGCCCTGTACTTCGATCAGCCCGCGAAGCTGGCGGAGATCTCCGAGGGCCTCGGCGACGCGATGCCCGGCATCGACGTACGCAAGCTACCTGAGAGTGAGCTGATGGCTACTCGCGGCTGGTAGCCGCCCGGGTCCCTTGCGGACCCATTGGGCTCTTTGGAACGCTGGGGCGGGCAGCCGGAACTGGGCTGCCCGCCCCAGCCATTCCTGTGGGTCGCAGCCTGTGGGGGCGCAGGAGCGGAGCGGGTAAGCGATACTGGCGGCCCCGGACCGTCGATGAGTTAGTCTGCCAAGCCGTCGCGCGGTGAGTCAGACGGGCACGGCGAGCTGGTCCGGAAAGTGGAAGGAAGTGAGGCTCTCCCTTGGCCGGTGATCCCATTCGAGTAGGGGTTCTGGCAATCCAGGGCGCCGTCGAGGAGCACCTCGCCGCGCTCAGAAGATGCGGCGTCGCTGAACCTCGTCCGGTGCGCTCAACAGAGGAGATCCGTGAGCTGGACGGCCTGATCATCCCCGGGGGCGAAAGCACGACGGTGGGCAAGCTCATGGAGCGGTGGGGGATGGACCAGGCGATCCAGGAGCGGGCCGCCGAGGGGATGCCCGTTTTCGGCACCTGCACCGGCATGATCCTGATGGCCAGGGAGATCGAGGGCAGCGACCAGCAGCGGCTGGGGCTCGTGGACATGTCGGTGAGAAGAAACGCCTTCGGCCGACAAGTCGATTCCTTTGAGTCACCGATCGAGGTTCCCGAGGTGGGCGAGGAGCCGGTTCCCGGCGTCTTCATCCGCGCGCCCTTCGTGACTCACACCGGCGCCGGGGTCGAGGTACTGGGCTCCTACGGCGGGCACCCCGTGCTGGTGCGCCAGGGCAACCGTATTGCGGGCGCCTTCCATCCTGAGCTGACCGACGACACCCGGCTCCACGAGTACTTCCTGGCCGTCGTCCGTGCGCACCGGAGGCATCGGAGTTGAGCGCGCTGGAGGTCGGGACCGACATCATCGAGGTGGCGCGCATCGAGGCGGCGGACCGCCGCTTTGCCCGGTTCCGGCAGCGGGTCTACACTGAGTCGGAGCTGCGGCACTGCCTGCGCCACGCGAACCATGCCGAGGGTCTGGCTGGCCGCTTCGCCGCCAAGGAGGCGGTGATCAAGTGCCTGGGGCGCCGGGTTCCCTGGCGATGCATAGAGGTGCTAAACGAACCCACCGGGAAGCCCTATGTGGTGCTGCACGGCAGGGCCAGTGAGCTGGCCGGGCGGCGGCGGCTTTCGGTCAGCATTTCGCACTGCAGAAGCTACGCCACAGCGGTTGCCGTGATGCACGAGGAGTAGGCTAGACCTAGAGATGCTCGCGGGAGTCCCATGCACGGCGCCCGGGGCGCCGGCCAGGACTGTGTGGAGGAGTCCATGCCCATTCGGTTCGCACTGTGCAACGAGGTACTGCGCGGCTGGGACTGGCCCCGCATCTGCAGATTCGCGGCCGAGGTCGGCTACGATGGCCTCGAGGTGGCCCCCTTCACCCTCAGCGAGACCCCGCATCTCACCAGCCCCCAGGAGCGCTCCGAACTCCGCCGGGAGGCTGAGGCCGCCGGCGTGCGGATCTCAGGCCTCCACTGGCTGCTTGTAACCCCCGCGGGCCTCCACCTGACCCACCCTGATGAGGGCATCCGAGCCCGGACCTCGGAGTTCCTGAGGTCGATGGCGGGCTACTGCGCGGACCTGGGGGGCGAGTTCATGGTGCTGGGCTCACCCAACCAACGATCCCTTCTCGAGGGGGTGACCGAGGAGCTGGCCCACCCCTACCTGATGGATGCCCTCCGACTGGTCCTCCCTGAGCTCGAGCGACGCAAGGTCACCCTCTGCCTGGAGCCCCTGCCCGCGACTGAGACCAACTTCCTGAACACGATGGAGGAGGCCACTCAGCTCGCCAGTGCCGTTGGCTCGCAGTGGGTGCGCGTCGTCGCGGATGTGAAGAGCCTCTGCTCCGAGGGTAGTCCCTGCGACCTGATTCGTCGTTACGCCAACTCCATCGCGTACGTCCACGCCAACGACCGGAACCGCCGAGGGCCCGGATTCGGCGACGTAGACTTCAAGCCCATCGGCCAGGCGCTTGCCGATATCAGCTACGAGGGGTGGGTCTCTGTGGAGCCCTTCGACTACAGCCCCGACCCAGCCACCATCGCGCGGCAGAGCCTGGAAAACCTACGCACGGCCTTCGGCAGCAGCGGGGTACCGTCATGAGCGCCCCCAGCCTGCGCGTCCCCGCTTCGCCACGGCTCCGCCGCCAGACCCTGGTGCGAGCCCTGATCGCGGACGGCACGCTCTGCTGGGGTGGGCACGTGCTGGCGAACCCAGCCGGCGGCACCGTGCCCGCCCAGTGCTGGGGCCAGCGTGATGGGCTCATGCTCGCCTGGGTAGCGCCTATGCTGCCTGCCGGTGAGGCCACGATGTGGGAGGTGCTCCCCAAGGAAGCTGAGCCCAGGGGCAGGATCGAGGCGGAGGTGGAGGAGGGCGGCGTAGCCTTCAGACTCGAGGGCTCGCCCTTCACCCGATATCACACCGGAGAGGGCATCGCCCGACCCTTCCTCTACCCGATTCTTGGACCAGGAGGCACTCGCGTTACGCGAGGCTACCCGATGGAAGGGATTGGGGGTGAGTCCAGCGACCATCCGCACCATCGCTCCCTATGGGTTGCCCACGGCGACGTGAACGGAAGCGACAACTGGAGCGAGGAGCCGGGGCACGGCCACATCCTTACGCGGTCTCTGCTCAACGTGTACGGCGGGCCCCTGGCGGGCGGGCTGACCGCCGCTCACCAGTGGGTCGACGCGAAGGGCGCCCCCGTGGTGGACGAGGAGCGAGAGCTGTGCGTGCTGCCGCTCGCGGGAGGCGCATGGATCCTGCTGCTCTCACTCACCTTCAGCGCAGTCTACGGCCCGGTGACCTTCGGCGACACCAAGGAGGGGGGCCTAGTCTCTGTCAGGGTGGCAACCCCGCTGGACGTTGAGCGCGGCGGCCGGATCGAGAACAGCAGAGGAGGCGTAGGCGAGGGGCAGGCCTGGGGCCGGCCGGCCGAGTGGTGCGACTACTCAGGAGTCGTCGGTGGCCAGGCCGTCGGGCTCGCCCTCCTCGACCACCCCTCCAATCCCCGGCACCCCAGCCACTGGCACGTGAGGGACTACGGCCTGATGACCGCCAATCCCTTCGCGCTTTCCTACTACTTCCCAGGGGAGGGGCAGGACGGCAGCCTGACGCTTCCAGCAGGGGGCTCGGCCAAATGGCGGTACGCCGCCTACATCCACGGGGGCGATGCCACGGAGGGGGAAGTGCTTGAGGTGTACGCCGGCTTCGCCTCGGATGCCGTCGCGGAGCTGGTGGGCAGCTAGCGGTCACCTGAGGCACATGACTCAATCGGTAATGCGCGGTAAGTGATTAAGCGGCTCTGTCATTGGGCGCGCCGCAGGCCGCCAGAGTGGGCATCGGGCGCTGAGCGCCCGCGTGAGGCATCGTTCAAGGCAGTAGGGTGGAGGCCAGGGAGGCAGCCGTGAGCTTCACCTACAAGCCGTATCGTGACGCCTGCTACGAGAAGGCCTGCCAGTACCGGGCTGTCGCCAGATCACTCATGGCGCTCGGCGCGGTCATCCTCTGGTTCAGGTACCTACTGGGCGGTCGTCGCGCCAACGCACTGCTCGAGGCCATCTGCATCACCCTCGCCTTCGGCCTGCTCCTTCTTGACCAGCGGATCGCCCAACGTGAGCACCGCCAGGTGGAGGAGGACCCAGACCGCCTGGCCTCTCGCCGCCGCCGTAAGCGGGAGCAAGACGGTGAATAGGGCCTGGGTGTGACAGGGCCGATAGGGCCGTGAGGCTGCGCAGGCGAGACGCCTGCGCCCCACTGCCTCTGGCGGCGCCCACGGGCGAGTGACGGCCGGCGCTGAGGGTTGGCAGGATGCCGGGCCCCCACGGCGGCGAACGAGTGCTGGGTCCGTAGAGGAGGGGTAGTTGGCGATGGTTGAGGTGTTGCTGACGGGGCTGGCTGACGAGAGCTCAGAGTCGAAGCGGCTGGAGGAGCAGCTCGCCGTCACGCGGGCCCTGGGCATGGGCTACTACAGCCCGCGTTTTGTGAACCTGGGCTCCGGCACCCAGAACGTGGTACAGCTTTCACCGGCTGAAGTTGATCAGATGGTCGCCTTGCAGCAGCAGTATGGGGTGCGAGCTTCGTCGCTGGCCTCTCCTCTGGGCAAGGTGAAGCTGCTGGACGTGGACGACGGGACCAGGAACCGCTTCGTGGACTTCGACAGGTACCTCTCGACGGAGGTGGACCAGGCTCTCCGGATCGCTCGCGCGCTGGGGGCCAGGCTGGTTCGAGGCTTCTCCTTCTACCCACCGAAGGGCGATGACCCGTGGGACCACCTTGCGCTCGCGGCGGAGCGGCTCCGCGCCATCGCGGAACGATGCGCCGAGCAGGGCCTGCTCTTCGGCCTAGAGGTGGAGGCCAACCTGGTGGGCCGCACCGGTGAGCTGGAGGCGGCCCTCTGGGAACAGGTGAACCACCCGAGCCTGGGCCTCGTCTTCGATGGTGGCAACCTCGTGTGTCAGGGTTACACGTCGCGGGAGGTCTACCAGCAGTACCTTGCGATGAAGCCCGGACTCCTGTGGCTGCACGTTAAGGACTACCTGACCCCGCCGATGCCGGAGACGGAGCGACTGCGCGGACACGTGGCTGAGAACGCTCTGAAGCACTTCGTGCCGGCGGACCGCGGCGACTCGGGGTATCCTCTCATCTTCAAGGACCTGGCCCTCACGCTCCAGGAGAGGACCGACCAGCTACAGGCTCAGGGGGTCGACGGCTTCTTCGTTGACCTCGAGCCGCACCTGAAGGGTGGGGGACAGTTCGGGGGATTCAGCGGGCCAGACGGCTACGGAGTGGCACTTCGAGCCCTCAGCGGCGTTCTTGATGGCGCCGGCGTTGGGTACCACCTGGCGGGCTACGAAGAGCTGAGGCCGTAGAGTCCCGAGCTGGGGAGGCCGATCCGCGTGGTGCTGGGCCTGGCGCCTCCTTCAACCTACTGAGTGCCTTGAGCTCTCCGCCACGCGTAGGCAGTGGGCGTGCCGCCCTCCTCCTGGCAGGGGGACAAACCGTCCAGCTCCCAGACCGCGGCTCCCGCCACCTCCTGGCTGATGACCAGGTCGTCGGGCTGGGCCATCTTCTGCATCACGGCGGCCCGGTAGATGGCGGGGCTCTGGACGTCGCGGAGGTTCACGCCTGGCTCGAGGGCGACCTCTCCCGCACTGATGCCGCAGCGGATCCGTAGGGGAGCATCCAGCCGGTTCCTGGCCCTGTTGAACTCCTCGATGCCGGTCAGAAGGCGACGGGCCGCGCGGATGGCCGCCACGTCCTCCTCGAAGAGACACATGACGCCGTCGCCGGCGGAGCTTTGCACCCGGCCGCCGAACTCCTTCAAGCTCTCCTCCACCCACAGCCTGAACTGACCGAAGGTGTACTCCACGGCCAGCTCCGGGCCGCTCTGGGCGGCGTGCGAGGAGCCCACCACGTCTACGCTCAGGAAGACGCGGTAGAGCTTCTCCCCCTCCAGGCGCCTCTCCAGCGAGTAGAGCTGATCCAGCAGCTCCAGCCTCGATACCTGGCCGCCGCCCGCCAGCTCCTCGTCATGCTCCCGGCGTATCTCCGCGCCCTTGCGACCTGCCCACCTTGCCGGCAGGATGGCGATGGGAGCGTGGAGCACGCACAGAGGCCCGAGGGCGGGTGCCAGCGCGAGCACCAGCACCGAGGCCGCCTGCTCCCCGGTGTCCTCGCGGCCGGCTAGGTACCCCAGCATCGCCGATATGGGGAGCAGACCGATCACCGAGAGCGCGACCAGTACCGTCTCCTCGCTCCGAAGTAGGTACGCAAGCAACCCGACTCCGAAGGGGAGAGTGAGGGACAGCATGCGCTGACGGAGCCGGAGCACCTTGTCGCTGGGCGCTGAGCGTCGCGGCGCCGGCCCGGTCCTGGCCAGCAGCTCCCTCAGCACGGCAGGGTCAAGGTTCAGGCGCTGGCCGACCTCCACCACCTCATCCGCGGTGATGGTGTCCCCTCGGAACTGCTCCACCTCCTGAGCGAGGTTGATGATGCGCTGGGTCTCCTCAGTGGTGTAGCGCCTCTCGATGGGCAGGCCCGGTATCTTCAGTTGTCCCTTCTTCCGAAGCCTCATCACGGTCTGGCACACCTCAGAGCAGAGGGCCCGCACGCCCGGGCAGCTAGCTTCATACCCTTTCGGACGGTGGCCCGGCGTCACCTTCACCATGGGACGGGCGGCATGGCACTGAAGCTGGCGCACGACGAGAAGGGAGTGCCATACCGGGGGAAGGCTGGTGCTTGAGCGGCAGTCGCTGAGGGTCCGCCTGGCGGCGGGGCGAAGCACGGGTGAGGGGAGGGCGGCTGAGGATACGGGGCTGCTGCCGAGTGCTGCCGAGGTGGAGACACTTGTGCGGGCGAGGGGCGAGAGGGCGTCTAGCCGGCCTGCGATGCGGACCGCCAGGGCGCTCAGCCGGCTCCTCATTGCTCAGGGGCGGTGCATGGAGAGGTGAGGGGCCCTTAGGCCCCTCACCGACATCGATCCTAGAGGTTCTTCAGGTGGGAGGCCGCCAGCGGAGAGACGTGGTGACCGCTAACACGGGCTCGGCCCGGCTTCGGCTTCGGCGCCTCCTGGCCCTTGGGGGCGTGGGGCTGAGCTGGCCGGCCCTCGGCGCGCGGCCTGGACACGGTCGGGGCGTGCGAGAGGTTGCGGTGGTCCGACTTCGCGCGGTCCGGTCGCTCCTGGGTGCCGGCGGATTGCACGGCCAGAACCGAGGGGAGCGATCTGGTCTCCGTTCTTGGCTCCTCAAGGCGGCGACGCGTAGGGCGGGTCGGCGTGGAGCTCACTGGGCGGGGCTGGGCTGCCGGCCGAGACCCCGTGGACTGGCGCCGGGTCCCCTGGCGAGGCACTTCGGGCTGGATCTGGGAGGCCAAAGCAGGGAGGTCCCTGGGTACCGAGGAGCGCGGGATGGGACTGCCCAAGGCGCGCTCTATGCCGCGGAACGCCTCTTCCTCGTCCGGAGCGACGAAGGTGATCGCCTTACCGGTTGCCTCGGCTCTGGCCGTCCGGCCGACGCGGTGCACATAGTCCTCCGCGACCGGGGGGACGTCGAAGTTGATGACGTGGCTGATCGCTTCCACGTCGATGCCGCGGGCGGCGATGTCCGTGGCGACCAGGACCCGGAACTGGCGCTTCTTGAAGCCCGACAGCGCAAGCGTCCGCTGAGACTGGCTTCGGTTGCCATGGATGCGAGCGCAGGAGACGCCCTGCTTCTCGAAGAACTGGGCCAGCCGGTTAGCGCGGTGCTTGGTGCGGGTGAAGACGACCACGCTGTCCATGGCCTCATCCTCCAGCAGGTGAACCAGCAAGTGAGACTTGCTCGTCTGCGGCACGGAGTAGGCGCTGTGGGTGATGCCCGTGGCGGGCGCGACCTGCCGGTCGATGTTGAGGGTCACCGGCCGCTTCAGCACCTCGGAGGAGAGCTGAACGATTGGTGGAGGCAGCGTCGCCGAGAACAGCAGCGTCTGCCGCGCGGCGGGTACCTGGCGCAGAATACGTCTGACGTCGGGCAGGAAGCCCATGTCCATCATGCGGTCGGCCTCGTCAATCACGAGGTACTCCACGTGGGCGAGGCTGGCGTGGGGGCGGGAGAGGTGGTCGAGAAGACGGCCGGGAGTGGCGACGATCACGTCGGTGCCCTGGCGAAAGGCCTGCTCCTGCGGCCCCTGCGCCACGCCGCCGAAGACCGCGGCGACACGAACCGGAGTATGCTTTCCCAGCAACTGAAGATGCTCCGCAACCTGAGCCGCCAACTCACGAGTCGGGGCCAGCACCAGAGCGCGAGTACGGCCCGAGCCGCCCTTGCTCAGGTGATGAAGCATCGGGAGTCCAAAGGCGGCGGTCTTGCCGCTGCCGGTCATCGCGCAGGCGATGAGGTCGCGCCCTTCGAGGGCGGGGGGGATGGCGTCACGCTGGATAGGGGTGGGATCCGTGAAGCCCAGGGAATCGAGCCCACGGAGGAGGGCTGGGTTCAGCCCAAAGGTGGTAAACGACATACGAAGGTTCATTTCCTGACCCAAGACGGGCGTTAGGGGGCGATACGCAGCCTTCCGGCGCACGGCAGCCGAAGCAAAGGGCCAAACGGGCGGCGCCTGGATCGCGAAGGCGACCCAAGGGAAGGGGATCTGCCCGGCCCAAAGTCCGGGTCGCCGGCCTACCGCCGGCGGAGGTGCGGGGAGGAGCTCGGGCCTCTGAGTGACCTGCCGATGCCGCTAGGAACGCGGATACCCTCCAGGCAGGCTCGGGCTGAGCTCTCGAGCCCCGCGCGGCACACGCTGCCGCGTCGTGAAGGGCCCAAGGAGAGGGATACCAGTGGACTAGGCCATGAGGCCTACACCGCTATCATAGCAGGAACGCCCTCCGGAGGCAAGCGAGGTTGGTTGTCGCTGCCGCACTGCGTACAGGCATAGCCCCGTACCGTGCGGTCAGCGGACACCGTTGGGAGTGCTCAGCCACTCCAGCGATGGGGTAAGCGGCGGGGCCGGTCCCTGCCAGAGCGTCACAGGCCGGCGACCCTCCGCAGCAGCAGAACAGCATCCTGGATGTTGAGCTTCCCGTCATGGTTCATGTCCCCCACGATCAGCGTCTCCGGGCCGGGCTCCGTGATGGCCGCTGTTAGCCGCAGCAGCGTCTGGACGTCGAAGAGCGTGACCGCGCCGTCCCCATCCACGTCTCCCGGAATCGGCGTCTGGGGAGCCAGGGGATCGTAGCGCTGCACCCGCGCGTTGCCACCATCGGCGATGAGCAGGCGGCCCTGACCGTCCAGAGCCACGTCCTGGGGCTCCAGCACCTGTCCAGGCAGCTCCCCCTGGCCGGCTACGACGGTCCAGTTGCCCAGCAGGTCCCGCTTGCGCACGCGGTTCCTCCTTGGCTCGGCCGTGAAGACGTTGCCTGCGGAGTCCGCCACGATGCCCGTGGCCTCGGTCTCCCGGTCCAAGAGGGCCCACTGCCCAAGGGGATTGCGGTAGTGCAGACCATTGATGCCGTTGGCGTCGACCGACTCGACCTCGCAGAGCAGAAGCCCGCCGTCCGGAAGTGGCGCCATCCCGCCCGGCAGCTGCCAGGCATCCCCCTGGCCAAAGCCTCCAAGGCTGGCGAGCCGCCCCTCCACGCTCCAGTCCCCCTGAGGAGTCCGGTGGTGCAGTCGCCCATAGTCGGCGACCCACAGCCCTCCCTGGCTGTCGAACCTGATGGCCGTGGGGCCGAGAACCTCCTGAGCACCGTGCCCTTGCGGCGCCAGAACGGTCCACCCCGCGTCTGGGGCGCGAGTGGCGACGCGCCAGTTGCCCTCGTCCGAGACGAGAAGCACCCCCTGAGCGTCCACCGCTAGCCCTGCCGGACGAGTCACTGCTCCAAGGGCTCTGCCCGCCACGGAGACCACGCTCCACACCCCTTGGGGGCTTCGCAGACGGATCTGGGCGCTGGTCTCGTTCTCAGAACGTCGGTACAGCGCCCCATAGCCTACGTAGAGTGAGCCGTCTGGCGATGGGGCCAAGGAGATTGGTCCCGATGCCGGGGCTGTGTCGCGGGGCGCGTGGGGTTCTGTCAGCACGGTCCACTGCTGGGCGGGGCACGCTGGCGCCATCACCACGACCATGCAGCCTACAAGCGCCATCTGATCGATCCTGAACAGCTTCATACGTCCTCCGGGCCAGCCGGGGCGATTGGCCACAGGCAAGCGCCGAACCACCCTCCGACTGGTTACCACTTGGTTGCCGAAACTCGGCACTACACGGAGCCACCAAGAACACGCGCTATCTCTTTGGCTACGTTCCTGGGTGTGGCATGGTCAAACAACCGATGGTACTCTATAGAGACAGTACCACAGCCGGAGCGTTTCTTGGGCGAGTCGAGCGAGTAGTGCCTTGGTTCCGCCGCGAGGCACTCTCAGCTTCGCTGCGCGAGGGTTGCCCGTATCTTTGTGGATGCAAGCATCCGTTCGTTGACGCGAGGGAATCCCCGGCACTATAATGATCTATACGCCGGTTCGCGAAGCCGCCAGCTCGGGCTTCAACCAGGCGAATCCTTCCCCAGGGCTGCCCCAGTTCCGCGCGGAAGCCGGAGGGCTGGGCCAGGCCCTCCGGTGAGGAGTGCTTCGGCCCCCTACCATTACGAGCCGCCGGCCCACGTCCGCACCGTGCCGCGACCCGCCACAGCTTTGGACTCCCCGCCAGTCGGGTGCCAACTCCAGAAGGGACGAATCCTTGAACCTGCAGACCCATGCTTCGAAAGCCGCGGAGATCCCCGCCGATGCCCGAGTGGAGTTGGTCTTTCAGGACGAACCCCTCCCGGAGCTCCTCGCGTCTGACGACTCCTCTCTTTCCGGCCTGCTATCTGAGCTGGTGGGCTCCCCAGAGATGAAGGGCAAAGCTCACGAGTCAACGGTGCTCCACACTCAGGGGAAGCTCAGCACCCGGCGTCTTCTTCTTCTGGGCGCAGGCAAGCGTGACGAGCTGACCTTGGAACGGCTGGGCAAGCTGGCGGGTCAAGCGGCGAGGGCAGCCCAACGACAGGAGTGGAAGAGCCTGGTGTTCGGCGGAACTCTCCTGGTGGCCGGTATGGACGTGGCACAGGTCGCGGAGGCACTGGTCGGCTCGGCTGTGATGGGCCTGATGTCGCTAGACACCTACAAGACCGAGGATCAGTCGAAGGCCACCCTGGAGACGATGGTACTGGCGGACCCCTCGCGGCAGGCGGCTTTGGAGAGCGGCGGCAAGCGGGGGCTGGTGCTGGGCGAGGCAGCCAACACGGCCAGGTCGCTGGTGAACGAGCCTGGGAACGACCTCTACCCCGCCGCGATGGCGGAGAAGGTGAAGGCTCTGGCCGAAGGCGCGGGGCTGAGCGTGGAGGTCCTGACCGCTAGCCAGATGCGAGACAAGGGCATGGGCTTGCTGCTGGCCGTGGGGCAGGGGAGCGACAACGAGCCGCGCCTAGTGACCATTCGGTATGGGGACTTCGAGGGGAAGCCCACCCTCGGCTTCGTGGGCAAGGGCATCACCTTCGACAGCGGCGGCATCTCGCTGAAGCCCGGCCTGGGTATGCAGGACATGAAGACGGACATGAGCGGCGCCGCCGCCGTGGCTGGAGCCATGCTGGCCCTGGCGCAGCTCAAGCCCCAGGTGAACGTCCTTGGCGTGATTCCGATGGCGGAGAACATGCCCAGCGGCAAGGCCACGCGACCGGGCGACGTGGTGCGCGGGATGAACGGCAAGACGGTGGAGGTGGTCAACACGGACGCCGAGGGCCGGATGATCCTCGCCGATGCATTGGTTCACGCTCAGGAGCTGGGTGCCACCCATATCGTGGACCTGGCTACCCTGACTGGAGCGTGCGTGGTCGCCTTGGGCCACGTTGCTACCGGTGCCATGGGAAAGCCCCAGGAGTGGGTGGACCAGGTAATGAACGCCTCGCGCGCCGTGGGCGAGAAGATCTGGCAGCTCCCCATCTATGACGAGTACCGGGAGCTGATCAAGAGTGAGATCGCGGACATGGAGAACGCCGGCGGGCGCTGGGCCGGCCCCATCACCGGGGCGTGGTTCCTGAAGGAGTTCGTGAAGGACGAGACCGCCTGGGTGCACCTGGACATCGCCGGCACGGCCACCATCGAGAGCGACGTGCCGCACCTGCCCAAGGGAGCCAGTGGAGTGGGCGTGCGGGCCCTCGTCCGCCTTGCCGAGGAGATCGCCGCCGGCTAAGCCCTTGGCGCCCAAGAGCTGCCAACCTTCCCCGCGCGGCCGCCCGCGTCGCGCGGGGAACACAGGACCCAACCCTCTATGCGTCTCTACACGCTCTGCAAGAGCAAGATCCATCGGGCGACCGTCACCGAGACGAACGTTGACTACGTGGGCAGCATCGCCATCGATGAGGACCTGATCGAGCGCGCCGGCTTGCTCAAGGGCGAGCTGGTCCACGTCTGGAACGTCAGCAACGGCGAGCGCTTCGAGACCTACGTGCTGGCGGCGCCCAAGGGGTCGGGCTTCATCTGCGTGAATGGCGCGGCCGCTCACCGGTGCCGCCAGGGCGACAAGGTCATCATCGTGTCCTTCGTGCTCACGGACGAGGAGATCACCCCGAAGATGGCGATGGTCGACGAGCACAACCGCTTCACCGCCTACGCCTGAGCCATACCGGCTTCGCCACCACCCCACCATGAACGACACCTCTCAGGCCGCTACGCGACAGGCACAGCCGTGCCAGGTGGTAGCAGTGTTGGCCGGCGGTCAGGGGCGGCGGATGGGTGGTCCCAAGGCCGGGCTGGAGCTGGACGGCCGAAGCTTGGTCGCCCATGCCGTGGACCGGGTCCGGAATGCCGGCCGTCGGGTGATGGTGGTGGCCGCCGCCGGACAGGACCTTGGAGGCGTCGACGCGGAGGCGCTGACCGACCTGTGGCCCGACAAGGGCCCCCTTGGCGGGCTGGCAACCGCTCTCTCGGCCCTCAGGGATGAGTTGGGAAGCGGCGTCCTTGGGCTGGTGGGCGTCGATATGCCTTGCTTCTCGGTCGCGCTGCTGGACCTCCTCGCGGGTGCGATGGGCTCCAGGTCCGCGGCCGTCCCACTCAGCGAGGGCCGCCTCCAGCCGCTCCACGGGGTCTACCACACCCGACTGCTCCCACACCTCGCGGTGGCACTGGCAGAGGATCGACTGTCCCTCGTGCGGACCCTGGAGTCGGAGGGCATAGACGCGGTCCCTGAAGAGGCCTGGCGGGCATCCTGCCCATTGGGCGACCCCTTCCGCAACCTCAACACCCAAGAGGACCTGCAGGTCTTCTTGGAGGAGAGGAGGACCTCACATGCCTGACTTCTCGCACCTTGACGCCGAGGGCCGGGCGCGGATGGTCGACGTCTCGTCCAAGCCTGTCACCACCCGTAGGGCAGCCGCCTCCGCCCGCGTCACCATGCTGGCCTCCACTGTGGACGCCCTGCGGCGCAAAGCACTCCCCAAAGGCGACGTCCTCACCGTCGCCCAGGTTGCCGGCATTCAGGCGGCCAAGCGCACCTCAGAGCTTATCCCTCTATGCCACCCCCTGCCTCTCTCGAAGGTTGACGTGACCATCTCTGTTCAAGATTTCGGCGTAGAAATATACACCGAAGCCGTCACGACGGGGCAGACGGGAGTGGAGATGGAGGCTCTGACGGCCGCGGCGGTGGCTGCCCTAACCATCTATGACATGTGCAAAGCAGTTGACCGGGGAATGGTCATCGAGGGGGTCCGCCTTGAGTCGAAGTCGGGTGGGATCCACGGCGACTACCGGAGGCCCGCCGATGGCGACTGAGGCCGGACCGATCCGGGTGGGCATCCTCACGAGCTCTGACGCGGGCTATGCCGGCCAGCGTGAGGACACCAGCGGCCCGGCCATCCGCGAGGCCCTGGGGGAGGGGTACGTTGTTTCCCGTGCCGCTCTGGCCCCGGACGACGAGGAGATGCTGGTCGCCACACTAGGGGACTGGCTCCCTGACTGCGACGTGATTCTGACTACCGGAGGCACTGGACTCGCCAGCCGCGACGTGACGCCGGAGGCCACCCTGAGGGTGTTGGAGCGTGAGGCCCCGGGCATCGCCGAGGTCCTGCGCGCCGAGGGGCGGGCGAAGACGCCCTTCGCGGCGCTGTCGCGGGGGGTGGCAGGGATTGCCGGGCGGACTCTGATTGTGAACCTGCCCGGAAGCCCCAAGGCTGTCCGAGAGGGGATGCAGGTCCTGCTCCCGCTGCTTCCCCACGCCGTGCGGCTGCTGCGCGGGGACACGGCGCATGAGCCGGGCTGAATCGGCGGCTACAAGCCACCACACCACCAGGAGTCGCGTGCGAGCGCACGACTCTTGGTGGTGTGGTAGTCTGGGACACTGATGGAGCGGATAGGCTAGAAGGCTAGCTGGAAGCGCTTGATGTCGGCCTTCTTCTTCTGCTCCTCCATCCACAACCGCGTGGCTTCGGAAGTCCGGCTCAGGATCAGCTCGTCGCGCTTCTGGGCACGCTGGGCATCGGTGCCGGTCTTGCGGCCGGTGACCTTGATGATGTGGTAGCCGTAGGGGCTCTTCACAAGGCCGCTCATCTCACCAACCTTCAGCGCCCAGGCCGCCTTCTCGAAGGGCTGAACCATCATGCTGCGGGAGAAGTAGCCCAGGTCGCCGCCCTTGTCCTTGCTGGTGTCGTCCGAGTACTTCTTCGCCAGCGCCGCGAAGTCCGCTCCCGGCTGCTGGGCCTGCTTCAGGATGTCCTCGGCCAACGCCTTCGCCTGAGCGTCCGGCTTGCCATCGGGCTGCTGAGGAGGGTTGGCGACCTTAATCAGGATATGGCTCGCCTGAACAGAGTCGTCGAGATCCATGTCAGACACCCGTGTCAGCCTCTCGCCCAGCTTCACCAGAACCACGCGCCGCTTGAAGGTGTAGAGAAGCTGCTGATGGCCGCCGATCTCGCGCTCGTAGGAGAGGAACATGTCCTTGTTCGGGAGCGACTCCACGTACCGGTTGTAGGCGTCCTCCATCTCCTTGTCGGTAGCCGTGATGCCTTGCTTGGCGGCCGCGTCGAAGAGCACCTCGTCGTCGATCAGGGAGTCCACGTAGGCGCTCGGACGAACGCGACGCAGCATGGACTTGAACAGATCCATCTTGGTGATCTTAACGTCGTTCACCGAGGCTACGGTCTCTGCATCGGGAGCGGGGGGTAGAGGGGGCTGAGGGGCGGCCGGCGCAAGCTGGGCCCAACCTGGGAGGGCGGACGCACCCAGGATCGCGGTCAGGTACAGTGTTCTGAGGCGCATGGTAAAAGGGATGACTCCTTTCGACCTTGGATGGACGGTAGCCCCAGCGAGGTGGGGTAGACGGGGCTGAGGGGCGCCGGCGAAGCAAGCGCGGTTTCCCCGGTACATTCTAGAGCATGGGGATCCGAGCGTCAATCGGACGCACGCCAGCCACGTGACGGTGCGTCAAGCGCCTGTCCGCTTCCCCCTGGCTCCGCCACAGCGTACAATGACGAGGAGAGCCCCTCACACTTACAGCCCGGAGCTTGGGCCCCTCGTCCCGACGAAAGGAGACAGCCATGCCTGCCATTGAGTCCACCCCCGACATGGTTCGCGGCGTGTACGCCCGCGCTCAACGGAACCTGGAAGTGGTGCGCGGCAGGCTGCAGCGTCCCCTCACGCTGGCGGAAAAGGTCCTCTTCGGACACCTCGACCGCCCGGACGACCAGGAACTGTCTGCCGGACACGCCTACCTGCTGCTGAGGCCGGACCGGGTGGCCCTTCAGGATGCCACCGCCCAGATGGCGCTGCTCCAGTTCATGCAGGCGGGCCGGAAGACCGCAGCCGTGCCATCCACCGTGCACTGCGACCACCTGATCCAGGCCAGGGCGGGCGCCTCCCCGGACACCGAGGCCGCGCGCATGGAGAACCACGAGGTCTACCAGTTCCTCCAGAGCGTCTGCGCCAAGTACGGCCTGGGCTTCTGGCAGCCGGGCTCCGGGATCATCCATCAGGTGGTACTGGAGAACTACGCCTTCCCTGGTGGCCTGATGATCGGTACGGACTCGCACACGCCCAACGCCGGCGGACTGGGGATGTGCGCCGTGGGAGTGGGCGGCGCGGACGCCGTGGATGTGATGGCCGGCTTCCCCTGGGAAGTGCTGCAGCCGAAACTGGTCGGCGTTCACCTCACCGGCCAGATGAGCGGCTGGACGGCCCCCAAGGACGTGATCCTGTACCTCTGCGGCGCTCTCACGGTCAAGGGAGGCACCAACCGAATCATCGAGTACTTCGGGCCGGGCGCCGACAGCATCAGTGCCACCGGCAAGGCGACCATCTGCAACATGGGCGCGGAACTGGGCGCCACCTGTTCGGTCTTCCCCTACGACGACCACATGGGGCTGTACCTGAGAGCCACGGAGCGGGGCGCACTGGCCGACCTGGCGGAGCAGCACCGGGAGCTGCTGATGGCGGACGCAGAGGTTTTGGCCAGTCCGGCACGCTACTACGACCAGATCGTGGAGATCGACCTCTCGCGGCTTGAGCCCTACGTCGTGGGACCGCACACCCCGGACCTGGCTCGGTCGGTCTCGCGGATGGCCTCGGACGCCGAGACGCATCACTACCCCGACCACATCTCGGTATCCCTGATCGGGAGCTGTACCAACTCCTCTTATGAGGACATCTCACGTGCGGCCGACGTTGCCGAGCAGGCGATCAAGCATGGGGCCTGCATGGCGACGCCGCTGCTGGTCACCCCCGGCAGCGAGCAAGTGGCGGCCACCATCGAGCGGGACGGGCAGCTCGACACCCTCACCAAGGTGGGCGGCACGGTACTGGCGAACGCTTGCGGGCCGTGCATCGGCCAGTGGCGGCGGCCGGAGGTGAAGCCGGGCGACAAGAACACCATCATCACCAGCTTCAACCGCAACTTCCCTGGTAGGAATGACGCCAACCCGGACACCATGGCGTTCATC
>DASXUI010000514.1:0-1647 GCA_036504955.1 Armatimonadota bacterium
GCCATCGCGATGATATCGGGGCGGTCCCTGTTGCTCCAGCACCAGACGTGCAGGACCATGGCCCCCTGGTACATCCCATGGGTCCGCATCTCGGGGTAGTCCTCGGCCTCCTTGAGGTACACCTGAGACGCCTTCACCGGGTCACCCGCCATCTCCCAGTAACGGGCCAGCAGGTTGGTGGCATGGATGAGTCCCACGCGGGAGGTCTCCTCCGCCAGTACAGTGTCCAGCAGAGTCTTGGCCTCGGGAGCCCCGCCGAGCAGCTCGGCCAGGCGGCGCATCATCCACAGCCTCTCGGGCTGGGCGCAGAAGGCGATCAGGCTCCGAAGCTCCGCCTCCAGCAGAGCCGTCTTGCCGTAGGTGCCGCACATATCCAGCACTTCCATGCGCAGGTCCCAGTTTTGGGGGTGGTCGGCGTAGTCGCGCAGGAAGGCGTGATAGGGGGAGATGATGGGGTCTTCAGCCGCGTTGATGGGAGCCTTCACCGGCACGGTCTCGACGGTGAAGGAGAGGTCGTCGTACCACGTGGTGCCCGCGTTCCCGGAGGAGTCCAGGTGGATCAGGCCCTTCACGGCTCCGGCGGGCGGCAGGCACACGAAGCGCATCCGCGTCCAGTCGGGGGAGCCGTGCTGTAGGAAGGCCATGTCGGAGTTGATGATCCTATCGCCACTGGAGTTGAACCAGGCGATGAAGGGACGGTTGTAGCCGGTGATGGCGGAGCCCTTCACCCACGCCGAGAGGGTGATGACCGGATAGGTGGTGGTGTAGCTGCCGTCTACCTCGAAGGTGTCAGACTCCCAGCCGGTCTCCCAATCGGTGTACCGAAGCCGTAGGGAGTGGGTTCCGGCGTGGGCGACCGTGCTGTCCCAGGCCAGTTCACCGGTCCCCTTGGTGTGCCATCCGTCGGGCGCGCCGGCACCGGTCTCGAAGGAGAGGTTCGAGGGCATCGCTGCGGCCGTGGTACCGGCCAGTCCGGACACGCCCGCCAGAGCGCAGACCAACCACGCCAGGGCCCCACGACGGGCGCGCCGCGCACACTCCATCCCCATCCTGCCCCTCCTTCTCCCCCAAGCAGCCACACAATTCGACCACACGCCAAGGTGACGCTTGTACGTATCCCTCGCGCGTCCCTCTGTGGCTAGCTACCGAGGACTTCCACCGTCGCAGCGGCATCTCCTGCCTCGGTTGCTCATGGCATGCGGAAGGTGAGGGTGCTCCCTCTCCTGTCGGTTACGGATGAGCCGCCGGAGCCATGGGGCGCGGTCGGGACCGCCCATCATCCCCACCGCAGCCCATCCCTGCCGTCCCTCTCAGAGCCGTCTGGGCGACGGCGTCACAGGCAAACCCCTCCAGGAATGGGCGTCACCCCGTCACTTTTCCGTCATTTTCCACAGGTACCATGAGTTCAGCGGTTCGGCTCAGTCGGCACCAGGCCGTGGGGAGCGCGGGCCGCCGTGACCGGATCCGCCGGTCGGAGAGAGACCATGTTGCCGTTCGCTTCACTGTATCGGACGGAGCGGCGCCATCCGTCCGGGTATACCCTCATCGAGCTGCTGGTGGTGATCGCGATCATCGCGGTCCTGGCCGGGATCCTCTTCCCGGTCTTCGCGAAGGCGCGTGCCAGCGCTCGGGAGTCGACGGCGCTGA